>NZ_JABBFX010000004.1:0-300000 GCF_012927085.1 Ramlibacter agri | reverse complement strand
CGTCCTCGCCCACCTCGGTCACCAGGCCGTGGATGTCGGTCTCGAAGCCGGGGCATTCGGCGTTGAAGGCGCGGGCGAACTTCAGGTAGTCGACGATCTTCCGGTTGAAGACCTCGCCCGGGATCAGCAGCGGGATGCCCGGCGGGTAAGGCGTCACCAGGCTGGTGGTGATGCGGCCTTCCAGGTGGTCGATCTCCACCCGCTCGGTCTTGCGGTGCGCGATGTACGCGAAAGCGTCGCTCGGCTTCATGGCCGGCTGCAGGTCGCTCAAATAGATGTCGGTCGACAGGCGCGCGATGTCGTACTTGGCATACAGCTCGTGGACGTACTGGCACAGGTCGGCCAGGCCCATGCGCTCGTAGCGCGGGAACTTCTGGCAGAACTCCGGCAGGATGCGCCACATCGGCTGGTTCTTGGCGAAGTCGTCCTTGAACTGCTGCAGCGCGGTCAGCAGCGTGTTCCAGCGGCCCTTGGTGATGCCGATGGTGAACATGATGAAGAAGCTGTACAGGCCCGTCTTCTCCACGATCACGCCGTGCTCCGCCAGGAACTTGGTGACGATGGCGGCCGGGATGCCGGTCTTGGCGAACTTGCCGTTCAGGTCCAGGCCGGGCGTGACGATGGTGGACTTGATCGGGTCCAGCATGTTGAAGCCTTCGGCGAGGTTGCCGAAGCCGTGCCATTTGGCGGTGCGGGCCTCGCCCTTGATGATCCAGTCGTCGGCGCGGCCGATGCCCTCTTCCACCAGCTTGTCCGGCCCCCAGACCTTGAACCACCAGTCCTTGCCGTACTCCTGGTCCACCTTGCGCATGGCGCGGCGGAAGTCCAGCGCTTCCATGATGGACTCTTCCACCAGGGCGGTGCCGCCGGGCGGTTCCATCATGGCCGCGGCCACGTCGCAGCTGGCGATGATCGCGTACTGCGGGCTGGTCGAGGTGTGCATCAGGTAGGCCTCGTTGAACAGGTGGCGGTCCAGCTTGTTCTCGTTGGCGTCCTGCACCAGCACGTGGCTCGCCTGGCTGATGCCGGCCAGCAGCTTGTGGATGGACTGCGTGGCGTACACCAGCGACTTCTGCGGCCGCGCCCGCTTCTTGCCCATGGCATGGAAGGCGCCGTAGAAGGGGTGGAAGCCGGCGTGCGGCAGCCAGGCCTCGTCGAAGTGCAGCGCCTCGACGTAGCCATCCAGCATGCCCTTGATGGTTTCCGTGTTGTACAGGACCCCGTCGTAGGTGGACTGGGTCAGGGTCAGGATGCGCGGCTTGACCTTGTCCGGGTTCACGCCCTTCAGCAGCGGGTTGGCCTTGATCTTGGCCTTGATGCTGGCCGGCTCGAACTCGCTTTGCGGGATGGGCCCGATGATGCCGAAGTGGTTGCGCGTCGGCCGCAGGAACACGGGGATGGCCCCGGTCATGATGATCGAGTGCAGGATGGACTTGTGGCAGTTGCGGTCCACCACCACCACGTCGCCCGGCGCCACCTCGTGGTGCCACACCATCTTGTTGGAGGTGCTGGTGCCGTTGGTGACGAAGAAGCAGTGGTCGGCGTTGAAGATCCGCGCCGCATTGCGCTCGGAAGCCGCGACCGGGCCGGTGTGGTCCAACAGCTGGCCCAGTTCGTCCACCGCGTTGCAGACGTCGGCGCGCAGCATGTTCTCGCCGAAGAACTGGTGGAACATCTGGCCCACCGGGCTCTTGAGGAAGGCGACGCCGCCCGAGTGGCCGGGGCAGTGCCAGGAATAGGAGCCGTCCTCCGCGTAATCGAGCAGCGCCTTGAAGAACGGCGGCTGGATGCCTTCCAGGTACGAGCGGGCTTCGCGGATGATGTGGCGCGCCAGGAACTCCGGCGTGTCCTCGTTCATGTGGATGAAGCCGTGCAGCTCGCGCAGGACGTCGTTGGGCAGGTGCCGCGAGGTCTTGGTCTCGCCGTGGATGTAGATCGGCACCTCGGCGTTCTTGCGCCGCACTTCCTGGATGAAGTTGCGCAGGTTCACCACGGCGGGCTCCAGGTCCGGCCCGGGCGCGAACTCCTCGTCGTCGATCGACAGGATGAAGGCGCTCGCGCGGCTTTGCTGCTGGGCGAACTGCGACAGGTCGCCGTAGCTGGTCACGCCCACGACCTCGAAGCCTTCGGCCTCGATCGCCGCCGCCAGGGCACGGATGCCCAGGCCGGAGGTGTTCTCCGAGCGGTAGTCTTCGTCGATGATGACGATGGGGAAACGGAACTTCATGGGCTGTCCAGGGGCGAAAAAGGCAAAAGAGACGCGGAGTGTATGAAATCCGCGAGGCGGGAAAGTTGCACCGCCGAGCTTTTTGCCCACAATGCGACGAAAGGGGACTTAGAGATGGCGGACGCGAGCACCTGGTGGCTGCTGGCCGGCGCGGCGGTGGTCGTCGAACTGGTCACAGGCACTTTTTACCTCCTGATGCTGGGCATCGGGATGGCGGCCGGCGCCCTGGCGGCGCTTGCGGGTCTGGGGCAATCCGGCCAGCTGCTGGCCGCGGCCCTCGTAGGCGGGGGCGCCGTCGTCACCTGGCACTTCGTGCACAAGCGCCGCTTTGCCCAACCCAGCGACGCCAACACCAACATGAACCTGGATGCCGGCGAGATCGTGCAGGTCGACGCGTGGGCCGAAGACAACACGGCGGCCGTGCGCTACCGCGGCACGGTCTGGACGGCCGTGCCCGCAGGCGGCACGCCGCAGGGCACGGGCCTGCACAAGGTCCGGGAGTTGAGCGGCAGCCGGCTGGTGCTCGAGAAGGTCTGAATCCGGACAAGACAAGGAGAAGAAAACCCATGGAAGTCGCAGTCGTCATTTTTGTTGTTGCCGTCATCTTCGTGGTGCGGTCGGTCAAGGTCGTGCCCCAGCAGAACGCCTGGGTGGTGGAGCGCCTGGGCAAGTACCACGCCACGCTGACGCCCGGCCTGAATTTCCTGGTCCCCTTCGTGGACCGGGTGGCCTACCGGCACAACCTGAAGGAGATCCCGCTGGACGTGCCCAGCCAGGTCTGCATCACCCGGGACAACACGCAGTTGACCGTGGACGGGATCATCTATTTCCAGGTGACCGACCCCACCCGGGCCAGCTACGGCTCGTCCAACTACGTCGTGGCCGTGACGCAGCTGGCCCAGACCTCCCTGCGCAGCGTCATCGGCAAGCTGGAACTGGACAAGACTTTCGAGGAACGCGACATCATCAACGCGCAGGTGGTCCAGGCCATCGACGAAGCGGCGCTGAACTGGGGCGTAAAGGTGCTGCGCTACGAGATCAAGGACCTGACGCCGCCGCAGGAGATCCTGCACGCGATGCAGCGCCAGATCACGGCGGAGCGGGAAAAGCGCGCCCTGATCGCGGCCTCGGAAGGCCGGCGCCAGGAGCAGATCAACATCGCCACCGGCGAGCGCGAAGCCTTCATCGCCCGCTCCGAAGGCGCGAAGCAGGCCGAGATCAACAAGGCCCAGGGCGAAGCCGCTGCCATCGTGGCCGTGGCCGAAGCCACGGCGGACGCGATCCGCAAGGTGGCCGAAGCGATCCGCCAGCCGGGCGGCGAGCAGGCGGTGCAGTTGAAAGTGGCCGAACGTTCGGTGGACGCCTTCAGCAAGGTCGCCCAGGACTCCAAGACCACCCTCCTCATGCCGGCCAACATGAGCGAGGTGTCGGGGCTCATCGCTTCGGCCATGCAGATGGTCGCCAGCGTCCGCGCCACCCCGGCTCAGCCCTCGTCCGAACCGGGCGGCCGGCTGGGCCGGTAGCTGCCGTTCAGCGGGCTGGGCCGCGAGCGCAGCCCGCGCGGCAGGAAGTCGGTGAACAGCTCGCTCAGGTCTTCCAGCTTTTCGCGGGCGATGACCTCGCCGTGGCTGCGCGCGAGCATGTGCATCAGTTCGCCGCGCATGTACCACAGCGCCTCCAGGTCCGCGGCATAGCGGATGCGCCGGATCAGGCTGGCCGCGCGGTCGTCCGTGGTCAGGCCGGCGAGGGCCAGCATCGCTTCCCGCACGTCGTCCGGGCTGTGGTGGTGGCCCTCGGGCGGGGCCTCGCTCACGGACGTGCGCACGCTGAAGATCGAGTGGATGCTGCTGCGAAGCCAACGCATGGGACAACCTTTCTTGTCAGCCGGCGGCGCCCGCGGCGGCGGGCGGAGTCGGGAATTGGAGTTCTAGGAGTTCGGCCACGGCGAGCTCGGCGACACGCGCCGGCACCGAGGCGGGTGCAATTTCCGAGAGGCGCGCAAACGTGAAAAGAAGGGGTGCATCGCCCTCCCCGCGATGCACCCCGTACGTCAGGCGCTGCCGGTCTGGCGCCGGCAGTTTCCCGACCAGGCTGCGGGTGACCACGATGGCCCCCACGCGTGCGACCCGGGCCAACTGGTCCGCCCGGTCCGCAGCGTCGCCCAGCACGCGTACCTCGCGCTGGCCGGCAGCTCCCACGACACCCATCCACTCCTCGCCCTCGTCGATCCCGATGTTCAGCAGGATCTCGACGTCCCAGCTCTTGCGCGCGCGCCAGCGGCGGCTCACCTGCCGCATCGCGTCACGGGTCTGCTGGGCCGCCGCGAGGGCGTTCCACAAATAACTGCTGTCCGCGTCCGGCAGGAAATAGCAGGCCAGGACTTCGCCGGCCTGCCGCCCGGGGCGGCCCCGGTGCTGGCGGAAGACGCGGTCGAGTTCGGCCCCGACCTCGTTCAGCAGTTCGAAATATTCGGGCGCGGTCAGGCGCACCCACAGGCCGGCGGCGTCCTGCAGCGAGGTGACCAGCACGGCCACCGGCGTCAGAAGCGGCTCGGCCGCCGCCAGCGCGGACCGCGTTTCGGCGGCCTCGGTGGCCGGCTGCCAGGCGAACAACACGCCTTCCCGGAAATGCATGGCGTAGGCGACGCGGGCGGGATGGCCCGCGGCCGCCGGGATGCGCGCCTGCGTCACCACGCCCGGCTCGGTCTGCGAACCCTGGCGCAACAAGGCCTCGATGCGGCCGGCCTGCTCGGGCGACAGTTCGCGCACCAGTTCCGGCGCGGCGGCCTGGCGGTCGCGCGCGGCCTCGACGTGGAAGCGCAGGACCGCCTCGTCCAGGCCCAGCAGGTACGGAAGGATGGCCGCGCCGGCGGCGGCGCCGCTGCCCGCCAGCGGCGAAACGTGGTTCTCGCGGGCCTGCTCGTTCAGCCAGACCAGGCGGAAGCGGTCGTCGACCAGGTAGGCCGGCTGGCGCACGCCGGCCAGCGACAGGCGCAGCGGCGACTCGGCTGCGATGACGGCCAGCGGCACGGCCACCGCGGCGGCCGGCACCGAAGGCGTGGGCAAGTGGAATGGCAGCGCCGCGGACGCAGCCGACATGAAAGGTTGTGGTGCTGGCGCCGCGGGACGCTCATCGGCGACTGCGGCCGCGGGCTGGGCCGCGAAGTGCTGGGCGATCCGGGTGATGCTCCAGCCTTCCTGCTTCAGCCGCTGGATCTCCTGCACCCGCTCGATCGTGTCGTCCGGGAAGTAGCCGATGCGAGGCGCTCCACCATCCTGCGGACCGGGCGGCAGCACTTGCGGCCGCGGCACCAACCCGCTGCTGATGTAGTTGTTGAGCGTGGCACGCGAGATGCCGGTCCGCTCGATGATCTCTTTGCTGGTCAGCAAGAGCGCCCCTATGTCCAAGACTGTGTAGATGGACTGTAGAGATGTCCAATTGAACAGTCAATGAGTGTCTAGACACCTGTGTTGCAAAGGCAACGGATTTATTTGCAAGTCGCTGCACCGGCTGAGTGCAGGAAGTGTCCAAGTGTCTGTCTAATTGTCTAATTTGTCCTTGGTCACTGTCCAAATAACTGTCCAAATGGCTCGGCCGAGTATGCTTCTCGTTACATAAGCAACAGCGAGGTCTCTGTCGAGCATGCGCGTTCAGCTTTCTGCCGCCCTGGCGGCCGCCCTCCTCGTCCTGGCCGGCTGCGGCGGCGGCGACGACGAAACTCCCGGGCCGGCGCAAGCCGCCGACGGCCTCTGGATCGGCAGCACCGGATCCAACCGCACCGTCACCGGCCTCGTGTTCGCCGATGGCTCCTACTACGTGATGTACTCGTCGCCCGGTTACCCCAACGTGCTGGGAGGCGCGGTGATGGGCCAGGGCAGCATGACCGACGCGGCCTTCACGTCCGCCAGCGCCCTGCACCTGAACCTGGAAGGCCTGGGCGTGCTGCGGGCCTCGGTGGCGGCCACGGTCGCGAAAAAGCAGAGCTTCGACGGCACGATCAATTCCACCGGCATCCCGCCGGTGACCTTCACGTCCACGTACAACACCGACTACGAGCGCCAGGCCACCGGCGCCGCACTGGTGGGCAGCTACGCGGGCCTGCTGGGCACGTCCAAGGGCAAGCTGAGCGCGACCTGGAGCGTCCGCGACTCCGGCCTCTCTTCCAGCCTGGTCGCCCTGGTGGCCGCCAACGGCTGCACGGCGCAGGGCACCGCCCTGCCGCGCGGCGGCGCCAACGTCTACAACCTCACCCTGAGCTTCGGCCCGGCGCCCTGCCCGCTCGCCGGCCAGACCGTGAACGGCGTCGCCTACCTGCGCGCCACCGACAAGCAGCTGTTCGTGGCGGCTCCCAACGCCGACGGCTCCGACGCGGCGCTGCTGTCCGGCACGAAGCAGTAGGCGGTCAGCGGCCGGCAGGCAGGCAGCATGCGGCGCAGCAAGCGCTCCGCCGCTTCGCGCAAGGGCGGGCTGTGCAGGCAGGCCCCGCCCGCCAGCCCGGCCAGGCAGCCCAGCACCGTGTCGAGGAAGCGCGCGCGGATCAGGCCCTGCGGCAGCATCGTGCCGAGCTGGGCCCCTTCGGCCAGCAGCAGGGCGAGCGGCGTGAAGAAGACGGCGGCCGCCGCGTAGTGCCGCACCACGATCGATTCGACCACCAGCGTCAGCACCGTCACGCCGATGGCGATGGTCCAGGCATCCAGTGGCAACCAGGTTGCCAGCGCCCAGAACAGCAGCAGGCCGACGCCGGTGCCGGCGATGCGATGCAGCTGGCGCGTCCAGACCGCGCGGAAGGTCACGCCCTGGATCACGGCCAGGCAGCTGACCGGCACCCAGTAGGGCCGCTCCAGCCCCAGCAACTGCGCGATCGCCAGCGACAGGCCGACGAACAGGCCGATCACCACCGGATCGAGCACCACGAAACCGAAATCCCGCTGCACCGCCGGCGGCTGGCCGCGCGGATGGTCGACCCACAGGCCGTAGCAGAGAGCGATGCTGCAAGCCAGCACGGCGCCCATCGTCACCAGGCCGACCTGCCCCGCAAAGGCCGCCGCGCTCACCGGCGTATAGGCGGCAATCGCCGCAGCCATCACGAAGAACAGGCTGCCGGGCGGCGGCACCGCATAGAAGCGGCAGACCATGGTGACCAGGATCGTGATCAATGCCAGCATGGGCACGACCAGCGCCGGCAGCAGGTGGCACAGCAGGCCCAGCGTGTAGCTGCCGGCGAGGCCGAAAGCGCAGGCCATGAGCCAGGCCATGCGGTGCGACAGCGGCGTGGCCGGCATATAGAGAAAGGCGAGCCCGCCCAGCGACGCCGCCACGCCCTGCCCCACCTGGCCATGCCAGGCAGCGATCAGGAGGGGCAGCCCGCTCGCCAGCGCGGCCGCCAGCGGCATCTGCCAGGGCCGGTTGCTCGCGTTGACGACGGCAAGGTGCCGCCACTCGCGGGCGAGGAATGCGCGCAGGCCTGCGTTGTTCATGGGGGACAAAAACAAAACCCGCCGGGTGGCGGGTTGTTGTCGTTTGGCGGAGAGGGCGGGATTCGAACCCGCGGAGGGCTATTAACCCTCACACGCTTTCCAGGCGTGCGACTTAAACCGCTCATCCACCTCTCCAGCAAGCCTGCGATTGTAGCAGGCCGCGCAAGCATTCCTGAGATCAGGCTGTCACCGCGGCCTTGCGCGCTTCCTGCGGGTCGGCCAGCATAGCCAGCAGCACGTTCACGTCCGCCGGCTTGACCATGTGGAAATCGAAGCCGGCCTGCGCGGAGCGCGAGCGGCTTTCGGCCTCGCCGTAGCCGGTCAGCGCGATCAGCAGCGCCTGCCGTGATTCCGGCTGGCTGCGCAGCCCGTGCGCCACCTCGAAGCCGTTCATGCCCGGCAGGCCGATGTCCAGCAGCACGACGTCGGGCTTGAACTCGCGTGCCACGGCCAGCGCCTCCTGCCCTTCGTGCGCCATGCGCACCTGGAAGCCTTCCATCTCCAGCAGCGTCATCAGCGTCTCGGCCGAGGCCGCCAGGTCGTCGACCACCAGGATGCGCGAAGCGGCCGGCTTGCGCGGCGCGACGCGAACCGGCGCGGCCGGCTCAGGCGCCGCCGCGCCCGGCGCGACCAGCTGGCCGGGCAAGGACACCGTGAGCGTGGCGCCCTTCCCCAGGCCCTCGCTGCTGGCGGACACATGGCCGCCATGCAGTTCGACCAGGTGCTTCACCAGCGTGAGGCCGATGCCCAGGCCGCCTTGCGAGCGGTCCAGCGACTGGTCGGCCTGCGCGAACAGGTCGAACATGCGGGGCAGGAACTCCGGCGCGATGCCGGCGCCCTCGTCCTTCACCGCGATATCCAGCTCGCCATTGGCGAAGCTGGCTTCCAGCCGGATACGGCTGCCCGGCGGCGAGAACTTGGACGCGTTGTTGACGAGGTTGGACAGCACCTGCGCCAGCCGCACCGCGTCGCCTTCGAGCTCGATCGCTTCCTTGGGCAGCAGCACGTCCAGCACCTGCTCACGCTGGCCCAGGCGCGGCGCGCTGGCTTCCACCGAGCGCTCGATCAGCATCGCCAGGCCCAGCTTCTCGGGCTTCACCGCCACCTTGCCCTGCACGATGCGCGAGACATCCAGCAGGTCGTCGATGAGGCGCGCCATGTGGTCGGCCTGGCGGCCGATCACGTCGCGGGCCCAGGCCAGCTTGGCGGGCAGCTCCTGCGCCGCCGTCAGGATGTGCACCGCGTTCCGGATCGGCGCCAGCGGGTTGCGCAGTTCGTGGGCCAGCATGGCCAGGAACTCGTTCTTGCGCTGGTCGGCCTCCTGCACCGCCGAATAGAGGCGCGCGTTCTCCATGGCGATGGAGGCGCGGCCCGCGAACTCGCGGATCAGCGCCACGCGCGTGGCGTCGAAGAATGCGGTATCGGCCAGCAGCGCCAGCGCACAGTGGATCTCGTCGCCCGCCAGCAGCGGGCAGATGGCGGCGGCCCGGCCGTCGCCCAGCGACTGCACGCGCAGCTGCTTGTCGCGGATGACGCGGTCGGCGGCGGCGCGCAGTTCCGGCGTGAAAACCTCGGCGTCGTCGGCGCGCGGGGCCGGATGCATTTCCAGCCGGCGCACCCCGCCTTCCTTGTCCGGAATGCCCAGCACGGCGCGCTCGCCCAGCATCGGCACGCTCATGTCCAGGATGGCGGCGATGGTGTCGTCCAGGTTCAGGGACTTGGACAGCGCCTGGCTGGCCTCGGCCAGGAAGTCCGCGCGGTGGATGGCCTCCTCCGCCGCCGCCCGGGCCGCCTCGGAGCGCGCCAGCGCCTCGCGCTGCGCCGCCTGCTCGCGCAGCTGGCGGTTCATGCGGAACAGCTCCACGAACACGCGCACCTTGGAGCGCAGCACCTCGGGCACCACCGGCGAGGGGATGTAATCCACCGCGCCCAGCGCATAGCCGCGGCGCGCCTGCAGTTCGTCGACGTAGGCGGTGATGAAGACGATCGGCGTCTGCGAGGACTTCTTGTACTGGCGGATCAGGCTCGCCGTCTCCAGGCCGTCGATGTCCGGCATGTTGACGTCTAGCAGGATGACCGCGAACTCCATCTCCAGGATGTACTTCAGCGCCTCCTGCCCGGACCGCGCGCTGACGATGTTCTGCCCCAGGTCCTCGAGGATCGAGCTGAAGACGACGTGCTTCTCCGGCAGGTCGTCCACCACGAGGATGTTGACCTTGTCCGGAGCCTCCGGGGAGGACGCAGCGCTCACCTGATTTCCCATCTATTGCTGGAGCCAGGCGCGCAGGACCGCCAGCAGGTCCGGCGTGTTCACCGGCTTGGCGAGGTAGTCCCAGGCGCCTGCCTCGATGCACTTCTCGCGGTCGCCCTTCATGGCCTTGGCCGTGACCGCAATCATAGGCAGGTTGCGGCCCTGCGGGAGCTTGCGGATCTCCTTCATGGTCGCCATGCCGTCCATCTCCGGCATCATGATGTCCATCAGCACCACCTGGATGCCGGGGTCGTTGGCCACCCGGTTGATCGCCTCCCGGCCATTGTCGGCCCAGACGATGTCCATGCCGTGCTCCTCCAGCACGGTGGCCAGCGCGAAGATGTTGCGCATGTCGTCGTCCACGATCAGCACCCGCTTGCCGGCCAGCGGCTTGGTGGATTCGTAGACGTTGTCGATCACGTTGCGCTTCACCTCCGGCAGCCGCGCCAGGCTGCGGTGCAGCGCGATCAGCGTGGCGTCGAACAGCGGCGCGCCGCTTTCCACCTCGTGCACCGTGATGCCGTCGTCGGAGTGCCAGCCGTTGCGGCTGCCCGGGCCGCGGTACAGGACCAGCGGCACCGGCCCGATGCTGGCCTGGGCGGCGATGCCGCGCCGCAGGTCGCGCTGGTCGGCGCCGGCGAAGCCGTCCTCCAGCACCACCGCGTCGAAGCGGCCGTCGTCCAGCGCCTGTTGCAGTTGCTGTGCGCTGGCCACCACCGTCACGTCGACCTGCTCGCCCTCGATCTGCGCCAGCAGTTCGTTGCGCACGTCGCGGTCGTCCAGCGCGACCAGCAGGCTCTTTTCGGCGCGCGAGACGTAGCCGTGCAGCTTCTCCAGCATCGCATCCAGCACCTCCTTGGAGCGGATCGGCTTCTCGACGAAGGCCAGGGCGCCGGACTGGAAGGCCCGGTCCTTGGAGTCGTCGGTGGAGATCACGCACACGGGCACGTGGCGCAGCGACAGGTCGTGCTTGATGCGGTCCAGCACGCGCCAGCCGGCCATGTCCGGCAGGTGCATGTCCAGCGTGACGGCCGAAGGCTTGTGCTGGTTGGCCAGGGTCAGCGCGCCGGCGCCGGCGGTGCTGACCAGGCCCTTGAAGCCCTTGCTGCGCGCCGCATCCAGCAGGAAGCGGGCGAAGGCCAGGTCGTTCTCCACGATCAGCAGCACCAGGTCGCCCTGCTGGATGTTGTCGCGGTCGTCGTTGGCCAGGTTGTCGGCGGCCAGCAGGTCCTCCGCCTCGGTCGGAATGTCGACCGACTGGTCCTCGACTTCCTGCACCGGCTGCGGAGGCGCCAGCCGCTTGGGCTGCGAGGCCACCGTCTGCTCGGTGCGGTAGTCGGTGGTGACCCGGCGCGCCGTGCGCGTGGCCATGTAGACCAGCGGCAGGTACAGCGTGAAAGTGGAGCCCTGCCCCGGCGCGGAGATCAGGCGGATCTCGCCACCCAGCAGCTTGGACAGCTCGCGGCTGATGGCGAGGCCCAGGCCCGTGCCGCCGTACTTGCGGCTGGTGGAGCCGTCGGCCTGCTGGAAGGCCTCGAAGATGATCTGCTGCTTGTCCGGCGAAATGCCGATGCCGGTATCCGACACCGAGAAGGCGATCACCTGCTGGGCGCGGTTGAGGTCCTCGTTCTCGGGGTTCCAGCCGGCGAACACTTCCTCCAGGGTCAAGGTGACGTGGCCCTGGTGCGTGAACTTGAAGGCGTTGGACAGCAGGTTCTTCAGGATCTGCTGCAGGCGCTTCGCGTCGGTGACCATCGATCCCGGCAGGTTCAGGCCGGTGCGGACCGTGAAGTCCACGTTCTTCGCCTCGGCCACGTGGCGGAAGGTGCGCTCCACGTACAGCTGCAGGTCCGACAGGCGCAGCTCGTTGACGTCCACCACCACCGTGCCGGACTCGATCTTGGACAGGTCCAGGATGTCGTTGATCAGCATCAGCAGGTCGTTGCCGGACGAATGGATCGTCTTGGCGAACTCCACCTGCTTGGGCGTGAGGTTGCCTTCCGGGTTCTTGCAAAGCTGGTCGGACAGGATCAGCAGCGAGTTCAGCGGCGTGCGCAGCTCGTGCGACATGTTGGCCAGGAACTCGGACTTGTACTTGGAGGTCAGGGCCAGCTGCTTGGCCTTTTCTTCCAGGGCCTGCCGCGCTTGCTCCACTTCGGCGTTCTTGCGCTCCACCTCCTGGTTCTGGTGGGCCAGCAGCCGCGCCTTTTCCTGCAGCTCCTCGTTGGTCTGCTGCAGTTCTTCCTGGCGGCTTTGCAGTTCCTGCGCGAGGGACTGCGACTGGGCCAGCAGGTCCTCGGTCCGCATGTTGGCCTCGATCGTGTTGATCACGATGCCGATCGATTCCGTCAGCTGGTCGAGGAAGGCCTGGTGGGTCGGGTTGAAGCGCTCGACGCTCGCCAGTTCGATCACGCCGCGCACCTGCCCTTCGAAGATGATCGGCAGCACCAGCACGTTGAGCGGCGTCGACTCCGTCAGGCCGGAGGCGATCTTCAGGCTCTCCGGGAAGCTGGAGGTCAGCATGATCTTCTTCTTGTCGAACGCGGCCTGGCCGACGAGGCCCTGGCCGAGGTCGATCTCCTTGCCGTAGGCGCCGTGGCCGTCGGAGGCATAGGACGCCATCAGGCGCAGCTTGGGCTGCTCCTGCGTGTAGCGCAGCACGTAGAACTCGGCCTGCTGCGCGCCGACCACCGGCGCCAGCTCGGACAGGATCAGGTGGCCCACGGCGACCAGGTCGCGCTGGCCCTGCAGCATCCGCGAGAACTTGGCCAGGTTGGTCTTCAGCCAGTCCTGCTCGGTGTTCACCTGCGTGGTGTCGCGCAGGTTGCTGATCATCTCGTTGATGGTGTCCTTCAGCGCCGCCACTTCGCCCTGCGCTTCCACGGTGATGGACCGCGTCAGGTCCCCCTGCGTCACGGCGGTCGCCACTTCGGCAATGGCCCGCACCTGGGTGGTGAGGTTGGCGGCCAGCTGGTTCACGTTTTCCGTCAGGCCCTTCCAGGTGCCAGCGGCGCCCGGCACCTTGGCCTGGCCGCCTAGCTTGCCTTCCACGCCCACTTCGCGCGCCACGGTCGTCACCTGGTCGGCGAAGGTGGCCAGCGTGTCGGTCATGGAGTTGATGGTGTCGGCCAGCGAGGCGATCTCGCCCTTGGCTTCCACCGTCAGCTTCTGTTCGAGGTCGCCGTTGGCCACCGCGGTCACCACCTTGGCGATGCCGCGCACCTGCGAGGTCAGGTTGCCGGCCATGAAGTTCACGTTGTCGGTGAGGTCCTTCCAGGTGCCGGCCACGCCCTGCACGTAGGCCTGGCCGCCCAGCTTGCCTTCGGTGCCCACTTCGCGCGCCACGCGGGTCACTTCCGAGGCGAACGAGGAGAGCTGGTCCACCATCGTGTTGATGGTGTTCTTCAGCTCCAGGATCTCGCCCTTCACGTCCACCGTGATCTTCTTGGACAGGTCGCCGGCGGCCACGGCCTTCGTCACGTCGGCGATGTTCCGCACCTGCGAGGTCAGGTTGCCGGCCATGAAGTTCACGTTGTCCGTGAGGTCCTTCCAGGTGCCGGCCACGCCCTGCACGTAGGCCTGGCCGCCCAGCTTGCCCTCGGTACCCACTTCACGCGCCACCCGCGTCACTTCCGACGCAAAGCTGCGCAGCTGGTCCACCATCGTGTTGATGGTGTTCTTCAGTTCGAGAATTTCACCCTTCACGTCCACGGTGATCTTTTTGGACAGGTCGCCCGCGGCCACGGCAGTCGTCACCTCCGCGATATTCCGCACCTGCGCCGTCAGGTTGCCGGCCATGGAGTTCACCGAATCGGTCAGGTCTTTCCAGGTACCCGCCACGCCTTGCACATCGGCCTGGCCGCCCAGCTTGCCTTCGGTACCCACTTCGCGCGCCACGCGCGTCACTTCCGAGGCGAAGGACCGCAGCTGGTCCACCATCGTGTTGATGGTGTTCTTCAGTTCGAGAATCTCACCCTTCACGTCCACGGTGATCTTCTTCGAGAGGTCACCGGCAGCCACGGCCTTCGTCACGTCGGCAATGTTCCGCACCTGCGAGGTGAGGTTGCCGGCCATGAAGTTCACGTTGTCCGTCAGGTCCTTCCAGGTGCCGGCCACGCCCTGCACGTCGGCCTGGCCACCCAGCTTGCCTTCGGTGCCCACCTCGCGCGCCACGCGCGTCACTTCCGAGGCGAAGGACCGCAGCTGGTCCACCATCGTGTTGATGGTGTTCTTCAGTTCGAGAATCTCACCCTTCACGTCCACCGTGATCTTCTTGGTGAGGTCACCGGCGGCCACCGCCTTCGTCACGTCGGCGATGTTCCGCACCTGCGCCGTCAGGTTGCCGGCCATCGAGTTCACGGAGTCGGTGAGGTCCTTCCACGTGCCGGCCACGCCTTGCACATCGGCCTGGCCACCGAGCTTGCCTTCGTTACCCACTTCCCGCGCCACCCGCGTCACTTCCGAGGCGAACGAGGACAGCTGGTCCACCATCGTGTTGATCGTGATCTTCAGCTCGGAGATCTCGCCCTTCACGTCCACGGTGATCTTCTTCGACAGGTCACCGGCCGCCACGGCCTTGGTCACGTCGGCGATGTTCCGCACCTGCGACGTCAGGTTGCCGGCCATGAAGTTCACCGACTCGGTCAGGTCCTTCCAGGTGCCGGCCACGCCCTGCACGTCGGCCTGGCCACCGAGCTTGCCTTCGGTGCCCACTTCCCGGGCCACCCGCGTCACTTCGGAAGCGAAGGAGGACAGCTGGTCCACCATGATGTTGATGGTGTTCTTCAGCTCCAGGATTTCGCCCTTCACCTCCACGGTGATCTTCTTGGACAGGTCGCCGGCCGCCACGGCGGTCGTCACTTCCGCGATGTTCCGCACCTGCGCCGTCAGGTTGCCGGCCATCGAGTTCACGGAGTCGGTCAGGTCCTTCCAGGTACCCGCCACGCCCTGCACGTCGGCCTGGCCACCGAGCTTGCCTTCGGTGCCCACCTCGCGCGCCACGCGCGTCACTTCCGAGGCGAAGGATCGCAACTGGTCCACCATCGTGTTGATGGTGTTCTTCAGCTCCAGGATTTCGCCCTTCACGTCCACCGTGATCTTCTTGGACAGGTCACCGGCGGCCACCGCCTTCGTCACGTCCGCGATGTTCCGCACCTGCGCCGTCAGGTTGCCGGCCATCGAGTTCACCGAATCGGTCAGGTCCTTCCAGGTGCCAGCCACGCCTTGCACGTCGGCCTGGCCACCGAGCTTGCCTTCGGTACCCACTTCACGCGCCACGCGCGTCACTTCCGACGCAAAGCTTCGCAGCTGGTCCACCATCGTGTTGATGGTGTTCTTCAGCTCCAGGATTTCGCCCTTCACGTCCACGGTGATCTTCTTCGACAGGTCACCGGCGGCCACCGCCTTCGTCACGTCGGCAATGTTCCGCACCTGCGACGTGAGGTTGCCGGCCATGAAGTTCACCGACTCGGTCAGGTCCTTCCAGGTGCCGGCCACGCCCTGCACGTCGGCCTGGCCACCGAGCTTGCCTTCGGTGCCCACTTCGCGCGCCACCCGCGTCACTTCCGATGCGAAGGAGCGCAGCTGGTCCACCATGGTGTTGATGGTGTTCTTCAGTTCGAGGATTTCACCCTTCACGTCCACGGTGATCTTCTTCGAGAGGTCGCCGGCCGCCACGGCCTTGGTCACCTCCGCGATGTTCCGCACCTGCGCCGTCAGGTTGCCGGCCATGGAGTTCACGGAGTCGGTCAGGTCCTTCCAGGTGCCGGCCACGCCCTGCACTTCCGCCTGGCCGCCCAGCTTGCCCTCGGTGCCCACCTCGCGCGCCACGCGCGTCACTTCGGCGGAGAAGGTCCCCAGCTGCTGCACCATCTTGTTGATGGTCATCGCGGTGCGCAGGAACTCGCCTTCCAGTGCCCGGCCATCGGCCTCGAGAGCCATGGACTTGGACAGGTCGCCCTGGGCCACGGCGCCGATCACGCGCGCCACTTCGGACGTGGGGTGCACCAGGTCCGAGATCAGCGAGTTGATCGATTCCGCCGAGTCGCGCCAGAAGCCGCCGGCGCTGGGCATGGCGGCGCGCTCCTTCAGCTTGCCTTCCTTGCCGACCACGCGCGACAGCCGCGCCAGTTCCTGCGACATGCGCACGTTCTCGGCGACGACGTCGTTGAAGGCATCGGCGACCTTGCCGAACAGGCCGGTCCAGTCGTGCGGCAGTTCGGTCTGGAGGTTGCCCTTCTTCAGTTCCGTCAGCGCCGCCAGCAGCGTGCGGGTGCGCTCCGCCGAGCCCTCCACGTCGTCCAGCAGGTTGTTGACGCTGGCGACGTTCTCCTGCCAGAAGCCGGTGAGCTTCTCGTCACCGAGCCGGCGGCCGGCGCGGGCTCCGGCATGCGGCCCGTTCGCGAGGCCCTTCAGGCGGGAGTGGGTGCGCGAGGACTGGGACGAGAGATCGTTGAACTCGGCGGCGATCTTGCCGAAGACGCCGTCCCATTCGGTCGGCAGCGTGACGCCCTGCTCGCCACGGCGGAAGGCCGACAGCGCCTTCAGAACGAGTTTCAGGTCACCACCATCGCGGTGGTCCGTGGCGGGCAGCTTCGCCAGAACTTCCATGTCGTCATCCCCCAATGGGTAAGCAGTTGTTGGACGGGCCAACAGATTTCTGGGAGGGTAGCGGAAGCAGCATGGGCCGACAACGCGGCCGCGCTGCAAATCACCCGCAGAACCAGCACTGGCGCGGGTCGTAGGACTGGGCCGACAGCAAGTCTTCGCGCGAACCTACACGCACGAAGCGCCCGCGCAACGCCGGTGGAAGGCTGCAGCGGAAAACAAAAAAGCCGCCCCGGAGGGCGGCTTCATGATACAGGCGCTTACGCCCGATCAGCCAGGGGCCGATTAGAGCGCCGTCTTCTTGCCGTCGACGTACTTGTACAGGGTGGTCGCCGCGTTCTTCAGTTCGCCATTGGGCTCGAACTGGATGTTGGCGGTGACGCCCTTGTAGTTGGTCTTCTTCAGGAAGGGGATGTACTTCTTCGGGTCGGTCGAACCGGCGCGCTGCATGGCGTCGACCAGCACGAAGGTCGCGTCATAGGTGTAGGGGCTGTACACCTGGAACTGGTTCGGGTACTTCTCGTCGTAGCGCTTCCTCCAGGCCGTGCCGCCGGGCATCTTGGCGATGGAGGCGCCGCCTTCGGCGCAGATCACGTTTTCCAGCGTCTTGGCGCCGGCCGACAGCTTGGCGATCTCGGCCGTGCAGATGCCGTCGCCGCCGAAGTACTTGACGTTCGTCATGCCCAGCTGCTCCATCTGGCGCAGCATCGGGCCGGCTTGCGGGTCCATGCCGCCGTAGAAGATGGCGTCGGGGTTCTTGGCCTTGATGGCGGTCAGGATGGACATGAAGTCCGTGGCCTTGTCGTTCGTGAACTGCTCGTCGACGACCTTCATGCCCTTGGACACGGCGGTCTTCTTGAACACTTCGGCGACGCCCTGGCCGTAGGCCGTGCGGTCGTCGATGATGGCGACGTTCTTCAGGTGCAGCTTGTCCGAGGCATACAGGGCCAGCGCAGCGCCCAGGGCGTTGTCGTTGGCGATGATGCGGTAGGTGGTGTCGTAGCCGGGCTTGGTCAGGGCCGGGTTGGTGGCGGCGCCGGTGACGTGCGGGATGCCGCAGTCGTTGTAGACCTTGGAGGCGGGAATCGTCGTGCCGGAGTTCAGGTGGCCCACCACGCCGGCGACCTTGGCGTCGCACAGCTTCTGGGCGGCGGCCGTGCCCTGCTTCGGGTCGGCGGCGTCGTCTTCGGCCTGGATCTCGAGCTTGACCTTCTTGCCGCCGATGCTGACGCCCTTGGCGTTCAGGTCTTCGATGGCCATGCGGACGCCGTTTTCATTGTCCTTGCCGTAGTGGGCCTGCGGACCGGACAGCGGGGCGACGTGACCGATCTTGACGACCGTTTCCTGGGCCATGGCGAAACCGCACACGACCGCAATAGCGGCGGCGACCGTCAGTCTCAGCTTCATCTGCATAGAGAACCTCCAATATTTGAAAAGGGTTGAGATCCGTCTTGTGTTTGCTCAACGGGCGGGACCATATCGCAATTTCCGGGCCCGGGCCATAGGGAAAGCCTAGGTGGAGCGGCGTGGTCCCGCGGTCAACCCGCGGAGGGTTCCGGCGTTGACGCTTCCGCAGCGTCAGCGTTGACGCGCAGCCATCTCCTCGGCGACAGCGGCGGCGACGAGTTCGCGCACCGTGTGCTCGAGGCGTTCGCGCAGCAGCGGCACGAGGGCTTCGGTCTGTTCGAGGATGACGCTGGCCATGGCCTCGCGCAGGCGGCGCTCCAGCACGAGGTCGACCCGCTGCAGCACGCGCTGCGCGAGTTGCTCCTGCGACAGCGCGGCTTCGGCGGAAGGCGACAGTGGCGCCGCGCCGGAGTGCACGACTTCGGTCAGGGTGGGCACGAAACGGGGCGGCAGGCGCGTAGCCATCAGCGTGCCTCCGGCTGCGCGAGGTCGTGCCGCTTGATCGCGTAGCCGCGGTCGGCGTAATGCTTCCAGCGCCCGCGCGCCAGCACGCGGTCCTCGGGCTCCTGCGTCACCACCTCGATCAGGCGCTCGAAGCGCTCGAAGGACTCGGGCACCTTCTCGCCGAGGTTCACCAGGATGTCCAGGTGCGGGGCGGCGCGCGGCGAGTCCGCCAGCACCACCGGCGTCGCTTCCACCACCTGCGGCTGCGCCGAGGCGGTGTAGCAATGCGGGATGAACTCCAGCGCGGAGAAGCTCCACAGCTCGGTGTCCAGGCTACGCAGCATGCCGGGGTCGCCGGTGACCACCACGCGGGCGCCGGTGCGGTGCACCTTGCGCAGCAGGCGGCACGCGTAGGCCACCTTGTCGGGGACGTTGAAGTGGAACGCGACCTCGGTCATGCGCGCGCCGCGGCCTTGGACCGCTTATTCGCGGGCGCGGCCTTGGCAGCCTTGGACGCCTTCGCGCTCGCCTTGGGCGCGGCTGGGGCGGCGCCGTCCTGCGCCATCAGGAACTCGAGCAGCAGGCCCACCGGCCGGCCGGTCCCGCCCTTGGCCGCCCCGCCCTTCCAGGCGGTGCCGGCGACGTCCAGGTGAGCCCAGGGATAGGCCTGCGCGAAGCGCTGGAGGAACTTGGCGGCGACCACCGCGCCGGCGGCGCGGCCGGCCACGTTGGCGACATCGGCGAAGTTGGTCTTCAGGCCTTCGGCGTACTCGTCGTCCAGCGGCAGGCGCCAGCAGGGGTCGAGCGCGGCGTCGCCGGCGGCCTGCAGTTGCGTCGCGAGCTGGTCGTCGCTCGCGAACAGGCCGCTGCGGATGCCGCCCAGGGCCACCACGCAGGCGCCGGTGAGCGTGGCGATGTCCACCACCGCGCGCGGCTTGAAGCGCTCGGCATAGGTCAGCGCGTCGCACAGGATCAGCCGGCCCTCGGCATCGGTGTTCAGCACCTCGATGGTCTGGCCGCTCAGGCTGGTGAGGATGTCGCCCGGCTTGTAGGCGGCGCCATCCGGCATGTTCTCGCAGCTGGGGATGAGGCCCACCACGTTGACCTTGGGCTTCAGTTCCGCGAGCGCACGGAAGGTGCCCAGCACGCTGGCCGCGCCGCCCATGTCGAACTTCATTTCGTCCATCTCGCCCGAAGGCTTGATGGAGATGCCGCCGGTGTCGAAGGTGATGCCCTTGCCCACGAGCACGATCGGGGCGTCGCCGCGGCTGCCGCCTTCGTAGCGCAGCACGATGAAGCGCAGCGGTTCGGCCGAACCCTTGGCCACGCTCAGGAACGAGCCCATGCCGACCTTGGCCACTTCCTTCGGGCCCATCACTTCCACGCCGAAGCCGCTGGCCTTGGCCAGCTTCTTGGCTTCCTCGCCCAGGCGGGTCGGGGTGGCGTAGTTGGGCGGCAGATTGGCCAGTTCGCGGGCGAACTCGATGCCGACGGCGGCCGCCTTGGCGCGGGCGAAGGCGCCGCGCTGGGCGCCGGCGTCTGCCACGCCCACGGTCACCTTGCGCAGTTCCCGCCCTTCCGGCTTGGACTTGGTGGCGACGTAGACGTAGCTGCTTTCGGCGGTGCCGCAGACTGCGGCCCGCACCGCATCGCCGCCGCTGGCAGCGGGCAGCAGGATCGTGAGCTTTTTCGCGGCGGAGGACCGCAGCACGCCGGCGGCGGCCTGCACGGCCTGTTGCACTTTGCGGCCCGAGCCATCGCCCGCGCCGGCCAGGAGCACGCGCGGGGCGGCGATGCCCTCGCTGCGATAGGCCTGCAGCAGCTTGCCGGCCTTGGGTTCCAGGTCACCGGCGTCCAGGGCAGCTGCCACCAGTCGGGAGACGGGATCTTTTCCGGCCCGGAACGAATCCGTCACCAGGACCAGGAGCACGTCGCATTTTTCCGATGCAGCACCCGCCGCATCCAGGGTCTTGAGTTCGAAGTCCATAATCCGTTGTTGTTCCGCGTTAGCCGCGCCTGGCCGCCGATGTTATTCCATTCAACCGTTCGCAAGGAGCTGGCCCGAAGTTTCGGCGCCTCCCTGGTGGTGCTCGTCACCATCGTCATGACCATGACCCTGATCCGCACGCTGAGCCTGGCCAGCCGCGGCAGCGTCAACCCCGAGGAGGTCATGATGGTGATGGGCTACACCGTCCTTGGCTACCTCGCCACCATCCTCACGCTGTCGCTGTTCATCGCGATCGTGGGCACGCTCTCGCGCATGTATCGCGACAGCGAGATGGTCATCTGGTTCGCCGCCGGCCGCGGGCTGTCCTCGCTGCTGAAGCCGCTGTTCGGTTTTGCCTGGCCGGTGCTGCTGGTCGTGGCCCTGCTGGCGCTCTGGATCTGGCCCTGGGCCAACCAGCAGACGCAGGAACTGAAGGACCGCTACGGCCGCCGCGGCGACCTCGAGCGGGTCGCGCCCGGCCAGTTCCAGGAGTCGGCCAACGGCCGCCGCGTCTTCTTCCTGGACAAGGACACGCCGGACAACAAGTCGGGCCACAACATCTTCATCTCCAGCCGCGAGCGGGACCGCGAGACCGTCACTTCGGCGCGCAGCGGCCACGTCGAAAACATCGGCGACAGCCAGTTCCTGATCCTCGAAAACGGGCAGCGGCTGGAAACCTTCCTGGCCAACGGCGAGATGCGCATCAGCGAGTTCGAGCAGCACGGCAGCCGGGTCACGGGCACCGCCCTGGGCAACGTGCTGGAGGAAGGCCCGGCCAAGGCGCGCTCCACCCTGTCGCTGCTGCGGCAGCCGACGCCGGTGAACCAGGGCGAGCTGGGCTGGCGCCTGGGCACGGCGCTGGCCGCGCTCAACTTCGTCGTGCTGGCCATCACCGTGTCCAGCGTCAACCCGCGGGTGGGACGCAGCGGCAACCTGATCTTCGCCCTGTTCGCCTTCGTCGTGTATTTCAACCTGTTGAACCTGGGCCAGAGCTGGATCAGCGGCGGCCGCTTCAAGCTGCTGCCCTTCATGCTGCTGCTGCACGGCGGCACCCTGCTGCTGGCGGCGCTGTGGCTCGGCAAGCAGCACAACAACTGGTCGATCGCCGCGCTGCGGCGGCGCCTGCGTGGCGGGAGCCCCGCATGAAGACGCTGCGGCGCCTGATCTACGTCGAAGTCTTCTACGCGGTCCTGTACGTCTGCATCGGCTTCCTCGCACTGTTCTTCTTCTTCGACGTGCTGGACGAACTGCCGGCGCTGGACCGCCACGTGCAGGCCTACCGGCTGACGCAGGCGCTGGGCTACGTCGCGCTGCGGATCCCGGCCCACCTGTACGAGCTGCTGCCCATCGCGGTGCTGATCGGCACCATCTTCGTGATGGCGCGCTTCGCGCAGAGTTCGGAATACACCATCCTGCGCACCAGCGGCCTCGGCCCCTGGCGCGCCTTGCGCATGCTGCTGGTGCTGGGCCTGGGCTTCACTGTCATGACCTTCGTCGTGGGCGACTACCTGGCGCCGCTGGCCGACAACACCGGCCAGCTGCTGAAGGCGCGCGCCGACGGCGGCGTGTCCCTCGGCGGCACCGGCGCCTGGCTGAAGGAGCGGCAGCGCTATGCCTCGTTCAACGTCAACGTCAAGGTGCTGACGCCCGAGGGCGAGATGCGCGGCGTGCGCATCTTCGAGAACGATTCGCGCGGCTACCTGGTGTCCATCACGCAGGCCGGCGTGGCGCGGGTGGAGGAAGGCGCCTGGATCCTGAAGGACGCGGCGCGCACCGAGTTCGGCGCGGGCGACAAGCAGCAGGACCGGGTGCAGCACATTGCCCTGCCCACCCTGCGCTGGCCGACCGAGATCACGCAGGAAATGGTGTCGGTGGCGCTGCTGAAGCCGGAGCGCATGAGCACGGTCGCCCTGTTCCAGTACATCCGGCACCTGGAGGCCAACTCGCAGAGCGCGCAGCGCTACGAGCTGGAGTTCTGGCGCAAGGTGTTCTACCCGTTGTCCTGCCTGGTGATGGTGGTGCTGGCCCTGCCCTTCGCCTACCTGCACTTCCGCCAGGGCGGTATCACCAGCTACGTGTTCGGCGGCGTGCTGATCGGCATCAGCTTCTTCCTGTTGAACAACGTGTTCGGCTACATCGGCGTGCTGCAGAACTGGAGCCCCTGGATAGCGGCGGGCGCCCCCGGCTTCATCTACACGGTGATGTCGCTTTGCGCCTTCGGCTTCCTGGTGCTGCGCCGGTGAAAGGCGTCGTCCTGTTCGGCCACGGCTCGCGCGACCCGCTGTGGCGCCTGCCCATGGAGCAGGTCGCCACGCGCGTGCGCACCCAGCACCCGGGCGTGCCGGTGCGCTGCGCCTTCCTGGAGCTGGAGCAGCCGGACCTGGGCACGGCCGCGGCCGACCTGGTGCTGGCCGGCGCGCGCGAGATCGTCATCGTCCCGATGTTCCTGGGCGCCGGGCGGCATGCCCGGGAGGACCTGCCGGAACTGGTGCGGCAGCTGCAGGCCCTGCGGCCCGACATTCGCTTCACGTTGCAAAAGCCGGTCGGCGAAGACGGCCGCGTCCTGGACTTGCTCGCAAAGATTGCGCTGGAATAAAGACCGCGGGCATAATGAATTTCTGCCTTAGTAGAAATTCGCAATAAGATGAACCTGCATCAGTTCCGCTTCGTCCAGGAGGCGGTTCGCCGCAACCTGAACCTGACGGAAGCAGCCAAGGCGCTGCATACCTCCCAACCCGGCGTCTCGAAAGCCATCATCGAACTGGAAGAGGAGCTCGGCGTCGAGATCTTCGCCCGCCACGGCAAGCGCCTGAAGCGCGTCACCGAGCCGGGCCAGCACGTCCTCAAGAGCATCGAGCTGATCATGCGCGAGGTGGGCAACCTCAAGCGCATCGGCGAGCAGTTCAGCGCCCAGGACAGCGGCACGCTGTCCATCGCCACCACCCACACGCAGGCCCGCTATGTGCTGCCGGTGCCGGTGGCGAAGCTGCGCGAGGCTTATCCCAAGGTGTCGGTCAGCCTGCACCAGGGCTCGCCCGACCAGGTGGCCCGCATGGTGCTGGACGAAGTGGCCGAGATCGGCATCGCCACCGAGTCGCTGTCCGACTACCAGGACCTCGTCACCATGCCCTGCTACGAGTGGCAGCACGTGCTGGTGCTGCCGCTGGCGCATCCGCTGGCGAAGAAGGAGCGGGTGACGCTGGAGGACATCGCCGCCGAGCCGCTGGTGACCTACCACCCTTCGTTCACCGGCCGCACGCGCATCGACAACGCGTTCCACCAGAAGAAGCTGACGCCGCAGATCGCCCTGGAGGCGATCGACTCCGACGTGATCAAGACCTACGTGCGCCTGGGCCTGGGCATCGGCATCGTCGCCGAGATGGCCGTGCGCGACGAGGCGAACAACAGCGACCTGGCGGTGCGGCCCCTGGGCAACCTGGTGGGCCACAACCTCGCGCGCGTCGCCTTCAAGCGCGGCGCCTACCTGCGCAACTTCGTGTTCCGCTTCGCCGAACTGCTGTCCGACCGCCTCGACCGGAACCTGATCATGAAGGCGATGGCCGGCCACGGCTCCGATTACGATCTCTGACCATGAGCCGCACCCCCGCCATCCAGACCAAGTTCCCCACGATGGGGACCACGATCTTCACGGTGATGTCCGCCCTGGCCGCCGAGAAGAACGCCGTCAACCTGGGCCAGGGCTTCCCGGATTTCGACTGCGACCCGAAGCTGGTCGACGGCGTCACCGAGGCCATGCGCAAGGGCCTCAACCAGTACCCGCCGATGCCGGGCGTGCCGGTCCTGCGCGAGGCGATCGCCGCCAAGGTGGAGACGCTGTATGGCCGCAAGTACGACCCGGCCTCGGAGATCACGGTCACCGCCGGCGCCACGCAGGCCATCATCACGGCGATCCTGGCCATCGTGAAGCCGGGCGACGAAGTGATCGTGCTGGAGCCCTGCTACGACAGCTACGTGCCCAACATCGAGCTGGCCGGCGGCAAGGTGGTGCGGGTGCCGCTGGTGCCCCACAGTTTCCGGCCGGACTTCGCCAAGATCGCCGCGGCCCTGTCGCCGCGCACCCGCGCCATCCTGGTCAACTCGCCTCACAACCCGAGCGCCACGGTTTGGACGCGCGAGGAGATGCTGCAGCTGCAGGACCTGCTGGCGCCGACCGACGTGTTCGTGATCAGCGACGAGGTCTACGAGCACATGGTGTTCGACGGCCAGCAGCACCAGAGCGCGGCCCGCTTCCCCGGGCTGGCGGCACGCTCGTTGATCGTCTCCAGCTTCGGCAAGACCTACCACGTGACCGGCTGGAAGATCGGCTACGTCGCGGCGCCGGCAGCGCTGACCGCCGAATTCCGCAAGGTGCACCAGTTCAACGTGTTCACCGTCAACACGCCGATGCAGTACGGCCTGGCCTCGTACATGGCCTCGCCCGAGCCCTACCTGCAACTGCCCGCCTTCTACCAGCGCAAGCGCGACCTGTTCCGTGAAGGCCTCGCGCGCACGCGCTTCGAGCTGCTGCCCTCGCAGGGCAGCTACTTCCAGTGCGTGGACATCTCCAAGGTCAGCGACCTGGGGGAAGCGGACTTCTGCAAGTGGCTCACCAGCGAGATCGGCGTGGCGGCGATCCCGCTATCCGCCTTCTACGGCGACGGCTTCGACCAGCGGGTGGTGCGCTTCTGCTTCGCGAAGAAGGACGAGACCTTGCAGACCGCACTGGACCGGCTGGCGAAGCTCTAACACTGGATCGGGTTCCGGCAGAACTTCTCCAGCGGATAGACCACCGTCTTTCCATTGACCGGATCGTGCGCCTTCGAGCCCACGTCCAGGCTCAGCTTGGCCGCGTACTTCTTGAAGAACTCGTCGAACAGCTCGCCGCCCAGGGTGGCATAGGCCGTGAGGCTGTCCACCCGCGGGTCGTACGACAGCAGCACCGCGCACAAGGGCTGCCGGGCCGGCCCGGCGAGCACCTCGGCGCCGCGCGCGGGGTCGTACTGGCTGTGCTCGGCGCAGCAGTGGATCAACGCGTCCTGCACGCCGCGCTGCGCACGGGTCTTGCGGAAGCTGATGAAACTCACCTCGCGCGTGGGGAACACCAGCTGGTGCGCGCAGATGGCGGAGAACGCCACGACGCTGCGCTTGTTGCCCACTCCGCCCGGCCAGTTGTAGGGCTCGTGGCCCGCGGTGCTCAGCGCACGCGGCTGCGCGGCTTTCCCCAGGTCCAACAGGAACACCGGCGTGGCCAGGTAGGGATAGTGGAAGACGTAATTCGCCTGCTCCTTCAGGTCCGCGGCGCGCAGCGGGTCGCCGCGATCGGTGACCAGCAGCGCGGGCGCGTAGGCCCGGGGCTTGGCGTTGGCCCACGCATCGGGCCAGCTGGCCGCCAGCGTGAGCCCCGCGGCGCCCGCACTGCAGGATTCGATGAAACCGCGCCGGTCCATGCCCTCTTGTACTCCAGCGTCCACGCGGGAGCCAGAGGGTAAGAGGTATCAACTATTCAGCTGGGACCAGAGTTTTTCCAGGCGCTTGGTACTCACAGGCTGCGGGGTGCGCAGCTCCTGCGCGAAGAAGCTGACGCGCAGCTCCTCCAGCAGCCAGCGGAAGTCCTCCATGCGCTCGTCCATGACGCCCTTGCGTTCGGCGAGCAGGCGCAGGTAACGCTGTTCCTGCGGCTTGATTTCGGCCTGGCGCTGGCTGTCGCGCGCCGGGTCGGCGCGCAGCTTGTCCAGCCGCAGCACGATGGCCTTCAGGTAGCGCGGCAGGTGCTGCAGCCGCGTCCACGGCGTGGCGGCCAGGAAGCGCTTGGGCACCAGGCGCTGCAGTTGCTGCGCGGCATCGGCCGTGACCTCCGGCTGGATCTTCGTGTCCTTGATCTTGCGCGCGGCGGCCGCGTACTCCACGAGGATCGTGCCAGCGAGCCGCGCCACCTCGTTGGCGATCAGCGTCAGCCGGCCGCGGCCCTCGTCCAGGCGGCGCTTGAAGTCCGCGGCGTTCGCCGGCAGCGGGTCGAGCAGGAAGGCGCGGTCCAGGGCCACCTCGGTGACCTGGTCGCGCAGTTCCTCCATCGTCCCCAGCGGCATGAAGGCCACCGCCATCTTCTGCAGGTCGGGGATGTTCTTTTCCAGGTACTTCAGCGCGTCGCGCAGCTGCAGGGCGAACAGCCGGCGCAGGCCCGCGCGATGCTTCGCCGCCGCGACCTCGGGCTCGTCGAACACCTCGATGGCGACCGCCTCGCGATGGTCGATCAGCGCCGGGAAACCGACCAGCGAGGTGCCGCCCTTGCGCACTTCCATCAGCTCGGGGAGCTCGCCGAAGGTCCAGCTCGTATAGCTGGCATTTTCTCCTCCCCCCGCTGGGGGGAGGCTGGGAGGGGGGCTCGCGGGCGAGGACGTCGTCGCCGCGCGGGCGCCCCCACCCTGCCCTGCCCCGGCGGGGGAGGGAGCGTCGGGCTTGTTCGTCACCTTGAGGCCGGCGAGCGCCTGGAACGCCCCGCGCGCCTGCGCGCCCCACTCCGCTTTCAGCGCCGGCAGGTTGCGGCCCATGCCCAGCTGGCGGCCGTGCTCGTCGACCACGCGGAGATTCATGAACAGGTGCGCCGGCAACATGTCCAGCTTGAAGTCCGTGCGCTTCACGTCCAGGCTCGTCGCCTCGCGCACCTGCTTCAGCAAGGCGTCGGTGAGCCCGCCATGGGCGAAGCGCACCGGGTCGTTCATCACCTCCGCGAGCCGCGCCGCCGATTCCGGCAGCGGCACGAAGCGCGAACGCGGCTTCTGCGGCAGGCTTTTCAGCAGCGCCTGGATCTTGTCCTTCAGCATGCCGGGCACCAGCCACTCGGCCCGCTCCTCGCTGACCTGGTTCAGCACGAACAGCGGCACGGTCACGGTCAGGCCGTCGCGCGCATCGCCCGGCTCGTGCAGGTAAGCGGCCGCGCAGTCGACGCCCCCGAGCTTCACCACCTTCGGGAAGGCATTGCTGGTGATGCCGGCGGCCTCGTGCCGCATCAGCTCCTCGCGCGTCAGCTTCAGCAGTTCCGGCTTGCCGCGGCTCGCCTCGCGGTACCAGCGCTCGAAGGTCTGGCCGCTGTACACGTCGCGCGGCACCTGCTGGTCGTAGAAGGCGTAGATCAGCTCCTCGTCCACCAGCACGTCCTGCCGGCGCGACTTGTGTTCCAGCTCCTCCACCTGCCGCACCAGCTTCTGGTTGGCGGCCAGGAAAGGCAGGCGCGTTTCCCATTCGCCGGCCACCAGCCCGGCGCGCACGAAAATGTCGCGCGCACCCTGCAGGTCGACGCGGGCGAAGGGCGTGCGCCGCCCGCTGTAGATCACCAGGCCGTAAAGCGTGGCGCGCTCCAGGGCCACCACTTCCGCCGCCTTCTTCTCCCAGTGCGGGTCGAGCAGCTGCTTCTTCAGCAGGTGGCCGGCGACTTCCTCGATCCACTGCGGGTCGATGTTGGCGATGCCGCGGCCGAACAGGCGCGTGGTCTCCACCAGCTCCGCGCAGACGATCCAGCGCCCGGGCCGCTTCTTCAGGTGGGCGCCGGGATGGCGGTAGAACTTGATGCCGCGCGCGCCGAGGTAGGCCTCGTCGTCTTCCAGCTTGAAGCCGATGTTGCCCAGCAGGCCGGACAGCATGGACTTGTGCAGTTGCTCGTAGCTGGCCGGCTGATCGTTGAGGCGCCACTTGTGCTCGGTGACGACCGTCAGCAGCTGCGAATGCACGTCGCGCCATTCGCGCACGCGCCGCACGTTGATGAAGTTGGCCCGCAGCAGTTGCTCGTACTGCCGGTTGGACAGGCGATGGTCCGTGCCATGGCCGCCGCGCGACTCTTCCAGCCACTGCCACAGCCTCAGGTAACCCGAGAACTCGCTCTTCTCGTCGTCGAACTTGGCGTGCTGCTGGTCGGCCTGGGCCTGCATTTCCAGCGGCCGGTCGCGCACGTCCTGCAAGGACAGCGCCGACGCGATCACCAGCACTTCCTGCACCGCGCCGCGCTGGCGCGCTTCCAGGATCATGCGGCCCACGCGCGGGTCCAGCGGCAGGCGCGCCAGTTCGCCGCCCATGGGTGTCAGCTCGTTGTTGTCGTCCACCGCGCCCAGCTCGTTCAGCAGGTCGTAGCCGTCCGCGATGGCGCGCCGCGACGGCGCGTCGATGAAGGGAAAGTCCTCCACCACGCCCAGGTGCAACGACTTCATGCGCAGGATCACGCCCGCCAGAGAGGAGCGCAGGATCTCGGGGTCGGTGAAGCGCGGCCGGCCGGTGAAGTCCTTCTCGTCGTACAGCCGGATGCAGATGCCGTTGGCCACCCGGCCGCAGCGGCCGGCGCGCTGGTTGGCCGCGGCCTGGCTGACGGGTTCCACCAGCAGCTGTTCCACCTTGCTGCGGAAGGAGTAGCGCTTCACGCGCGCGGTGCCGGTGTCGATGACGTAGCGGATGCCCGGCACCGTCAGCGAGGTCTCGGCCACGTTGGTGGCCAGCACGATGCGCCGGCCGCTGTGGCTGTCGAAGATGCGGTCCTGTTCCGCCTGCGACAGGCGCGCGAACAGCGGCAGCACCTCCGCGTTGCGCGTCAGCGGGTCGTGCGCGAGGTGCTTGCGCAGGTGGTCGGCCGCCTCGCGGATTTCGCGCTCGCCGGGCAGGAAGACCAGGATGTCGCCCGGCGCGTTGCCGCGCCACAGGTCGTCGACGCCCTCGGCGATCGCGTCGTTCAGGTCGAACTCGCGCGACTCCTCGAAGGGCTTCCAGCGCTGTTCCACCGGGAACATGCGGCCGGACACATAGATCACGGGCGCAGGGCCTTGAGCCGAAGCGAAGTGCTGGGCGAAGCGCTCGGCGTCGATGGTCGCCGAGGTCACGACGATCTTCAGGTCCGGCCGGCGCGGCAGCAGCTGGCGCAGGTAGCCGAGCAGGAAGTCGATGTTGAGGCTGCGCTCGTGCGCCTCGTCGATGATGATCGTGTCGTAGGCGCTGAGCAGCGGGTCCGACTGCGTCTCGGCCAGCAGGATGCCGTCGGTCATCAGCTTGACCGAGGCGTCCTTGGCCAGCCGGTCCTGGAAGCGCACCTTGAAGCCGACCACCTCGCCCAGCGGCGTCTGCAGCTCCTGCGCGATGCGCTTGGCCACGCTGGAGGCGGCGATCCGCCGCGGCTGCGTGTGGCCGATCAGCTTGCCCTTGCCGGCGGGCGCATTGAGCTTGCCGCGGCCCATGGCCAGCGCGATCTTGGGCAATTGCGTGGTCTTGCCCGAGCCGGTCTCGCCACAGACGATGACGACCTGGTGGGCGGCCATGGCGGCCATGATCTCTGCGCGCTTGGCGGAGACGGGAAGCGCGTCCGGGAAGGTGATGGAAAGCGGGGCAGGCAAGGCGGAAACCAGCGGAAAAGCCCGCAATTATGGGCTGGCCCGGCTCTCCTCAGGATTCAGCCGCTTCAGGCGGCCTCGCGCTGCTCCCGCGGCTCCTCGGGCGGGAGCTCCGCGATCTGCCCGGCTTCGGTGTCGTAGCGGGCCAGCCGGCTGCCGTAGCTCCAGGCCGTGCGGGCCATGGCGCGGGCCGTTCCGACCGCCTGTGAGGGCCGTGCCTGGGTCGTGGTGCCCAGCACGCCGACGCCGACCTCGGCGATCCACGTCGTGCCGGCCGCGTCCAGGCCGGCGGCGTCGCGGCTGGTGCTGAGCGCCACCGGCCGCGCCAGTCGCTCGCGCACGGTGCGGGCCAGCTGCTCCACCCGGCTCATGTCGTCGCCGTTGCGCACCAGCAGCAGGAAGCCGTCCTCGCCCAGGCGCCCCATCTCCACGTACTGCGGCACGCAACGCCGCAGCCGCCCGGCGCAGACGAACAGCGCGTGGTTGAACGCGGCGCGCCCGTGCAGGTTCTCCAGCGCATACAGGTTGGCGATGCAGATCGCGATCACGCCCACCCGCTGGGCCTCGCCTTCGCGGCGGAAGAACACGTCGCCCACCAGCTGCCCTGTCTCGCTGTGCGAACGCATGCGCGTGACCGGGTCGTAGCTGGGGCCGTGCCGCATGACTTCGGCCAGCTCCAGCAGGTAGGAATAGCGCGCCCACAACATGCGGGCGATGATGCAGAGATAGGCGATGGCCGCCAGCGCGCTCACCGCATGCACCGGCCACTCGGCGGGCCGCTTCAGCGCGATCCACGTCAGGCCCGCAACCGACACCATGGCCAGCACCAGCACGGCGCTGGCGACCCAGCCGGCGCGGTCGCCGCGGCGGGCGCCGCGCACCGCCACCACGACCATCGCGGCGGCCAGCGTCATCGCGTAGAGCGAGCCCAGGGCGAGCTGCTGCGTGGGCTCCAGCAGCCAGCCCACGACGATCGCCAGCGCGCCGGTCGCGAGCACGGGCACCAGGGCGCGCTGGTTGACCGCCCCGCGCCGCAGCATGCCCAGCATCAGCATGAGCATCAGGGCCAGCGCGATCGCGGCCACGACCGCCACGTGCCCCAGCACGCGCGCTTCCACCTCCAGCCCGATCGGCAGCCAGCCGAGGTAGGCGACGACGAAGGCGGCGGAGACCAGCGAGGTCAGCGCCGCCATGAGGGCGACCCGCTTGTGCGACTGGACGAAGGCGGCCAGCGACATCAGCAGCATCAACGCCGCCGTGCAGAAGAAGGCTCCCCAGAAACCCGCCGCCACCCTGTCCATGGGCGGACGATACCCGAAAGGCGCAGCGCTTCCCCGGGTTGTGGCGCCAATACCGCGTCAGGCGACGCTGGCGGGCTGCAACGGCAGTTCGGCGATCCGGCCCTGCTCCGCGTCGTACACCGCCAGCCGGCTGCCGTAGCTCCAGGCCGTGCGCGCCATCGCGCGCGCCGTGGCGATGGCCTGCGAGGGCCGCACCTGCGTGCTGGTGTTGAGGACGCCGATGCCCAGTTCCGCCGCCCATTGGGTGCCCGCCGCCTCCAGGCCCGCGGGCTCGCGGCTGAGGCTCAGGGCCAGCGGCCGCGACAACCGCTCGCGCACGATGCGCGCGACCTGCTGCACGCGCTCCAGGTCGGACGGGTTGGGCAGCAGCAGCAGGAAGCCGTCCTCGCCCAGCCGCCCCATCTCCATGTTGGCCGGCACGCAGCGGCGCAGACGGCCAGCGCAGACGAACAGCGCATGGTTGAACGCCGCCCGCCCGTGCAAGTTCTCCAGCGCATACAGGTTGGCGATGCACACGGCGATGACGCCCACCGGCCGGGTCGCGCTGCCTTCGCGGCGGAAGAAGAAATCGCCCACCATCTGCCCGGTCTCGCTGTGCGAGCGCATGCGCGTGACCGGGTCGTAACTGGGACCGTGCGCCATCACCTCCGCCAGTTCGAGCAGGTAGGAGTAGCGCGCCCACAACGCAGCGGCCATCACCGAGAGATAGGCCATGCCGGCCAGCGCACTGATTGCGTGCACGGGCCAGGGCGTGCTGCGGTTCAGGGCGATCCAGCTCAGGCCGGCCAGCGCCACCAGCATGCAGCCCACGCCGGTGACGCTGCCCCAGGCCAGGCGGTCGCCGCGCATGGCACTGCGGACCGCCACCAGCATCATCAGCAGGCCCACGCCCAGCGCGGCCAGCGAGCTGAGCGCGAGCGCCTGTTCCGGCCGCAGCAGCCAGCCCACAACGATCACCGCCAGCGCGAAACCGCCCAGGCCGGCGAATGCGCGCTGCGCCCGCGCGCCCTGGCGCAGCAGGCCCAGCATGGACAGCAGCATCAGGGCCAGGACGCTGGCCACGCCCATGGCCACATGGGCCAGCACGCGCGCCTCGGGGCCGGGCTCCAGCGGCAGGAAGCCGAGGTAGGCGATGGCGAAGGCGGCCGACATCAGCGCGGAGAGGCCGGCCATCAGCGCCACCCGGCGGTGCGAGCGGACATAGGCGGCCAGCGACACCAGCAGCATCAATGCCGCCGTGCCGAAGAATGCACCCCAGAAACCCGCCGCCAACGCGTCCATCCCGCCACGATAGCGCAAAGGACGGGCTGGGCTTATACACTGTCGCGTCTTTGCCTCTCCCGAGCCTTCCAGACCGTCAATGTCCGCGATCTTCAACTTCACCTTCGTGCCCTGGTTCCGCTCGGTGGCGCCCTACATCCACATGCACCGCGGCAAGACCTTCGTGGTGGGCATCACCGGGGAGGCCGTGGCCGCGGGCAAGCTGCAGGCCATCGCCCAGGACCTGGCGCTGATCCAGAGCATGGGCGTGAAGGTGGTGCTGGTGCACGGCTTCCGGCCGCAGGTGAACGAGCAGCTGAAGGTCAAGGGCCATCCCGCGCGCTACTCGCACGGCATGCGCATCACCGACGAAGTGGCGCTGGACGCCGCGCAGGAAGCCGCCGGCCAGCTGCGCTACGAAATCGAAGCGGCCTTCAGCCAGGGCCTGCCCAACACGCCGATGGCGGGGTCCACCGTGCGTGTGATCTCCGGCAACTTCATCACGGCGCGGCCGGTCGGCATCCTGGACGGCATCGACTTCCGGCATTCGGGCCTGGTGCGCAAGGTGGACGGCGCCGGCATCAAGCGCACCCTGGACTTCGGGGCCATGGTGCTGCTGTCGCCCTTCGGCTTCTCGCCCACCGGCGAGGCTTTCAACCTGACGATGGAAGAAGTCGCGACCAGCGTCGCCATCGCGCTGCAGGCCGACAAGCTGCTGTTCCTGGCCGAAGTCCCCGGCGTGCGCATCCAGCCGCTGGAGCCGGAGAGCGAGGACAACCCGATCGACACCGAGCTGCCGCTGGCCGCCGCCAAGCAGCTGCTGGCCAGCCTGCCGCCGGCGCAGAACCCGAGCGACATCGGCTTCTACCTGCAGCACTGCGTGAAGGCCTGCGAGGCCGGCGTCGAGCGCAGCCACGTCATCCCGTTCGCCGTCGACGGCTCGCTGCTGCTGGAGGTGTACATGCACGACGGCATCGGCACGATGGTGGTGGACGAGAAGCTGGAGGAACTGCGCGAAGCGACCGCCGACGACGTGGGCGGCATCCTGCAGCTGATCGAACCCTTCGAGAAGGACGGCACGCTGGTCAAGCGGGACCGCACCGAGATCGAGCGCGACATCGCGAACTACTCGATCATCGACCACGACGGCGTGATCTTCGCCTGCGCGGCGCTCTACCCCTACCCGGAAGCGCGCACTGGCGAGATGGCCGCGCTGACCGTGTCGCCGCAAAGCCAGGGCCAGGGCGATGGCGAGAAGATCCTGCGGCGCGTGGAACAGCGCGCCCGCGCCATGGGGCTGGACAGCATCTTCGTGCTCACCACGCGCACGATGCACTGGTTCCTGAAGCGCGGCTTCGTGCAGGTCGACCCCGAGTGGCTGCCCGATGCGCGCAAGCGCAAGTACAACTGGGACCGCAAGAGCATGGTCTTCGTCAAGAAGCTCGCCTGAGCTTCCGCTGACCCGGGGCTGCTCGGCAGCAGCCCCTTCCCCTGCACGCGTAGAGCTGCCGGTGACAAAGCCCGGGCAGAGGACTATCTTTGTCCTGGCACGCTGGGCGTCCTACAGCGGCCGGGCACGATTCCGACACCGCCGAGGCGAGGCGCCCCCTAGCTTGCAGGAGGAGAAGCCATGGCCACCGCGCATCACGCCACGCCGCTGCAGGAAGTCCGCATCCCCTCCGCCGGCGCGTGGCTGCAGGGCGACCTGGGCCTGCCGGCCGAGTTCATCGGGCTCGTGCTGTTCGCGCACGGCAGCGGCAGCGGCCGCCACAGCGCGCGCAACCGCCTGGTGGCGCGCCGCCTGCAGCAGGCCGGCATCGCCACATTGCTGTTCGACCTGCTCACGGTGCAGGAAGAAGAGGTGGACCTGCGCACGCGGCAGCATCGCTTCGACATCGCGCTGCTCACCCGCCGCATGGAAGACGCGACGACCTGGGCGTCCACGCAAAACGCCGTGCGCGGCCTGCCCATGGGTTACTTCGGCGCGAGCACCGGCAGCGCCGCGGCGCTGATCGCCGCCGCCCACCTGGGCCACCGCGTGGCGGCCGTGGTGTCGCGCGGCGGCCGTCCCGATCTGGCGGGCCCGGCGGCGCTGGGCGCCGTCACCGCGCCCACGCTGCTGATCGTCGGTGGCGACGACCGCGAAGCGCTGCACCTCAACGAGGAAGCGCTCGAGCGCCTGCAGTGCCCCAAGCGCCTGTCCGTCGTGGCGGATGCCACGCACCTGTTCGAGGAGCCGGGCACGCTGGAAGAAGTGGCCGACCTGGCCGCGGCATGGTTCAGCCGCCACCTGCTGCGGACCGAACACCTGGTATGAGCGAAGCGCCGCGCCTGCCCTACACCGACCGCGAGGAAGCGGGCCGCGTGCTGGCGCTTGCGCTGGAGCACCTGCGCGGCCGCGCCGGCCTGCTGGTGCTGGCCCTGCCGCGTGGCGGCGTGCCGGTGGGCTACGAAGTGGCGCGCGAACTGGGCGCGCCGCTGGACGTGCTGATCGTGCGCAAGCTGGGGCATCCGGGCCACGAGGAATACGCCATGGGCGCCATCGCCAGCGGCGGCATCCGCGTGATGAACCCCGACGCCGAACGCTACGTGAAACGGGAGGACGTGGAACGCATCGCGCGGCGCGAACAGGAAGAACTGCAGCGGCGCGAACTGCTTTACCGCGGCGACGCGTCGCCGCTGGCGCTCTCCAACCGCGTGCTGGTCTTGGTCGACGATGGCCTGGCCACCGGCTCGACGATGCGTGCCGCTGCGCGCGCCGTGCGGCAGCAGAAGCCCGCCTGGACCTGCATCGCCGTGCCGGTGGGGGCGCCCGAGACGGTCGAAGACCTGCGCGCGGAAGCCGACGAAGTCGTCTGCCCGGCGCAACCCATTCCTTTCCGCGCGGTCGGCCTCTGGTACCGCGCTTTCCCGCAGACCAGCGACGAGGAGGTGCGCCACCTGCTCGACGCCGCCCGGCAGGACCTGCCGGCCGCTGCCCTGGCGTCCCCTGGAAGTACCGCATGACCACCAGCAATCTGCGCGCCGATGCCGCGCTGCTCGAGAAACTCCGCCCCCATCTCCGCCCCCTGCTCCCGTCCGCCTCCGCCGCCGACGACAACGTGCTGGTCGATCGCATTTCGGCCGCCCGCCTGGCCCTGCTGGGCGAGGCCTCGCACGGTACCCACGAGTTCTACGCCGAGCGGGCGGACCTGACCCGCCGTCTCATCACCCACCATGGCTTCAACGCCGTCGCGGTGGAGGCCGACTGGCCCGACGCCTGGCGGGTGAACCGCTACGTGCGAGGCCTCTCGGACGACACCGATGCGGCGGCGGCCCTCGGCGGCTTCGAGCGCTTTCCCACCTGGATGTGGCGCAACACCGTGGTCCGCGATTTCGTCGAATGGCTGCGCGAGCACAACCGCGCCCTGCCCCCTTCGCGCCAGGCGGGCTTCTACGGCATGGACCTGTACAGCCTGTACAGCTCCATGCACGCGGTGCTGGACTACCTGGATCGCACCGACCCGGAGGCCGCGCGGCGCGCCCGCGCGCGCTACGGCTGCTTCGACCACTTCGGCGAGGACTCGCAGGCCTACGGCTACGCCGCGAGCTACGGGCTGCAGGCGAGCTGCGAGGACGAGGCGGTCACGCAGCTGCGTGAATTGAACCAGCGTGCCGCGGCGCAGCTGGCCGGCAGCCAGGACGGCGACGACGTCTTCTACGCGCAGCAGAACGCGCGCCTGGTGCGCAACGCCGAGGAGTACTACCGCACCATGTTCCGGGGCCGCGTCTCGTCCTGGAACCTGCGGGACAACCACATGGTGGAGACCTTGCAGGCCCTGGAGAAGCACCTGCAGCAGCGCGGCACCGGGCCGAAGATGGTGGTGTGGGCGCACAACTCGCACCTGGGCGACGCCAGCGCCACCGAGATGGGCGACATGGGCGAATGGAACGTGGGCCAGCTCGCGCGCGACCGCTGGGGCGACGCTGCTTGCCTCGTGGGCTTCAGCACGCACCACGGCACGGTGACGGCCGCTTCGGAATGGGACGCGATGGCGGAGCGCAAGCGCGTGCGCCCCGGCTTGCCGGGCAGCTTCGAGGACCTGTTCCACCAGACCGAGGAAGAGCGCTTCTGGCTGGACCTGCGCGGCGACGCGGCGCTGGCGCAGCTGCTGCAGGAACGCCGGCTGCAGCGGGCGATCGGCGTGATCTACCTGCCGCACAGCGAGCGCCTGAGCCACTACTTCCACGCGCGCCTGCCGGCGCAGTTCGACGCCCTGCTCCACATCGACGCCACGCGGGCGCTGGAGCCGCTGGTGGCCGAACCGGAGTGGCACGCCGGCGAACCGGCCGAGACCTATCCGTCCGGCCTGTGACTCAGGCGAAGGCGTGGCGGCGCGCGCCGCCACGCAGCCGGCGACCCGCCAGCACCAGCAGGATCACCCCCAGCACGACGAAGCACACGAACGACCAGTTGGCGATCGAGCCGCCGAGGAAGGTCCAGTCGACCTTGGTGCAGTCGCCGCCGCCGCGGAAGATCATGGGAATCGCGCGCTTCAGCGGGAAGGTCTCGATCATCCCGTAGAAGTCGCGGCCGCAGGACGCCGTCTCGGGCGGGTACCACTGCAGGAAGCTCTGGCGGGCGGCGACGAAGGCGCCGAAGCCCGCGGCCAGCACGGCCAGCAGGCTGCCCGTGACGTGCACGGCGCGGCCCTTGAAGGAAGCCGCGACGCCGGCCACGAGGGCCACCAGCACCAGCGCATAGCGCTGCACGATGCACATCGGGCAAGGCTCCAGCCCCACCACGTGCTGCAGGTAGAGCCCGAAGGCCAGCATGGCCACGCAGGCCAGGGCCACCAGGGCCAGGACGCGCCGCGGCGCGGTATCGAACCAGTTCAGGACCATCCGTTCATTCCCCCAACAGCGGGCCGGCCGGTGGCTCCCGGGTTCAGCTCGCGTTCTCCACGAAGACACGGGCCCGGCGCGGCGTCACCACCAGCGTCTCGCCCTCCCGAAAGCCCATCTCGTTGAACTGCTGCGCAGGGATCTGCGCCTCGATCACGGACTCCGGTGCCGCATTTTCCACAGGTTTGTTGTCGTCGACCGGAATTAGTTCCAGCCTGGCGACCGGACCGACCACGATCGCCCGGGCCAGCTGCGCAACGATGCCGCGCGGCCGACCGGCGGCGTCCACGCCCGCGCCCGGCGAATAGCGCTCGACGTCCAGGTCGTGCGGGCGCACGTAGGCGTAGGCCTTCTGGTTCTGCGCGTCGGCGTGTTCCGGCGAGGACAGCTGCAAGCCGTCCAGCAGCACCTCGCCCTCGTGGGCGCGGCCGTGGAACAGGTTGACGTCGCCCAGGAAGCCGTAGACGAAGGGGCTGGCCGGATGGTCCCAGACCTCCTGCGGCGAGCCGACCTGCTCGATGTTGCCGGCGTTCATCAGCACCACGCGGTCGGCCACTTCCAGCGCCTCTTCCTGGTCGTGCGTGACGAAGATGGAAGTGACGTGCAGGTCGTCGTGCAGGCGGCGCAGCCAGCGGCGCAGTTCCTTGCGCACCTTCGCGTCCAGCGCGCCGAAGGGCTCGTCCAGCAGCAGCACCTTGGGCTCCACGGCCAAGGCGCGGGCCAGCGCGATGCGCTGGCGCTGGCCGCCGGACAGCTGCGAGGGGAAGCGGTCGGCCAGCCAATCGAGCTGCACCAGGTTCAGCAGCTCGTGCACCTTCTGCTTGATCTGCGCTTCGCTGGGGCGCTGCGAACGCGGCTTCACGCGCAGGCCGAAGGCGACGTTCTCGAACACCGTCATGTGGCGGAACAGCGCGTAGTGCTGGAACACGAAGCCGACCTGGCGTTCGCGCACGTGCACGTCGGTGGTGTCCTCGCCCGCGAACAGGATGCTGCCGCGGTCGGCGGTCTCCAGGCCGGCGATGATGCGCAGCAGGGTCGTCTTGCCACAGCCCGAGGGGCCCAGCAGCGCGACCAGCTCGCCCGAATCGATGTTCAGGCTGACGTCGCGCAGCGCCTTGAAGTCGCCGAAATTCTTGGAGACGTTGCGGATCTCGATGCTCATGCAGTTTTCTCCAGCGCCATCGGGCGCTCGGGCGGCGCTTCATTGGCCGCCTTCAGGTCGCGTTCCTGCTTCCATTCGGCCAGCGACTTGATCACCAGCGTGACCAGGGCCAGCAGGGCCAGCAGGGAAGCGACGGCAAACGCCGCCACCGACTGGTATTCGTTGTAGAGGATCTCCACGTGCAGCGGCATGGTGTTGGTCTGGCCGCGGATGTGGCCGGAGACGACCGACACCGCGCCGAACTCGCCCATGGCGCGCGCGTTGCAGAGGATCACGCCGTAGATCAGGCCCCACTTGATGTTGGGCAGCGTCACGTGCCAGAAGGTCTGCCAGCCGGTGGCGCCCAGCACGATGGCCGCCTGCTCCTCGTCGTTGCCCTGCGCCTGCATCAGCGGGATCAGCTCGCGCGCGATGAAGGGGAAGGTCACGAACACGGTGGCCAGCACGATGCCCGGCACGGCGAAGATGATCTTGATGTTGTGGTCGGACAGCCAGGGGCCGAACCAGCCCTGGGCGCCGAACACCAGCACGTAGATCAGGCCGGCGACCACGGGCGACACCGAGAACGGCAGGTCCACCAGCGTCGTCAGGAAGGCCTTGCCGCGGAACTCGTACTTGGCGATGCACCAGGCCGCGGCCACGCCGAACACCAGGTTCAGCGGCACGGCGATGGCCGCGGTGAGCAGCGTCAGCCGGATGGCGGCCCAGGCGTCCGGCTCCTTCAACGCATCGAAGTAGGCGCCCAGGCCCTGGCGCAGCGCCTCGGTGGCAACCGCCGCCAGCGGCAGCACCAGGAACAGCAGCAGGAACAGCAAGGCGATGCCGATCAGCACCGCCCGCACCCAGGGCGCTTCGGTGGTGGTGATGCGCTTGCGCGTGAGGTCGGTGGCGCTCATTTGATGCCTCCCGAGCGCTTGCGCTGCCAGGCCTGCAGCGCATTGATCACCAGCAGCAGCACGAACGAGAACATGAGCATGACGGTGGCCACGGCGGTGGCGCCGGCGTAGTCGTACTGCTCCAGCTTGCCGATGATGATCAGCGGCGTGATCTCGGACACCATGGGCATGTTGCCGGCGATGAAGATCACCGAGCCGTACTCACCGATCGCACGGGCGAACGCCATGGCAAAGCCGGTCAGCAGGGCCGGCATGATCGAAGGCAGGATCACCTTGGTGAAAGTCTGCAAGCGGGTCGCGCCCAGGCACATGGCGGCCTCTTCCAGCTCCTTCTCGGACTCCTCCAGCACCGGCTGCACCGTGCGCACCACGAAGGGCAGGCCGATGAAGATCAGCGCGATCACCACGCCGTTCGGGTTGAAGGCGAGCTTGATCCCCAGCGGCTCCAGGTACTGGCCGATCCAGCCGTTGCCGGCCAGCAGCGCGGTCAGTGAGATGCCGGCCACCGCGGTCGGCAGCGCGAACGGAAGGTCCACCAGCGCATCGACGATGCGCTTGCCGGGAAAGGAGTAGCGCACCAGCACCCAGGCGACCAGCAGGCCGAACACCACGTTGACGCAGGCTGCGATGAAGGAAGCGCCGAAGGTCAGGCGGTAGGAGGCCAGCACGCGCGGCGAGCTGACGGCGGCCCAGAACTGGTCCCAGCTGAGGGTGAAGGTCTTCAGGACCAGCGCAGACAGCGGGATCAGGACGATGAGCCCCAGGTACAGCAGCGTGTAGCCGAGGGTCAGGTTGAACCCGGGCAGCACCTTCCTGCTGCCACCCCGGGAAGACGAAGGCGCCGCTGCCGTGCCCGGCAGCGGCGCCGAGAGGGCGCCACTCATGGATGTCGGCTTACTTGACGGTGTAGATCTTGTCGAACTGGCCGCCGTCGTTGAAGTGGACCTTCTGCGCCTCGGCCAGCGAGCCGAACAGCTCCTGCACCGTGAACAGCTTGATCTGCTTGAACTTCGGATACTTCTTCAGCACGGCTTCGCTGGTCGGGCGGATGTAGTGCTTGGCCGCGATTTCCTGGCCCTCGTCGGAGTACAGGAAGTTCAGGTAGGCCTTGGCGAGGTCCGCCGTGCCCTTCTTCGCCACCGTACGCTCGACGACGGCAACCGGGTTCTCGGCCACGATGCTGATCGAGGGATAGACCACGTCCACCTTGTTCGCGCCGAATTCCTGGTTGACCGATTCGACCTCGGACTCGAACGTGATCAGCACGTCGCCCGTATTGCGCTGCAGGAAGGCGCTGGTGGCGTCGCGGCCGCCGCGGGCCAGCACCGGCACGTTCTTGTACAGCTTGCCGACGAATTCCGCGGCCTGGGCGTCGGTGCCGCCCTTCTTCTTGACGTAGCCCCAGGCGGCCAGGTAGGCGTAGCGGCCGTTGCCGCCGGTCTTGGGGTTCACCACCACGACCTGCACGCCGGGCTTGACCAGGTCGTCCCAGTCCTTGATGCCCTTCGGGTTGCCGTTGCGCACCAGGAACAGCATGGTGGACGTGGTCGGCGCCGCGTTGTGCGGGAAGCGCTTCTGCCAGTCCTTGGCCACGACGCCCTTGTCGGCCAGGAAGTCGATGTCGGTCGTGGTGTTCATGGTCACCACGTCGGCGTCCAGGCCGTCGGCCACGGCGCGCGCCTGCGCGCTGGAGCCGGCGTGCGACTGCTCGATCTTCACGTCCTTGCCCGTGGTCTTCTTGTAGAAGGGCACGAAGGCGGCGTTGACGTCCTTGTAGAACTCGCGCGCGACGTCGTAGGAGACGTTCAGCAGGGACTGCGTCTGCGCGGAGGCGAGGCCGCTGGCGGCCAGGGCCAGGGCGGCGAAAAGGAGCTTGGCGGATTTCATCAGGGCGCGATTTTATTTATTCGGCTGGGGGGTCAGGCGCAGGTAGGGTCGAACGGCCCGGAAACCCTTGGGGAAACGCTCGGCCAGCTCCTTGGGATCCTGGATGGCGGGGATGATCACGACCTCGTCGCCGTCCTTCCAGTTGGCCGGCGTGGCGACCTTGTGGCTGTCAGTCAGCTGCAAGGAGTCGATGACGCGAAGGATCTCGTCGAAGTTGCGGCCGGTGGAGGCCGGGTAGGTCAGCGTCGTCCGGATCGTGTGCTTCGGGTCGATGATGAACACGCTGCGCACCGTGGCGTTGGCCAGCGAGTTCGGGTGGATCATGTCGTACAGCGTGGCCACCTTGCGGTCGGCGTCGGCCAGGATCGGGAAATCGACCGTGGTGTTCTGCGTCTCGTTGATGTCGTTGACCCAGGCCTTGTGGGAGTCGACGGGGTCGACGCTCACGGCGATCGGTTTGACGCCGCGCCTGGCGAACTCGGTCGTCAGCGCCGCGGTCTTGCCCAGCTCGGTCGTGCAGACCGGGGTGAAATCGGCGGGATGCGAGAACAGCACGACCCACTTGCCGCCGGCCCATTCGTGGAACCGGATCGGGCCTTGGGTGGAATCCTGGGTGAAATCGGGCGCGGTATCGCCCAGACGCAGACTGGCCATCTTTCTTCCTCTTGACGGGGTTGAAGCTGGATTGTGGGGAGCGCTGTATAAAACCACAACGAATATCTCGTTGTGAGCTTATTCCGAATCCGCGGGGTCAGAGCAGCGGCCGCAACTCCCGCGCCGCCTCCAGCAGCAAGGGCAGCAGGTCCTTCTGCAGCACCCTCGCCTCCAGCCTCTGCGGCGGCGCGACCACGTTCAGCGCCGCCACCGTGCGGCCTTCCATGTTCCGCAGCGGCACGGCCAGCGCATGCACGCTCAGTTCGTGCTCTTCGCTGGCCACGCACCAGTCCTGTTGCCGCACCTCTTCGATCAGCGCGCGGAAGCGCTTGGGGTCGACCTGGGTGTGGGCCGTCAGCCGCGCGAGCTCGCGGCCCTTCATCCAGGCATTGAAGTCCGCCCTGGTCTTGGCCGCCAGCAGCACCCGGCCGGTGGACGTGGCGTGCGCCGGCAGCCGCGCGCCCAGGTGCAGGCCGTAGGCCAGCATGCGGTGGTGGCCGCTGCGGGCGATGATCACCACCTGTTCGCCATCCAGCACCACGGCGGAAAAGGATTCGCCGGTCTGCGCGGCCAGCCGGTTCAAGGTGGGCTGGATCACCCGCGGCAGCCGCGCCGAGGCCAGGTAGCTGCCGGAAAAGCGCAGCACCTTGGGCGCCAGCCAGAAATAGCTGCCGTCGGTTTCCAGGTAGCCCAGGTGGGCCAGGGTCAGCAGGTGGCGGCGGGCGGCGGCGCGCGTCAGGCCGGCGCGCTGCGCGGCCAGCGTGGCGTTCAGGCGCTGGCGCTCGGTGTCGAAGCTTTCCAGCACCGCCATGCCCTTGGCGATGCCGGCGATGAAATCAACGTTCGCGATGGTCATGGCGTCATGGGCGTGGTGCGCGATGATCGCGCAACGGGTGCAATGATCGCACAAGCATGCGCGCCCTCCCCTGGGCGCGGCCTCCGGCGCGGCCTATGCTGGCGCCCAAGAAGGAGACAGTCCATGCGTACCCAGGTCGCCATCATCGGCGCCGGCCCCTCGGGCCTGCTGCTCGGCCAGCTGCTGCACAAGGCCGGCATCGACAACATCATCCTCGAGCGCCAGACCGGCGACTACGTGCTGGGCCGCATCCGCGCCGGCATCCTCGAGCAGGTCACCGTGGACCTGCTGCGCGAGTGCGGCGTGAACGCGCGCCTGGACCGCGAAGGCGTCGTCCACCACAGCATCGAACTGGTGTTCGGCGGCAGCCGCCACCCGATCGAGATCGACAAGCTCACCGGCGGCAAGGTGGTGACGGCCTACGGCCAGACCGAACTGACGCACGACCTGATGGACGCGCGCCAGGCCGCCGGCCTGACGACCATCTACCAGGCCGCCAATGTCAGCATCCACGACTTCGAGGGCGGCAAGCCCGTGGTGCGCTACCAGAAGGACGGCGCCACCCACGAGATCGCGTGCGACTTCATCGCCGGCTGCGATGGCTTCCACGGCGTCAGCCGCGCCACCGTCAAGGACAAGATCACTGAGTACGAGCGCGTCTACCCCTTCGGCTGGCTGGGCGTGCTGTCGGACACGCCGCCGGTCTCGCCGCACGCCATCGTCTATGGCAACAGCCCGCGCGGCTTCTCGCTGTGCTCGATGCGCAGCCTCATGCGCAGCCGCTACTACGTGCAGTGCCCGCTGGACGACAAGGTGGAGGACTGGAGCGACCAGCGCTTCTGGGACGAGCTGCGCCGCCGCCTGGACCCGGAGCTGGCCGAGAAGATCGTCACCGGCCCCAGCATCGAGAAGAGCATCGCGCCGCTGCGCAGCTTCGTCGCCGAGCCGATGCGCTTCGGCCGCCTGTTCCTGGCCGGCGACGCCGCCCACATCGTGCCGCCTACCGGCGCCAAGGGCCTGAACCTGGCCGCCACCGACGTGAAGTACCTGGCGGGCGCCCTGATCGAGCACTTCCAGGAAAAGAGCGACGCCGGCATCGACACCTATTCGCAGCGCTGCCTGCGCCGGGTGTGGAAGGCCGAGCGCTTCTCCTGGTGGCTCACGAACCTGATGCACCGCTTCCCGGACACCGAAGGCTTCGGCCAGAAGGTGCAGGAGGCGGAGCTGGACTACCTGGTGAATTCGACGGCGGCGTCGACGGCGCTGGCCGAGAACTACGTCGGTCTGCCCCTGTAGCCGCCGCCGTTCCCTACTCGATCTGGATCTTCAGGTCGCGGATCAGCCCGCCCCAGATCCGCGCCTCGTTCTCCGCGCGCCGCTGGATGTCCGCCGGCGTGCCGGGGATGGGGAACAGGAACTGGTTGACCAGCATCTGGCGGGTTTGCGGATCCGCCAGGAAGTGGTTCACCGAGGCCGCGACCTTCTGCGTCACCTTGGGGTCCATCTTCGCCGGCGCGACCAGCGCATACCAGCCAGGCAGCGCCGGCACGTCCGGCGCCAGCTCCTTCAGCAGCGGCAGGTCGGGCAGTTGCGGCGAGCGCACCTCGCCGGACTGCGCGAGGCCGACCACCTTGCCGGCCTTGATCTGCGCGAGGCCCGTGGCGGTGGTCACCGTCATGAGGTCGGCTTCGCCGGCCACCACGGCCATCAGCGCCGGGCCGGAGCTCTTGTAGGGGATGTGGCGCAGCTTGATGCCGGTGCGCAGCGCGATCATCTCGGAATAGAGGTGCGTCGAGTTGCCGAGCCCGGCGCTGGAGAACGTGAGCGCGTCGGGCCGCGCCCTGGCCTTCGCCACCATGTCGGCGAAGGACTTGATGCCGCTGGCGTTGCTCGCCACCAGCACGAAGCCGGCGTCCGCCACCGGCGCGACGAAGGTGAAGTCCTTCAGCGGGTCGTACGGCACGCTCTTGTACAGGAACTGGTTGAAGCTCACCAGCGACACGCTCGTCAGCAGCAGCGTGTAGCCGTCCGCCGGCTCGCGCTGCACCAGTTGCGACGCGATGATGCCGTTGGCGCCGGGCTTGTTGTCCACCACCACCGGGACCTTCAGGTCCTTGGCCATGAAGTCGGACAGCATGCGGCCCACCACATCGGCGCCGGAACCCGGCGCCTGCGGAATCACCAGGCGGATCGGCCGCGCCGGGTAGTCCTCGGCCAGCGCGGGCAGCGCGCTGCCGGCGAGCGCGAACGAAGCAAGGGAGCCGAGGAGATGGCGGCGCGTACTGGGCATGGGGGGCGGTTCTCTGGTGGGATGGAAAGACCTGGCTGGCACAATGCAGCGGCATTGCAGTTTAACGGCAGCCCCTCTCCCTACCTATGCCCGATCGCGACGACCTCGGCCAAGCCTGGCAACTCCCGCCCTCCCGCTACCTGCATCAACGGCCCGCGCCGTACGGCATCGGTGCGCCCGCCGCCTGCTACGTGACCATGCGCGACGGCGTGCGCCTCGCGGTGGACGTGTACCTGCCGGAAGGCGCGCCGCGCCCGCAGCGCGTGCCGGCCATCGTGATCCTCACGCCCTACTACCGGCGCTTCCAGGTGACGGGGCCCGGCGCCGAGCCCGCGCCCAACATCGCCATCTACCGCGACATGTTCGTGCCGCGCGGCTACGCGCTGGTGACGGTGGACGTGCGCGGCTGCGGCGCCAGCTTCGGCACGCGGGACTGCTTCCGCTCGCCGCGCGAGCGCGACGACCACCGCGAGATCGCCGACTGGATCGTGGCGCAGCCCTGGTCCAGCGGCGTGATCGGCTCCACGGGCATCTCGTACCTGGGCGCCGCCGCGTGCTTCCTCGCCAGCACCGGGCATCCCGCGGTCAAGGCCATCGCCCCGATCTGCGCGGTGCACGACACCTACACCGACCACGTGTTCCCCGGCGGCATCAAGTGCACCACGGTGACGGAGAACTACGACGAACTCGTCGAGGCGCTGGACCAGGACAAGCGCGACATGCTCGCCCCGTATCCGTACTTCAACGACAAGCGCTACGCAGGCCCCGCGCCGGTGGACGAGGACACCGGTGGCAAGCTGCTCGCCGCCGCGATCGCCGGCCATGCCGACAGCTTCAAGATGCGCGACCTGGCGCCCGAGTTCGCGTTCCGCGAAGGCGCGGCGTCGCACGATCCCGCGCTGCACAGCGGCGCCTTCAGCCCGTACTGGTATCTCGGCGACATGCCGGGCCAGGTGAACGTCCTGTCGATCTCCGGCTGGTACGACGGCAGCGCGTTCGCCAATGGCTCGATCGCCCGCTTCCTGAGCAACCCCGGCGCGGACAACCGCCTGCTGCTCGGTCCCTGGGACCACGGCGCGCGCACCAACGGCTCGCCGTTCCGCGACAGCCGGCCGCTGCCCGAGTTCCCGGTCCTGGCCGAGATCCTGCGCTTCTTCGACGAGCACCTGGCCGGCATGGACACCGGCTTGCGCGACGAGGCGCCAGTGCACTTCCACACGGTGCGCGGCGAGAAGTGGCAGGCCGCCACCAGCTGGCCGCCGCACCCGGCGAACACGCGCATGTTCCTCGCGGCGGATGGCGTGTTGGCGTCGCAGGCGCCCGGCGAAACCGCGGTCGCGGCCTACCAGGCGAGCTTCACCACGGCGACCGGCCGCAACAGCCGCTTCGAGCGGCTCGGCGCGCTGCCGGTGGTCGACTACTACAAGGACTGGAACGGGCGCGAGGAGCGGATGCTCAGCTTCGCGACCGCGCCGTTCGCGCGAGACACCGAACTCACGGGCCATGCGACCGTGCAGCTGCACGTGTCGACCTCCGAGCACGATGCGGGCCTGTTCGTTTACCTGTCGGAGGTCGATGCCGACGGCCGCTCGTGGTTCATCACCGAGGGCCTGCTGCGGCTGCTGCATCGCACCGAGGGCCAGCCGCCGGCGGGCTATCAGGCCACCTGGCCGTGGCGCAGCTTCCGCCGCGAGGACGCGAGGCACATGCAGCCCGGCGTGCCGGAAACGGTGCGCTTCGCGCTGCTGCCCGTGTCGTGGACGCTGCAGGCCGGCAGCCGCCTGCGCGTCGCGATTGCCGGGGCCGACGCCGACCACTTCGCGCAGGTCACGCCGGGACGGCCGCCGTCCCTCGAGTTCACGCTGGGCGGCGCGAACGCGTCGTTCATCGACCTGCCGCTGCGCGGCTAGCCGCCATCAATCGGCGAATTTCCCGCCGGCCTTGATGATCGGCCCCCAGCGGTCGATCTCGGACTTCAGCCAGACGTGCAGGCTGTCGGGGGTGAGCTTGTTCTCACCCACGATCTCCGCGCCGAGGTCGTCCATGCGCTTGACCACGTCCGGGTCCTTCAGCGCCGTGCGCACCGCGGCGTTCACCTTCTCGAGGATGGGCCTGGGCGTGCCCTTGGGCGCGTAGATGCCGTGCCAGACGACGACCTCGAAGTCCTTCAAGCCCTGCTCCGCCAAGGTCGGCGCATTGGGCAGCACCTTGATGCGCTTGGCCGTGGTCACGCCGAAGAACTTCACGCGGTTCGCGTTGATGTAGGGAACGGTCTGCGTGGTCTGGTCGCAGAGCAGGTCCACCTGGCCGCCCAGCAGCGCGTTCATCGCGGGCGCCGTGCCCGAAAAGGGAACCTCGGTCAGCTGCACGCCCACGGCACGCTGGAACATCATTCCGCACAGCTGCGACACCGCGCCAAGACCGGCGTTGGCGAGGTTCACCTTGTCCTGGTTCGCCTTCAAGTAGGCCAGCAGCTCGGTGAAGTTGTTGGCCGGGAAGTCCTTGCGCGCCAGCAAGGTCATGGGCACTTCCACCGCCTGGCTGACGAATTCGAAGTCGTTCAGCGGGTCGAAGGACAGCTTGCGGTACAGCGCCGGCGAGGTCGCCATGCCGTTGTGGTGGATGAAGAAGGTGTAGCCGTCCGGCGCCGCCTTGGCCACGTAGGCCGCGGCTATCGTGCCGCCGGCGCCCAGCTTGTTCTCCACCAGGATGCTCTGCCCGAGCGTCTTCTGCATGGACGCGCCCAGCGTGCGCGCCACGACGTCGGTGGGGCCGCCGGCGGCGAAGGGCACGACCAGCGTGATGGGCCGCGTGGGCCAATTGCTCTGGGCCTGCGCAAAGGCGGCGCTGCCCACCGCGAGCAGCGCAACCAGGGATCGCTTCCGCATGGCACGTCTCCTGTCCGGAAATTCCGTGCAGGGTAGCCGCGGGCGCCGGGCGCCCGCCATCCGGGTTTACTTGGCCTTGTTGCGCGACGGCTTCGCGCTGCCCGTCACCCGCGGCGGCAGGCCGGTGTGCTGCGTCAGCACGCGCCCCTTGGCCGGCGCGCCGGTCGAATTCTTCCGGCGCGGGCTGGCATAGCTGCCGTCGGTGATCGGCTGGTAGGTCGGGATCAGGTGGTGCTTGCCGTTGCCGATCAGGTCGGCGCGGCCCATGGCCTTCAGCGCCTCGCGCAGCATCGGCCAGTTGTTCGGGTCGTGGTAGCGCAGGAAGGCCTTGTGCAGGCGCCGCCGCCGCTCGCCGCGCACGATGTCCACGGTCTCGCTGTCGCGCGTCACCTTGCGCAGCGTGTTCTTGCCCGAGTGGTACATGGCCGTGGCCGTGGCCATGGGGCTCGGGTAGAAGGCCTGCACCTGGTCGGCGCGGAAGCCATTGCGCTTCAGCCACACGGCCAGGTTCATCATGTCCTCGTCGCTGGTGCCCGGGTGGGCGGCGATGAAGTACGGGATCAGGTATTGCTCCTTGCCCGCCTCCGCCGAGAACTTCTCGAACATCTGCTTGAAGCGGTCATAGCTGCCCACGCCCGGCTTCATCATCTTGGACAGCGGGCCCTGCTCGGTGTGCTCGGGGGCGATCTTCAGGTAGCCGCCCACGTGGTGCTGCACCAGCTCCTTCACGTACTCGGGCGACTGCACGGCCAGGTCGTAGCGCAGGCCGGATCCGATCAGGATCTTCTTGATGCCCTTCAGCGCGCGAGCGCGGCGGTAGATCTTGACCAGCGGACCGTGGTCCGTGTTCAGGTTCTGGCAGATGCCCGGGTACACGCAGCTGGGCTTGCGGCAGGCGGCCTCGATCTCGGGCGACTTGCAGCCGATGCGGTACATGTTGGCCGTGGGGCCGCCGAGGTCGGAGATGACGCCGGTGAAGCCCTTCACCTTGTCGCGGATCTCCTCCACCTCGTGGATGATCGAATCCTCGCTGCGGCTCTGGATGATGCGGCCCTCGTGCTCGGTGATCGAGCAGAAGGTGCAGCCGCCGAAGCAGCCGCGCATGATGTTCACGCTGAAGCGGATCATCTCCCAGGCCGGGATCTTCGCGTCGCCATACGACGGGTGCGGCCCCCGCGCGTACGGCAGGCCGAACACGTGGTCCATCTCCGCCGTCGTCAGCGGAATCGGCGGCGGGGTCAGCCAGACGTCGCGCTCGCCGTGCGCCTGCACCAGCGCGCGCGCATTGCCCGGGTTCGTTTCCAGGTGCAGCACGCGATTGGCGTGGGCATACAGCACGGGATCGGCCTTCACCGCCTCGAAGGACGGCAGGCGGATGACCGTGCGCTCGCGATTGAGCTTGACGCGCGGATTGGGCACGAACTGCAGCGTCTGCGGCGCGGCGTCGCCCTCCTCCTTCGCGCAGGACTGGCCCTGGGCCTTCGCCTGCTCCGCGATCGTCATGTAGGGGTTGACGTGGTCTTCCACGCGGCCGGGCGTGTCGACGCTGGTGGAGTCGACCTCGAACCAGCCTTCCGGCGTCTCGCGGCGGAAGAAGGCGGTGCCGCGCACGTCGGTGATCTGCGCCACCGGCTCCTTGGCGGCGAGCCGGTGCGCGATTTCGACGATGGCCCGTTCGGCATTGCCATACAGCAGCAGGTCGCACTTGCTGTCCAGGACCATGCTCTGGCGCACCTTCTCCGACCAGTAGTCGTAGTGGGCGATGCGGCGGAGCGAACCTTCGATGCCGCCCAGGATGATGGGCACGTCCTTGTAGGCCTCGCGGCAGCGCTGGCTGTACACGATGGCCGCCCGGTCGGGCCGCTTGCCGCCCACGTCGCCCGGCGTGTACGCATCGTCGCTGCGCAGCTTCCGGTCCGCCGTGTAGCGGTTGATCATCGAGTCCATGTTCCCGGCGGTCACGCCCCAGAACAGGTTGGGCTTGCCCAGCGCCTTGAAGGGCTCGGCGCTCTGCCAGTCCGGCTGGGCGACGATGCCCACGCGGAAGCCCTGCGCCTCCAGCACCCGGCCGATCACCGCCATGCCGAAGCTGGGGTGGTCCACGTAGGCGTCGCCGGTGACCAGGACCACGTCGCAGCTGTCCCAGCCGAGCGCTTCCATCTCCTTCCGGCTCGTGGGCAGGAAGGGCGCGGGGCCGAAGCGATGCGCCCAGTACTTGCGGTAGCTGGTGATCGGCTTGGCGGCGCGGGCGAAGAAGGAGACGTCGAGGGGGGCGTTCATGCAGGCGGGGAGGCGGAGGCCAAGCATTGTAGGAGGCCTCGGGAAGCCGGAAGTTCACAGGGAAATTTCGCCCTCCGCCGCCTCCTCCGAAAGGCCGTTGCAACAATCCGACACAAATTGGACGACGCCCTTCTCAACTGGCATCCTCCCAATGGTCCGTACAAAGCATCCCCCCATGCGCAACCTCAAGATGGCCACCCGGCTGAGCCTCGCCTTCAGCCTGCTTCTCGCCTTGATGGTGCTCGCGGTCGCGCTGGCGCTGGGGGCCTTGCAGAAAGCCCAGGACCAGAGCGCGCGGCTGGAGAGCGAAACGCTGGCCCTGCTGGACGCGGTGGGCGCCATGCGCGTGGCGCAGCTGGGAGAAGCGGTCGCGATCCGCGACTTCGTCGGCCAGACCGACAGCGACCGCCAGCGCGCCGCCAACGACGCGCTGCGGGCCAGCGAAAAGGCCTACGCCGATTCCGCCGCGACGCTGGAGCGGCTGGCCGCCGCGATGCATGCGGACGACCGCATCCTGGCGCTGGTCGCCAAGCTGAAGAAGGCCAACGCGCCGATCGCCGGCCAGTTGCAGGAAGCCATGGACCTGTCGGACCAGGCCGAGTACCCGCAGGCGCAGGGCATCGTCTACGGCACCGTGCGGCCACTGCAGGCGGCCATCGCGGCCGACCTGCAGACACTCGCCAGCGCCGCGCGCACGCTCGGCTCCGAACGCGCCCAGGCGGCGCAGGCCGAATCCCGCCTCACCCAGTGGCGGCTGGGCCTGATGCTGCTGCTGGCCCTGGCCGTCGGCGCGGTGGCGACGGCCGTCATCACGCGTGGCATCGTGCGCCCGCTGCGCTCCGCGGTGGAAGCGACCGAGAAGGTGGCCGACGGCGACCTGCGCCAGCTGGCCCTGGCGGCGCGCAACGACGAAGCCGGCCGCGTGCTGGCCGCGCTGGCCGGCATGCAAGGACGACTGAACACGCTGGTGCGGGCCATCCGCGACAGCGCCGCGGCGGTCAGCCGCGCTTCCGACCGCATCTCTCACGGCAACACCGAACTGGCCGCCCGCACCGAGGAGCAGGCGGCGGCGCTGGAGGAAACGGCGGCGAGCGTCGAGGAGCTCACCGCCATCGTCAAGCAGAACAGCGAGAGCGCGGCCCGGGCCCGCGAGCTGGCCCGCGAGGCGTCGGAGCTGGCCGAAGCGAGCGGCGCCGACGTGGGCGGCGTCGTGCGCACCATGGCCGGCATCCACCAGTCCTCGCGCAAGGTCTCGGACATCGTGTCCGTCATCGACGGCATCGCCTTCCAGACCAACCTGCTCGCGCTGAACGCCGCCGTGGAAGCGGCGCGCGCGGGCGACCAGGGCCGTGGCTTCGGCGTGGTGGCGGCGCAGGTGCGCGAGCTGGCGCAGCGCAGCGCCGAGGCTTCGCGCGACATCAAGAAGCTGGTGGGCGAGGCGCTCGGCGAAGCCGGCCAGGGCAGCGCCGCGGCCGAGCGCGCCGGCGGTTCGATGGCCAAGGTGGTGCGGGTGGCGCACGAGCTCGCGCAATTGGTGGCGGACATCGCCCGGGCCGGCGAGGAACAGCGCGCCGGCATCGAGCAGGTCAACACCACGATCAGCCAGATGGACACCTCCACCCAGAGCAACGCCGCGCTGGTGCAGGAGATCAACGGCTTCATCGACGCCCTGCTCGCGCAGGCGCGCGAGCTGCAGGAGGCGACCAGCCGGTTCCGGCTGGAAGACGCGGCGACCGGGCCGGCGCCCGCGCCGATGCTTTTGCGGCCGGCCGCGGCGATGTGAACAGTCTTGTAGGGTGCGCAGCTCTGCTGCGCACCGCGTGACAAGGCCGCCGCGTCGTGCGGTGCGCAGCGAAGCTGCGCACCCTATGGACCCGTCAGGCCGTTTCGGCACTGGCCTCGTTCAGCAGGGACAAATCCTCCTTCGACAGCTTCAAGCGCGCCGCCGCGGCCAGCTCATGCAGTTGCGCCAGCGAAGTCGCGCTGGCGATCGGCGAGCTCACCGCGGGCTGCGCCAGCAGCCAGGCGATCGCCACCTGGCCCGGCTTCGCGCCCTGCCGGCCGGCCACGCGTTCCAGCGCCGACAGGATGCGCAGGCCGCGCTCGTTCAGGTAGCGTTGCACCACGGTCTGGCCGCGCGCGCTGCGCGCCGCGTCGGCGGCACTGCGGTACTTGCCGGTGAGGAAGCCGGACGCCAATGCGTAGTAGTTGATCACGCCGACCTGCTCGCGCGTGCACAGCGCCGCCAGCTCGCCTTCGAACACCGCGCGATCGCACAGGTTGTACAGCGGCTGCAGGGTCTCGAAGCGCGGCAGCCCCAGGCGCTGGCTGGTCGCGAGCGCCTCCGACAGCCGCGTGGCGCTATAGTTGGACGCACCGAGCACGCGCACCTTGCCTTCTTCCACCAGCCGCGCGAAGGCGCCCAGCGTGTCGGCCAGCGGCGTCTGCTGGTCGTCCTTGTGCGCCTGGTACAGGTCGATGTGGTCGGTCTGCAGGCGCCGCAGCGAATCCTCCACGGCTTGGCGGATGCGCTCCGGCTTCAGCCCGGTGCGGCCCTCGCCCATGTCCATGCCGACCTTGGTCGCCAGCACGACGCGCTCGCGCCGGCCGCCCTGGCGCAGCCATTTGCCGAGGACGGTTTCCGACTCGCCGCCGGCATGCCCCGGCACCCAGCGCGAATACACGTCGGCGGTGTCGATGAAATTGAAGCCGGCGTCCAGCCACGCATCGAGCAGCGAGAACGAAGTGCGCTCGTCCACGGTCCAGCCGAATACGTTGCCGCCGAAGCACAGCGGCGAGACCTCGAGGGCCGAGCGGCCCAGTGTGCGCATGTCCATGTTCAACTGCCTCCGGGCGCGATGATAGGCCGGCGCACCGCGGCCGGGGGCCGGGCGTCAGGCCTCGTGCGCCGGCTGCAGGCAGCGCTCGCGGGCACGCTCGATCAGCGGCAACAGCTCGTCGGCGCTGTCGCGCCGCGCCATGAGCGACAGGCAGAGCATGGCCAGCAGCAGTTCGCTGCGCTGCGGCCCGACGGCGCCCAGCGCTTGGGCCAGTGCCGTGTAGCTGCGGTCGAGGTCGGCATCGGTCATGCGAGCAGTCCTTGCTGCCGCAGGGCGGCGGTCAGTGGCGCCGGATCCCGGCCGCGGCAGCGGGCCAGCACATAGCCGTCGGGCCGGACCAGCACCAGGCCGGTGGCGTCGCCCTGCGCGAGGCCGTAGCGCTCACGGGCCTGGCCGCGGCTGTCGGCCTCGGGCGGGATGTCCAGCACCGCGATGCCTTGCCGCGCCAGCGCGGCCAGCGCCTGCGGCAGCGGGCCATCGCCGAACACCAGGCAGGTGAAGTCCACGCCGAAGCATTGGGTGAGATGGAAGCTGCCCTGCGGCCCCGCGAGCAGCGCCTCGGGCGCGGGCTGGCCGGGCGCGGCGGCGTCGCTGGACCATGCCCCGAGCTCGGGGCCGTTCAGCGGCGAGTCGCGGTAGGCCACCGGGGCCGACTGGCGCGGGTTGATCAGCGGCCGCACGGCGGGGTCGTCCAGCGCGACGCGCAGCGTGGCCTCGCGCAGCAGCCGGAAGGCGAAGTCCGGCGGCGCCATGAACTCGGTGCTCTTGGAGCCGTAGGCGATGTTCTCGCGCGCGGCCTGCACCCTTTCGTGCGAGTACGTGTCGAGCAGCGCCGCATCGGCACCCTCGAGGACCGCGGCCAGCTTCCAGGCCAGGTTCGCCGCATCGTCCAGCCCGGAGTTGAGGCCGCGCACGCCGAAGATCGGCACGAGGTGCGCCGCATCGCCGGCGAACAGCACGCGGCCGTGCCGGTAGGCCGGCAGGGTCAGGCACTTGGCGTTGTACATCGAGGCCCACAGCAGCTGCCAGGGCGCGTCCTCGCCCACCATGGCCAGGTGGCTCTGCACGCGCGGCAGGATGTGCTCCGGCTTCAATGCCTGCTCCGCGTCCTCGTCGTCGCGCAGCTGGTAGTCGATGCGCCAGACGTCGTCCGGCTGCCGGTGCATCAGGATGGTCGAGCCCGGGTTGGACGGCGGGTCGAACCAGGCCAGCCGCTCCACCGGCCGGCGCGTCTTCTGCACGATGTCGACGATGACGTAGCGGCCTTCGTACTGCGTGCCCTCGAACTGCAGCCCGAGCTGCTCGCGCACGGTGCTGCGGCCGCCGTCGCAGGCAAGCAGCCAGTCCGCCTGCACGACATGCGTGCTGCCGCCCTGTTCCACTTCCACGCGCACGCCCTCATCGGACGGCTGCACCGCCGCCACGCGCGCGGACCAGGCCACCTGCGCCAGCTCCGGCGCGCGCTGCAATGCCTCGTGCACGTACTGCTCCACGTAGAACTGCTGGATGTTGACCATGGGCGCGAAGCGCTGCGCCGGCTCGCTGGGCATCTGGAACTGCAGCACCTCGGCGTCGCGATGGAAGCTGCGGCCGCCGGTCCACGGCAAGGCCTTGCGCGCCAGCGCCTCGCCGGCGCCGGCCCAGGCCAGGATCTCCTGCGAGCGGCGCGAAATGCAGATGGCGCGGCTGCCGGTGCAGTAGCCGGCATCGGCCTCGGCCACCAGGCTGGCCACGCCGTGGCGAGCCAGGAGCGCGGCCAGGGTGAGCCCGACGGGGCCGCCGCCGGCGATCAGGACCGGCACGCGCGCCGGCAGGGTCTGGGTAGCGGGCAAGCGTCCTCCGTTGCTGCGCGCGCAACTCTAGGCGGATGTGCCTGCGCGCGCAACGGCTCAGCGCTCCTTGGGCGGATGGCCGCGCGCGGCGTCCAGCTCCCAGGGGCTGTCCTCGACGTTCGGGCCATCGGGGTAGGCGTCGGCGCCCTTCTTCACGCCGGGCCGTGGGCGGCTGCCAGGAACGCCGGCCGGCACTTCGGGCGCTGCTTTCTCGACGACGCTGGCGCCCGCCGGCGGCTGCTGCGTCGCCTGCTCGCCCAAGGTCTTGTTGCCGCAGCCGTCGGCGTTGCCGTGGCTTTCGTTGCCGCCGCGGTCCTGGTCCGGACCGATGCTGGTGTTGGTGCTCGTGCTCATGGCCCGATCTTGCGAACGGGCCCGGCCCCCGCGTGTAGGCTGCCCGCGCAAAATGCACGGATGACCGAGCCTGCCCTGCCCTCCGCGGCCGACCTGGTGGCCTTCTGGCAAGCCGCCGGCCCCAGCCGGTGGTTCCGCAAGGACCCCGCCTTCGACGACGAATTCCGCGCGCGCTTCCTGCGCCTGCATGAGGCAGCTGCGGCCGGCGCCCTCGCCTCGTGGATCCAGGATCCGCAGAGCGCGCTGGCCCTGGTGCTGCTGCTGGACCAGTTCCCGCGCAACGCGTTCCGCGGCAGCCCGCGCATGTACGCGACCGACTGGCAGGGCCGGGCGGCGGCGCGCGCGGCGATCACTGCCGGCCACGACCAGCGTGTGGACGCCGAACTGCGCCCGTTCTTCTATCTCCCGCTGATGCATTCGGAAGAGCCGCAGGACCTCGCGCGCTGCGTCGAACTGATGGAGCCCCTGGGCGGCGAGCACCTGCGCTATGCCCAGCACCATCGGGACATCGTCGACCGCTTCGGCCGCTTCCCGCACCGCAATGCGCTGCTCGGGCGCGCGAGCACGCCCGCGGAGGAAAGCTTCCTGGCGGGAGGCGGGTTCGGGGGCTAGACGCGCAGTTCCGGCTGCGCGGCCGGGATGCCGGCGAGCGACGACAGGTCGATCTCCGAATCCTGGAAATCGGCCGCATGCTCGGCATGCCGGCCGACCCGGCCCGGGGTGTAGGTCTCGGGGGAGATGACGATGCCGCCAGCCACGGCGCCGGATGCGACCTGCGCGGCGCGCTCGGGCTGCGAGCCCAGCGGCGTGCACCACAGGCGGCCCTGGCAGCGGAAGAAGGCCAGCGTGCAGGGGCCGCTCACCACGCCCACCCGCAGGTCCAGCCCCTCGGCCGCGCGCTGCAAGGCCATGGCCATGCGCACGGCCGCGGCCGGGTCCTCGAAAGTCGCCAGCACGTTCGCGTTGCCATAGGGGTCGAGCCGGCCCTGGTAGCGCGCTGCAAGCCGCTGCAGTTCGTGGCAGAAGCGGCCCCAGGCCTCGGGGCTGGCGTCCGCCGGCAGGCGGGCGTCGGCATGCACCAGGGTCAGGTGGCGCCGCTCGAAATGGATGCTGGCGCGGCCTTCGCCGAGGAAGAGTCCTTTCCAGACGGCGGGCGGCAACTGGTGGAGCACCTTGTCGGACAGTGCTTCCAGCAGCAACGCTTCGTCATTGTTCTCGTCCATCGCGCAGCTCCCTGTATCTCGCGTAACGGGATGAAACCACGACGATGAGGCACCGGCCTAGGTGAATGCTCCGGCCGAATTAAGAAAATCCCCTAGCTCCTGCGCGACCTTGCCGCCATCGCACTGGGCCGCTTGCGGGCCGGCGCGGCTTGCAGTTCCAGTTCCACCCAGGTCGGCGCATGGTCGCTGGCCTTCTCCAGGTCCCGCACCCAGGTGTCCACGCCCGCGGCGCGCAGCCCGGGCGCGGCCTGCTGGTTCAGCAGCAGGTGGTCGATGCGCAGGCCGGCGTTGCGTTGCCAGTGCTGGCGGAAGTAGTCCCAGAAGGTGTAGATCGGCTCGTCCGGGTACTGGTGGCGCAGCGCGTCGGTCCAACCCTGCTCCAGCAGCTGTGCATAGCGCTCGCGGCTTTCCGGTTGCAGCAGCGCGTCCTTGCGCCAGGACTTCGGGTTGTAGATGTCGAAATCGGTGGGCACCACGTTGTAGTCGCCCGCCATCACCACGGGGTGGCCGCAGTCCGCCAGCGTGCGGGCGTGCTGCAGCAGGCGGTCGAACCAGGCCAGCTTGTAGTCGAACTTGGGACCCGGCTGCGGGTTGCCGTTGGGAAGGTACAGGCAGGCGATGACGACGCCGTTGACGGCCGCCTCGATGTAGCGGCTGTGGTCGTCCCCCGGGTCGCCGGGCAGCTCGCGCCGCACCTCGACCGGTTCGGTGCCGCGCGCGAGGATGGCCACGCCGTTCCACGAGCGCTGGCCCTTCCAGATGGCCTGGTAGCCGGCGGCGCGGATCTCGGCGGCGGGGAAGCCTTCGTCGAGCGCCTTCAGCTCCTGCAGGCAGGCGACGTCCGGCTGCTCCTGGTCCAGCCACTGCAGCAGGTGCTGCAGCCGCGTCTTGATGCCATTGACGTTGAAAGTGGCGATCTTCATGGGCTTGCTCGGCGTGCGACTGCATCCTACATATCGTGGGGCAGTGCGCGTTTAAATTGAAACGCAACATCCCGACTGGAGAGACCCATGCCCGATGCGAAGAACAACGCGAAGCTCACTGGCGACACGCACCTGCCCGACGTCGACGACGGCGATGCCACGCCCGAAGCGCGGCTGCGCGACGACGAGGACATGGAGGAAGAGGCCGGCGAGGAGGAGGCCCGTTCCACGCCGGGCAAGAAGAAGCAACCCGCCGCCGGCAAGGGCAAGCCCCGCTAGCCCTGGGCCGGCTTCACGTGGCGCCGGCTGCAGGCCTCGGCGCCACCGCTGCCGCCGCCGTCCGGGAAATCGTGCGCATCGAGGCGGCCGCGCCCTGGCTTGAGCGGCGCTTCGACGATGGTGCTGGCGGAGTTCTCGCTGGCGTCCGGCCTGGCCGGCACCGAGGACGTGGGCCGCTCTCCCAGATGCGCCCGGCTGGAACTTGTCGCGGAACGGGAGGTCATGCAAGGAAGTTAAGGCCCCTGGAGGTGGCCCCATGTCGGACAAGGACGCGAACGCGACCATGCGCTTTCCCGCTGCCACGCTGGGGGCGCTGCTGCTGGCGCTGCTGCCCGTGGCCCTGCCGGCGCAGGTCGACCCGCTGAAATCGCCGGCTTGCGCCGAAGCGCTCACCGCCTTGCAGCAGGCGCGCGCGCAGCACGAAGGCGCCGAGGCCGCGCGGGCGCGCGCCGCCAGCATCTGCCTGGGCAGCCCCGAGCTGCCGACGCGGCCCTCGCGCGTGATGCAGGCACCCATCGCCGTGCCCGGGCCGGTGATCACGCCGCCCACCGCCAGCCTGCCGTTGCCGCCCCTGACGACGGTGCCCCTGCCGCCGCCGGTGGCGGTGCAGAGGCCGCCGACACCGGCGCATTGCGACGGGGGCGGCTGCTGGTCCGACAATGGCCAGCACGTGCAGATCCTGCCCCCCAACCTGGCGGGTCCCAACGGCCAGTGCGTGCCCCATGCCGGGCTGGTGTATTGTCCGTAGCCCGCGAAATTCGCAAAACCCAGGCATTGAAAGGAAAAAACCATGGGAAACCACATCGTTACCGAAGCTGACCGCAAGCGCACCCCGGCGTCCAAGACCGCCGAGGGCAACAACGTCACCCGCCACGGCCGCGGCCAGAAGATCAGCCTCGAGCGTGGCACCTCCACGCGCAGCAAGAAGAACCCGGGCAAGCGCCCGCACAAGGGCGGCTGAGCCCCGGCCCGCCAGCGGGCCGCAGACAGGCGGAACCTGCACCGCCTGCCTGCACCGTCCTACAGCCCCCTGCTTCCCACGTCTCTACCGTGGGAAGCAGACAAGGACGCTCCATGCCCGCACCCACCAGTTCCCGCACCCTCTGGAAGGGGGCCATCAGCTTTGGGCTGGTGCACATCCCCGTGACCCTGCATTCGGCGACCGCCGAAAACCGGATGAAGTTCAACCTGCTGGACAAGCAGACCATGGCCCCCGTGGGCAACAAGCAGGTGAACAAGGCCACCGGCGAATCGATGGCGCGCGAGGAGATCGTCAAGGGTTTCGAGGTGGAGAAGGACCAGTACGTCGTCCTCACGCCCGACGAGATCAAGGCCGCCCTGCCCAAGTCGACCCAGACCATCGCGATCGAGTCCTTCGTCGAACGCGAACAGATTCCCACCGTCTTCTTCAACAAGCCCTATTACGTGACTCCCGCCGGCACCGGCGGGCGCAAGCCCTTCGCGCTGCTGCGCGAGACCCTGGAACGCACCAACAAGGTCGGCATCGCCCGCGTGGTGATCGCCACCAGGCAGCACCTCGCGGCGCTGATCCCCGATGGCAATGGCTTGGTGCTGAACCTGCTGCGCTGGGAGGACGAGGTGCGCGATGTCGCCGGCCTCGCCTGGCCCGGTGACGACGTGGCCGTCAGCGCCGCCGAACTGAAGATGGCCGAACAGCTCGTCGCCGCGATGGCGGGCGAGTGGCAGCCGGACCTGTTCCACGACGAGTTCCGCGAGAAGCTGATGGCGCTGGTCGAGGAGAAGGCGCGCGCCGGCGGCATGCAGCAGGTGGCGCCGCTCCCCGGCGAGGAAGTGGCGCCCAGCGCCGAGGTCATCGACCTCACCGAGCTGCTGCGGCGCAGCCTGAAGGGCAATGCCGCCGCGCCGGCGCCCGCGAACAAGGCCCCAGCCCGCCGCGCCAGCGCAGCGGCGGCCAACGACGAGGCGGCGCCGCTGCGCAAGGCGGCGGCCCGCAAGACCACCAGTTCCGCGCGAGCCAGCACCAAGCCGGCCTCGCGCCGCAAGAGCGGTTGAGACCCGCAAGATCCCCGACGCCATGAAGTCCATGAATTTGAAGGCGGCAGCCTGCCTCCTCGCCCTGCTGGCCGCCAGCCTGCTCGCCGCCTGTGGCGAGCGCAGCGCCAGTTCCGGCAACCACACGGCCGTCCTCGGCAGCGCCGCCGCGCCGGCCCCGGCCAGCGCAATGCCGGCCCCGCCGGCGCCCAAGGGTGCCAGCCCGCAAGTCGTCCAGGCTTCGCCCGGCACCGGCCTCGCGGCCTGGCTGCAGGACGGCCACGTGGTGGCCTCCAACTGGCAGTCCGGCACCGGCTGGAGCGCGGCGCAGCCGCTGGAGCAGATCTACGGCGAGCCCAGCGACCCGCAACTGGCCACCGACGGCAAGGGCAACGCGATGGCGATCTGGCGCCACACCGTGGGCAGCATCGAGAGCCTGCGCTACAGCCGCTACGACGTCAGCGGCTGGAGCGTGCCGGACGTGATGCCTGGCGCGCTGCCGCGCGCACGCAACGAACACAGCGCCGCGCCGCGCCTGCACATGGACGCCAGCGGCAACGCGACGGCCGAATGGGCCAGCGGCTTCGACCCGAAGCAGACGCAGACGGCGAGCTACGTGCCAGGCGTTGGCTGGAGCCACGCCGTCAACGTGGCGTCAGCCGCGCCTGCATCGCCCGCGCCCCCGTCTCCATCATCTGCTCGATAGCCGGCGCCACAGCGTCGGGCAACAGGTCGGTGGTCCACACGAAGCGGCAGCGGTCCGCGCCGAGCGGGACCACCTGCGCCGCGGCGTTGTGGTGCGTCGCCCGCCCGCCGGTGGCGCTGTAGACCAGGCGGCGTTCCGCTTCGTCCAGCGTCACCAGCCGTTCGCGCACCTGCATGCCGTTGGCGAAGGTGACCAGGCGCACGGCGCCGCCCTCTTCCAGCGCACACGCGGCGACGAAGCCGGTGGCGAGCTTGTCATGCACCGCGCCGAAATCGCGCAACGCTGCCCAGACCGCGTCGGCGGATGCGGGCACATCGAACTGCTTGCGGATCGTGGCCATCAGGCCCTCCTTTTCTGCGGGACCGATGCGGCTTCGGCCTGCAGCCAGTCGGCGAAGGCATGGGCATCGGGGTTGTGCGCCGCGTGCGGCGCCAGGAGCACGTAGTAGCCGCGGCGCGAGGACGCCGGGCTGCGGAAGGGCGCGACCAGCTTCTTCTGCCGCACCAGGTCGGCCAGCAGCGGCAGCCGGCCGATGACGATGCCGTGGCCGGCCACCGCCGCTGCCACCGCCTCGCTGTACTGCGTGAAGCGCATCGTGTGGGCCATCTGCACGTCGCGCAGCCCCATCAGCTGCAGCCAGGGTTCCCAGTCCACCGTCAGCGGCTCGTCGCGCATCTCCACCGACAGCAGGGTGTGCCGCGCCAGGTCGGACGGCGTCGCCAGCGGCCGCGCCGGATCGCGCAGCAGCTGCGGCGAGCACATGGGCTGGACTTCCTCCTCGAACAGCACCGGCCCGCGGCCCTGCGCGGTAGGCACGAAGCGCACCGCCAGGTCGAGGCTGCTGCGTTCCAGGTCGACGAGGTCCTGGGTCGCCGAGATGCGCACGTCCACCTCGGGATGCGCCGCCGTGAAGCGGGCCAGCCGCGGGATCAGCCAGAAGGACGCGAAGCCCGTGGTGCAGGTGACGGCGACGTGGCGGGCGCGGTCGGTCGAGCGGATGCGGGCGGCGGCGTCGCGCAGCCGTTCCAGGCTGTCTTCCACCGCCCGCTGCAGGATGCGCCCGGCCGGCGTGAGGGCCAGCGCGCGATGGCGCCTTTCGAACAGCGCGGCGCCCACGCTGTCTTCCAGCTGCTGGATCTGGCGGCTGACCGCCGACTGGGTGAGGAACAGCTCCGCCCCGGCCCGGGTGAAGCTCAGTTGCCGCGCGGCCGCCTCGAAGGCCGGCAGCAGGTCCAGCCGGAGCTGCTGCGAGCGCGGCGGCGGCTCCGCCTTCGCATTCCCTGTTTGCATGCGACCCATGCAAATCCACCGTTTCAAGAGGAGGGATGCGGCCAGTATATTGATTCGCAGCACGCATGCAAGGACCGCCATGGACAGCCTCACCCGCCAGTTCGCGCACCGCACCGTCTTCAGCATCCCCGATGCCAGCGCCGTGCAGGTGCGCTGCACGGCCGGCACCTTGTGGCTGACGCTGGACCACGATCCGCGCGACGTCATCCTGACCGCCGGCGAGAGCTTCGTCACCACCGAACACCGGCGCGCCCTGCTCTACGCGCTGGAGCCCGCCGCCTTCACCCTGGCCAGCCTGCAACGCGGCCCGGGCGTGGTGCCGCTGGCCGCGCCCGCGGCAGCTTGAACGCTCAACATAGGGTTCTGTCCTACGCCAAAAGGCGCAACACGGGACTAGGCTTCGCCTTCGAATGTGATGGCGCGTCGCCATTGCGCGCGCTCATGGCGGGAGGTTGCGTTTGCCGGTCGAGGTGCTGCTGATCGAGGACCTGAAGAACATCCAGAGCGCGATGGCGCAGATGCTCCAGGGCCTGGGCGATTTCCAACTGGCCGCCACGATTGCCACCGAGGCGGAAGCGCTGGCGTGGCTGGAGCAGAATTGCGGGCGCTGGGACCTGGCCATCGTCGACCTGGTGCTTGACCAGGGCAGCGGCATGGGCGTGATCAGCCGTTGCCGCCGCACCTCGCCCGAAGGCAAGGTCGTCGTCTTCAGCAACTTCGTCAGCCCCGGCATCCGCGCGCACTGCATGCGCCTCGGCGCCGACGCCGCGTTCGACAAGAACACGGAGCTGCGCGCCTTCGCCGATTACTGCGCGGCGTTGTCGCCGCCCTCGGCCCAGCCCGTTTCCTAGCGCACCATCCGCCGCAGGCTCTCGAAGAACAGCTCCGACTGCAGCCGCTCGCCCAGCGTCTGCGCGGCCACGCGTGCCGCGAGTTCCGCCGGCACCGGCTGCAGGGGACGCCCCGTCGACATCGCGATCACCTGCGCCATGCAGGCGCGCTCCAGGTAGTACAGGTCGTCGAAGGCGTGGGCGATGTGTGCGCCGCACACGATCACGCCATGGTTGCCGAGGAAGGCCACGTCCGCGCCCTGCATCGCGCGGGCAATGCGCTCGCCTTCGCTCGCGTCCAGCGCGAGGCCGTTGTACGCCGCGTCGACCGCGATACGCCCGTGGAAGCGCATCGCGTTCTGCGACAGCGTGGTGTCGAGCGCGCGCAGGTCGGTCAGGGTCAGCGCGGTCGCATACGGCATGTGGGTGTGCATCACGCACGCCTGGCCCGCGATGCGGTGCACGGCCGCATGGATGTACATCGCCGTCGGTTCCACCGGATGCGCGCCGGCCAGCGGCTGGCCCGCGCTGTCCACGAGGACGATGTCGTGGCCCTGCACCTCGCCCCAGTGCAGGCCGCGCGGGTTGAGCAGGAACCAGTCCGGATGTCCCGGCACCGCCACGCTGAAATGGTTGCACACGCCTTCGCCCAGGCCATGGTGCGCGGCCGCGCGCAGTGCCAGCGCCAGGTCCGCGCGCAACGCCCGCAGCGCTGGCACCTGGAACAGCGCTTCCGCTTCCTGCTTCGATTGCTCCATCTTCCACCTCCGATCCAGTCATCCTAGCGGCCCCGCGTTGCAGCGTGTCGGTTCCCGTCCTACGCGCCGGTCTCGGACGCGCTGACAGCCATTGCTGGCCCAGCCTTCACACTGGATTCACATGCAAGGGGAAGCCGTGGCGAAACGCAGCCCGCGAGGCGCCAAGCCGGCGCGCAAGAAGCAGCAGGAAAGCAAGCCGATGGCGCCACTCGAACGCCATAGCGGCGAGGGGTCGGCCAGCGCGCTCGAGATGCTGCAGCGCATGGAAGACCGTCGCCGGTTGCCGGCCCGCCCGGCCAAGGACGATCCGGAGGCCTGAGCGCAGCGACCAACGCGCACAGGTTACGCACATATGCTGTGCGTGCCTCGGCACGAGCACTGGATGTTGTCCTACACACCGGCGGCAACGGCGATGACAGGATGTGCGCTGCCTTGGCGCCGCCCTTTCGCGCGCCGCGACACGCCGAACATTGAACCATCCCGCCGACCTCCACGAGCCCCCGCGTCCCGACGGCGCGCTTACCGCACTGCGAGCCGCCACCCGCGAGCGGCACCAGCGGGTCGACCGCCTCATGGACCTGCGCCGGCTGCGCGAGCGCGCGCACTACGGGCGGGTGCTGCAGGTGCTGGATGCCTTCCTGGGTCCCTGGGAGGAAGCGGTCGCGGCCGCCCTGCCCGCGGCCTGGCACCCGTGGCTGTGGGAACGCTCGCGCCGCACCTTCCTGCAAGGTGATCTGCAGCAACTTGGGCTGCGTCCGCTGCCGCCCGCGCAGCTCGCGCTGCAACTGCCGAACGCCGCCGCGGCCTGGGGCTCGGTCTACGTGCTGGAGGGCTCGGCCCTCGGCGGCCAGGTGATCACGCGGGCGCTGGCGCAGACCGGCCTGCAAGCCGCCAGCAGCTATTTCCATGGCTGGGGGGCCGACACGCAGGGCATGTGGCAGGAGTTCCGCGACCACCTGCAGGCCGAAGTGACGGAATCCGCATGGGTCGAGGCCGCGTGCGATGCCGCCTGCCAGACCTTCGACAACCTCGCCTCCCTGCTGGAAAACCACCTGAATGAGCGCACTGCCCTTGCCTGACCTGGCGCAGTGCGCCGCCGAACCGATCCGCACGCCCGGCGCGATCCAGCCCCACGGCCGCATGACGGTGCTGGACGCCGCCAGCGGCGAGCTCCTGGCCTACAGCGCCAACTGGGGCAGCGAGCGGGAAGTACGCGAGGCCCTCGCGCTGCTGCCGGCAGACCACGCCCGGCTCGCGCCCGGCACCGGTCCGGCCTGGATCGGCAGCCTGCCGCTGGCGGGCCGCACGCACGACGCCACGGCGCACCGCCAGGGCGATTGCGTCATCCTCGAATACGAGCCCGGCGGCCCGGTGGCCACGATGCACGCGCCCATGTACGCAGTCGCGCACGAAGTGCTGCCCCTGCTCACGCAGGCCGACTCGCTCACGGCGCTGTGCCAGGCGGTGGCGCGCGAGATGAAGCGACTCACGGGCTACGGCCGCTGCCTGGTCTACCGCTTCGACGCCGACGGCCACGGCGAGGTGCTGGCCGAACGCGCGGACCCGGGCTACGACTCCTATGCCGGCCATCGCTTCCCGGCCAGCGACGTGCCGGCCCAGGCGCGCGAGCTCTATCGCGTGAACCACATCCGCGTGATCCCGGACGCCAACTACGACCCGGTGCCCCTGGTGCCGGCGGAGGGCGCGCGCAGTCCCGCGGCGCTGGACCTGAGCTTCGCGTCCCTGCGCAGCGTGTCGCCGGTGCACCTGGAATACATGCGCAACATGGGCACGCCGGCGTCCATGTCGGTGTCCATCGTCTCGCGCGGACGGCTGTGGGGCCTGATCTCCTGCCACGACCACCAGCCGAAGTCCCTGACCTTCCAGGCCCGCGTGGCCTGCGAGCACCTGGGCCGCCTGCTGTCGCTGCAGGTGCAGGCGCTGGAGGACAACACGGAAGTCGCACAGCGGCTGGCGTTGCACCAGCGCGTGCTGACGCTGGTGGCGCTGATGGCCGAGACCGACGGCACCTTGCAGAAGCTGGTGAGCCCCGCCCTGGCGCTGCACGAACTCACCGACGCCACCGGCGCCGCCGTGGTGCTGAACGACATCTGCTGGACGATCGGCAAGACGCCGCCGCCGGAGCAGGTGCGCGAGCTCGCGCACTGGATCGTCGGCCGCGGCGAGGACCTGTTCTGCACCGACCGCCTGCCCGAGGCCTGGCCCGGAGGCGAGGCGCTGCTGCCGCATTGCGCCGGCGTGCTGGCCGTCTCGATCTCGCAGGTGCACCGCCACGTGGTGCTGTGGTTCCGGCCCGAGCTGGTGCAGGCGATCCAGTGGGCCGGCGACCCGCGCAAGACCTTGCCCTCCAGCGGACGCATCCACCCGCGCCACAGCTTCGACGGCTGGCAGGAACTGGTGCGCGGCCGCTCCGCGCCCTGGCTGCAGGCGCAACAGGCGGCCGTCAGCGAGCTGCGGCAGGCGCTGATCGCGCTGGTGCTGCGCCGCGCCGAGGAAATGGCGGGCCATGCCATCGAGCTGGGCCGCGTCAACAAGGAGCTGGAGGCTTTCAGCTACACGGTGTCGCACGACCTGCGCGCGCCGATGCGCCATATCGCGGGCTACGTCGACCTGGTGCTGGAGGACAACGCGGACAAGCTGGACGAGCGCTCGCACCGCTACCTGCAGCACGTGAAGGACGCCGCGTCGTATGCCGGCCAGCTGGTCGACGCGCTGCTCGATTTCTCGCGCATGGGCCGCTCGGGCCTGAAGCCCGGGCCGGTCGACGCCGGCGCGCTGGTGGAAGACCTCGTCGAGGAACTGAAGCACGGCGAGCGCGGCCGCCTCATCGAGTGGGAGATCCGCGGGCCGCTGCCCTGCCTGTGGGCCGACCCTCTGCTGCTGCAGGTGGCGGTGCGCAACCTGCTGGCCAACGCCGTGAAATACACGCGCGGCCGCGACCCCGCGCGGATCGTCGTGGCGGCCACCGCCACCCCGCTGGGGCCGGGCCTGGAGATCACGGACAACGGCGTGGGCTTTCCCATGAAGTACGTCGGCAAGCTGTTCGGCGTGTTCCAGCGCCTGCACCGCGCCGAGGATTTCGACGGCACCGGCATCGGCCTGGCCAACGTCAAGCGCATCGTCGAGCGCCATGGCGGCACGGTGTGGGCGCGCGGCGAACCCGAGCGCGGCGCCACCTTCGGCTTCGTCCTGCCTCCTGCCCCCTCCCGCCCCGTGGAGTCCTCCTGATGCTGAAACCCATCCTGCTCGTCGAAGACGACCCCCGCGACCTCGAACTCACGCTCGTCGCCCTGGAACGCAGCCAGCTCGCCAACGAAGTGATCATCGTGCGCGACGGCGAGGCCGCCCTCGACTACCTGCAACGCAACGGCGAGCACACGGACCGCGCCGAGGGCAACCCCGCCGTCGTCCTGCTGGACCTGAAGCTGCCCAAGGTGAACGGGCTCGAAGTGCTGCAGTCGGTGCGCGCGACCGAGGGCTTGCGCAGCATCCCGGTGGTCATGCTGACCTCCTCGCACGAGGAGACCGACGTGCTGCGCAGCTACCAGCTGGGCGTGAACGCCTACGTGGTGAAGCCGGTGGAGTTCAAGCAGTTCGTCGAGGCGATCGCAGACCTCGGCATCTTCTGGGCGGTGCTGAACGAGCCGCCGCCCGGATCGTTGAAGACGACGAGGCGGCGGCATGAGTGAAGCGGAAGGCGTGGACGGGCGGCTGCTGCGCGCCCTGCTGGTCGAGGATTCGCGCCTGGACGTGGAACTGCTGCGCGTGCAGCTGCTGAAGACCTATCCCAACGTGCGGCTGGAGGTGCTGCGCGAGGAAGCCGCGTTCATCCAGGCGCTGGAAAGTGGCGGCTGGGACGTGGTGCTGTCCGACTACGAGCTGCCGGGCTTCACCGGCGCCGACCTGCTGGAGCACCGCAACCAGCTCGCGCCGGAAGTGCCCTTCGTGTTCGTCTCCGGCGTGATCGGCGAGGACAACGCCGTCGAACTGCTGAAGCGCGGCGCCACCGACTACGTGAGCAAGGCGCGGCTGGCGCGGCTCGCTCCGGTGCTGCGGCGGGCGCTGCGCGAGGTGGACGACCGCCGCGCGCGCGACCTGGCCGAACGCCAGCTGCGCCAGGCCGACATGACCTTCGCCAAGGTGGTGGACGGCCTGCAGGAATATGCCGTGGTGCTGATCGACAATGCCGGCCGCGTCGAATTCTGGAACCGCGCCGCCAGCGCCATCTTCGGCTACGACTCCGAGGAGATGCTGGGCCAGTCCGCCGCCCTGCTGTTCCCGCCGGAGACGCAACCGCGCAAGGCGCTGCTGCAGGAGATGCAGTGCGCCCGCAGCTTCGGCAAGGCCGCCGACAACCGCTGGCTGGTGGCCAAGGACGGCCGCCGCCTGTGGGCCGAGGGCGTGCTGACCGCGCTGGACGACGACGAAGGCCGGCCCGCCGGCTACTGCAAGCTGGTGCACGACGCCACCGAGGGCCACCTGGCGGCCGAGGCGCTGCGCGCGGCCAAGGAGGAAGCGGACCGCGCCAACCAGGCCAAGGACCGCTTCCTGGCGGTGCTCTCGCACGAACTGCGCACGCCGCTCGCGCCCATCACCACCGCCGTCCACGTGCTCGAGAAGGTGGCCCAGGTCGACGACCGCCACCGCGACCTGCTGCCCATGATCCGCCGCAACGTCGCGCTCGAGGCGCGGCTGATCGACGACCTGCTGGACCTCACCGCCATCAGCGCCGGCAAGGTGAACCTGCGGCGCGGCCGGGTGGACATGCACCAGCTGGCACGGGCGGTTGTCGCCATGGTCGGCGACTCGATCCGCGACAAGCAGATCGCGCTGGAACTGGCGCTGGAGGCCGCGGACCCGCACGTGGACGCCGACCAGGCGCGCATGCAGCAGGTGCTGTGGAACATCATCCGCAATGCCGTCAAGTTCACGCCGCAGGGCGGGCGCATCCGCCTGCGCAGCGACAATGCCGGCGGCCAGTTCAGCCTGCACTGCAGCGACTCCGGCATCGGCATCGCGGCGGATGCGCTGCCGCGCATCTTCCGGCCCTTCGAGCAGGCGGACGCCGAGGTCGCGCGCAGCTACGGCGGCCTCGGGCTGGGGCTGGCCATCGCCCACGGGCTGATGCAGCAGCACGAAGGCCTGATCCGCGCCTCCAGCGAGGGCCGCGGCAGCGGCGCCACCTTCACCATCATGCTGCCGGGCGCCGGCGGAACCGCGAGCATCATGGCGGCGTCGCCGGCCAGCGAGGCGCCCGCGAGCGACCGCAAGCGGGTGCTGCTGGTGGAGGACAACGAGGACGCGGCGGTGGCGCTCGCCATGTGCCTGGAGGAATACGGCTACGTGGTGGAGCACGTCGGCACCTGCGCCGACGCGCTGCGGGTGGCGAGCAGCGGCGTGTTCGACGCGGTGCTCACCGACCTCGGCCTGCCCGATGGCAGCGGCATCGACGTCGGCCGCGCGCTGTCCAAGCAGCTGCCGGTGCTGGCACTTAGTGGCTACGGCCGCGAGCAGGACCGCCAGCGTTCCGCGGAAGCCGGCTTCTTGGCCCACCTGGTGAAGCCGGCCGATCCGGCCGAGGTGCACGCCAAGCTGGCGCAGGTCCTGTCGGGCCAGGCCGTCGCCTGAGCAAGGCTTTCGGCTACGGCCGAGGCGTCGCAGGCGGACAGGCCTTGCCGTCCGGCTCTGACAGCCGGGCTTTGCCGGGGCTCCCATACTTCGCTCACACAAACCGAAGGGAGCCTAGCCATGCGTAATCACGCCATCGTCCTTGCCTGCCTTGCTTCTGCTGCGTCCCTGGCCCTGGTGGGCTGCGACGTCCGCAAGACCCAGGAAGGCAACGTCGACATGCCGAAGTACGAAGTGTCCAAGACCAAGGACGGCGACGTCACGCTGCCGAAGTACGAAGTGACCCCGCCGAAGGTGGACGTGACCACCACGGAAAAGGACGTCAAGGTGCCGGAAGTGCACGTGGACTCGCACGAATCCACGATCACCGTCCCCAAGATCGAAGTGACGCCGGGCAAGGACCGCGTCGCCGAGGACAAGAAGGACGAGACGGTCGCCACGAAGAAGTAAGGACCGCGCTATCCGCGCAGGGCCGGGTCACCGGCCCTTTTTTTTCGATCAGGCGGCCGTCACGCTGACTTCCATGTTCGTGATTTCCAGCGGGCCGTAGTTCGAGAGGAAGGCCACGTCGGCGATGTCGCGGCCGTGGGCGACCACGATGCGGCCGCCGCGCGGCTTGTCCTGCGTCGCATCGAAGGCGAACCAGCGCCCGCCGAGGAACACCTCGTACCAGGCGTGCATGTCCATCGGGTCGAGCTCGTGCAGGTAGCCCACCACCACGCGGGCCGGCAGCACCAGGCTGCGGCACAGCGCCACGCCCACGTGCGCGAAATCGCGGCAGACGCCGGCGCCGCCGCGCAAGGTATCGAGCGCGCAGGTGCTCTCGGTGCTGACGCCCCCGCGGTAGGCGACGTTCTCGCGGATCCAGTCCTGGATGCGCTCGGCCTGCGGATAGCCGGGCGCGCAACCATGCACGATGTCGCGGGCGCGCTCCTCCATCTTGTCGCTCGGGCAGTAGCGGCTTTGCAGCAGGTAGAGCAGTGTCTCATCGGGCAGTTGCCCAGGCGGCACGGCCGGGGCGCGCCGGTCGACGTCGATCTGCTCGGTGACCTCCACTTCGCTGTCCACGGTGATGGCGCTGTCGCCGGCCGGCAGCGTGAAGCGCTGGCACAGGTTGCCGAAGCAGTCCACGTATTCGGAGGCGGGCACCCAGGGTGCGATCTCGTAACGCTCGGACACGACCCATTGCTCGGCGCTGCTGCGCGGGCGCAGCACCGCGGCGAGCGGGCAGTCCTCATCGCAATGCAGTTCGATCCGGTTACGGGCCTTCAGGCGCATGACAAAAAATGCCCGGCGCGGGGCCGGGCTGAATGATTCCAAGGCATCGGGGCAGCACCCTGCCCCAGTGCCATGGTGCGCAACCGTCGCCGCCTCGGCCGTAGGACAGCAACCTGACGCGCCGCCGGCCGGGGCCGCATGCGGCCGTGGGCTGGCCCCGCCCGCGGGAAAGCGTCTTAGACTCCGCCTGCCGGACCTCGCCGGCGCCTTCGAACAACGTGCCCCACACCACCGTACCCGCGAACGTCCTTCTCGTCGACGACCAGCCCGCCAACCTGCTGGCGCTGGAGGCTGCGCTCGACACCCTCGGAGTCAACCTCGTGCGCGCCGAGTCCGGCCTCGAAGCCCTCGCCGCGCTGGAGCGGCAGGACTTCGCCGCCGTGCTGCTGGACGTGCGCATGCCCGGCATGGACGGCTTCGAGGTCGCGCGCCAGATCCGCGCGCGGCCGCGCAGCCGCTTCACGCCCATCCTGTTCGTCACCGCCGGCGACGACCCCGACGACGCCATGCTTTCGGCCTACGCGCTGGGCGCGGTCGACTTCCTCGCCAAACCGCTGCGCACCGAGGTGCTGAAGGCCAAGGTCGGCGTGTTCGTCGAGCTCTATCGCAGCAAGGAGGAACTGCGCGCGCGCGAGCGGCGCGACTTCGAGCAGCGGCTGGAAGTGAAGGAGGAGCGCTACCGGGCGCTGTTCGAGTCGATCGACGAGGGCTTCTGCGTGGTCAAGCTGCTGCGCGGCCCGGACGGCAAGGTGCACGACTTCCTTTACGAGGAGGCCAACGAGGCCTTCTGCATGCACACCGGCCTGCAGAACCCGGTGGGCCACACGATGTGCGAGCTGCTGCCCGGCTACGAGGGGCAGCGCTTCGAGGTCTACGACCGCGTGGCGCGCACCGGCGAAGCCACGCGCTTCGTGCAGGAAGACCGCATCATGAACCGCTGGTTCGACATCTACGCCACGCGGCTGCGCGGCGGCGGCGCCGACCTGGTCGCGGTGCTGTTCTCGGACATCACGCAGCGGCTGCTGGCGGAGCAGGACCTGCGGCGCCTGGCCGACCAGCTGGCCGAGGCGAACAAGCGCAAGACCGAATTCCTCGCGACGCTCGCCCACGAGCTGCGCAACCCGCTGGCGCCCTTGTCCAACGGGCTGCACCTGATGCGCATGGGCGCCGGCAAGCCGGAGATGCTGGAGAAGACGCGGCAGATGATGGAGCGCCAGATCCAGCACATGGTGCACCTGGTGGACGACCTGCTGGACGTGGCGCGCATCAGCACCGGCAAGGTGGAGTTGCGGCGCCAGTCCATGGACCTGCGGGACGTGGTGTCCACGGCGGTGGAGACCAGCGGCTCGCTGATCGAGAACGCCGGCCACAAGCTGTCGGTGGACCTGCCCGCCGAGCCGTTGCCGATGGACGCGGACCCGACCCGCATCGCGCAGGTGGTGAGCAACCTCCTGAACAACGCGGCCAAGTACACGCCCGAGTGCGGCGCGATCGCGCTGAAGGCCTGGCGCGAAGGCGGCGAAGCGGTGGTGTCGGTGACGGACACCGGCATCGGCATCGAACCGGCGGCGCTGGGCAAGGTGTTCGAGATGTTCGCGCAGGTGCCCAGCAACGAAGGCCGGCCCCAGGGCGGCGGTCTCGGCATCGGGCTGTCGCTGGTGCAAAGCCTGGTGGCGCTGCACGGCGGCAGCGTCGGCGCGTCCAGCGCCGGGCGCGGCAAGGGAAGCACCTTCACCGTGCGCTTGCCGCTGGCGAAGCCGCAGGCAACCGGCGGCGGCGAAGCACCAGCGTCGCGAGGCGGCAAGCTTGGCCAGTTGCGGGTGCTGGTGGTGGACGACAACGCGGACGCGGCCGAGAGCCTGGGCGTGCTGATGGAGATGGAAGGCCACGCGGCCCACATCGCCCACACCGGCCAGGAGGCGCTGGCCGTCGCGCCGGAGTTCCGCCCCGACGTGGTGTTCCTCGACATCGGCCTGCCGGACGTCAGCGGCTACGACGTGGCACGCCGCCTGCGCGCCATGCCTGCGGGCGAACGGGCGATGCTGGTCGCGCTGACCGGCTGGGGCACGCAGGAGGACCGCGATCGCACGCGCGACGCGGGCTTCGACCGGCACCTGACGAAGCCGGCTGAATTGACGGCGGTGGAAGAGCTCCTGCGCGCTGCTTCGCAGCAGAAGGCCTAGTTCACACGCGCGAGCAGCCCGCGCGTGACGCTGCCCAGCACCTGCGCCAATTCGCGCACCACGCCTTCCTCTTCGCGCGCCGTGCGTGCCTGCAGCCACAGCGGCGCGAGTTCCTGGCGCCGCGCCGCGACCGCAGCCACCACCTCACCACGCCAGGCCGCCGGCGCCTCGGGCCGCGTGCCGCCTTCGCGGTGCGCCACCGCCAGGTAGCCGGCCAGCGCGCTTTCGGCCAGTGTCAGCAACATGTCTTCGCTCAATTGCACGAGCGACTGGCCGGCCGGCGCTGCGCGGTTCTTCCAGGCCGCCGCGACCCAGGCCGCGCCGCCGCCGATGACCGCGCCCAGCGCCGCGGCCATGCCCAGCGACAGGCCGCCCGTCATCACGTCGATGCCCGCGCCCAGCGCGGCGCCGCTGGCCGCGCCCGCCATGCCGGCCTGCGGCGCGTCGACCGCGTGCTGCACCACGAAGCCCTGCTCCATGCGCGCGGCCGGCACCGGCGCGGCCGGCGCCTCCAGCTTGTGCAGCCGCATCAGCTCCGCCAAGGTCGCCGTCTCCTCCGCATGCACGCGCAGCAGAAGAGCCTGCGCCGCGGCATCGCGGGCGCGCTGGCCCGCTTCGCGCTCGCCGGCGTCCACCAGCTGGCGCAGGTTCACTGGCGCCGCGCCCACCTCCTCGTGCTCGCGCGCGGCGTGCACCAGCAAGGCGGCCAGCTGCCGCATGGCCTCGTCGAAGCGGCGCTCGTTGCGTTCGGCCCAGGCCGCGGCGACGCGGGCGAAGCCGGCCCGCTTGCTGGTGGCCAGGTGCGCGCCGATCGCCTCCAGCAGCCGCTCCTCGCGCACCCAGTGGCCGGCGGCCTGGTCCAGGTCCAGCACCTCGGCGGCCAGGCCCAGGCGCTGCACTGCGGCCCGGTAGTCCTGCAGCACCTGCTCGTCGCCGTGCGCGTCGGCCAGCACCAGCGCCGGCTGCGCCACCCAGTGCAGCAGGCGCGTGGCCTGTTCCAGGTCGCCGACGTCGGCCGGCAGCAGCAGCACGAAGTCGGTGTCGGCCAGGCTGGCCTGCAGTTCGTCGTCGCGAGTCGCGACTTGGCGCGCTCCCTTGAAGCGGCCCAGCAGGTCCTGCAGCCAGGCCTGCGCCGCGCTGGCGCCCTCCAGCGGCCGCGCGGCGGGGCCCTGCGGCGGCTGGTAGTCCGGCGGGATGTCGAACACGCGCAGCACGTCGCCCTTGGGCGTGGTGAGCACGGTGCGCGGCCCCGCGCCGCGGCCGCCCCGCTCCGCGGCTTCCTGCAGCAGGCGCTGCAGCAGCGCGCGCCCGCGGCCCGGGCGTGCCAGCACGCCGAGCGTCACCCGCGCCGGGCTCACGCGCGCCAGCACCTCGACGTAGTAGGGATCGCGCAGGTCGATGCGCACGGCGCGCCCGAGGCGGCGCCGGCGCCAAGCCGCCCAGCCCGCCAGCAGCGTGCGCGGCACCAGCACCACCACGCCGAGCAGCGCGAGATACATCCACACCCAGCGCCGCGCCTCCTCGACGCCGATGGCCGCGCCCGAGCTGAAGGCCATGCGCTGCAGGTCCGCCGCGCTGAAGGCCTGGAAGGGCAGCAGGCCCACGACCGGCGCGAACAGCGTGCTCAGGACCGCGTGCACCTGCGGAAGGTCCAGCAGGGTGCTTTCCCAACCCACGCGGTACTGGCGCACCAGCCCGCCCAGCACGATGGACACCGCCAAGCCGCCCCCCCAGCCGGCGGCCGTCAGGTGCAGCAGCTGCTTGAACCACAGGAGCTGCTGGCGCGCGGTGGCCTGCAGCCATTGCTGGTGGAAGCGCGCGGAGACGTCGATGCGCAGCCGCCCCGTGCGCCGCCCGTGCCCGGGCAGGCCGGCGAACCAGCGCTGCAGCAGTGCGAGTACGCGGGCGCCCTGCCAGGCGGGCGGCGCGAACGCGCAGGCGAGCAGCAGCAGGTACATGCCGACGTTCCAGGCCAGTACGCCCAGCAGCGGCGGCGACAGCATGTTCACCTTCTGCGGGTTGTCGATGCGGTCCAGCGCCGCGCCGCCGATCGCCGCGGCCAGCGGCAGCACCCAGAGCAGCCAGGCGCGCCAGGGCTCGGGATCCTGCAGGGCGGCCAGTTGCGGATGGCGGTTCTCCACCGCTGCCAGCACCTTGCGTGCGCGCTGCTGGAGGTACTGCGCGAGGTCCAGGTCGGCCGCGGGCGAAGCGCGCCGGCTCGCCTCCAGGGCATCGCGTTCCAGCTGCTCGCGCTCCACCTCGCTCAGCAGCTTGCCCTGCGTGTCCACGTCGTCGATGGCACGCACCAGCACCAGCTGGCGGGCAGTGGCCTCGTCGAGACGGAGCGTGCTTTCTTCCATGTAACAAGGAGTCTAGAACGCAGCGCGGCGATTCGCGAGAGGCAGTCACAAGCCGTAACCCCTCTCCGTGTAAATCATGCTCGCGCGCGTGCCGCGCGCGGCATCCGTCCCGCGTGTACTTCTAGATGCGCGCCTGCCGCAGGAAGCGCCGGACGTTGTCCGGGTCGTGGCCGACGTAGGTGACCGCGTGCTCGAGTTCCGCTTCGCTGCAACTGAGCCAGTTGCACCAGTTGCGGCGCTCCCATTCGGGTTCCAGGTGGATCAGCAGCTGCTCGGCGCCGCTCTTGTTGCTGTCTTCGGACATGGTCAGTTCCTCCTTGCCGATGCTTCCAGAATAGGCAAGGCGGCGTCCAGGCGCGGCAAGACAAGGCAGCGCCATGGCGTGCGCTCGCGGTAGCGCCAGCTGTAGGAACGTGGGTTAGGGAGCCGTCAGCCGCAACGTTTAAGATGCGCCGATGTTGAAGAAATCTTTCGTCCTCCTCACGCTCGCCGCCGCCTGCACCCTGGCGCAAGCCCAGTCCACGCCCGCCAAGAAGGAACTGTCGGCCAAGATCCTGAAGCTGCAGCAGGCCGGCATCGAGGCGATGGCGCGCGACCTGGTCAAGCAGCCCGCCAACGAGCTGATCGCCGGCGCGCTCGACTACGTGCAGCAGCAGGTGCCGCAGGACAAGCGCGAAGCCATCGGCAAGGGCCTGCAGCAGGATGCCGACAAGTACATGAACGACACCTTCCCGGTCGTCCGTGACAAGGCGATCAAGCTGGCCCCGGCCACCGTCGGCGCGATGCTGGAGGAGAAGTTCACCGAAGACGAGCTCAAGCAGGTCGTCACGATGATGGAATCGCCCGTTTACCAGAAATTCCAGACCATGGGCGGCGACATGCAGCGCGTGCTGCTCGCCAAGCTGGTGCCGGACGTGCGGGCGGACGTCGGCTCGCACCTGCGCGTGCTGGACGAGTCCATTGCCAAGCGCCTGGGCGTGCAGCCGGCCACCGGCTCCGGCGGTGCGGCTGGCGGCGCCCCCGCAGCGGCTGCTCCCGCGGCACCGGCTGCCAAGCCTGCTCCCAAGAAGTAAGCCAGGCCGCCATCCGGTAACGGATTGCAAAAAAAAGGGGCGGCTCGCAGGCCGCCCCATCGACTCCTCTGAAAGACGGCCTAAGCGGCCGCGTCGGGTGTCGGCTCCGCGCTGGACGCGCCGTTGAGTCCCACCTTCGAATCGAAACTGAAGCAGGCCGCCTCGAAGGAGCGGATCTCGAACAGCGCTCCCTTCAGGCTCATCTCGCCCGCATCCATCAGCTTGCCCGCCAGGTGCTCGGTCAGCGGCTTCTGGCGCGCGAGCAGGGTCTTGGTCTCGCCATAGAGCCGCTCGCTCTGCAGCTCCATGATGGTCCGCGTTTCCTCGTCGACCGAACGGTTGCCCGAGTCGCTCAGCGCGCCGAAATTCAGGCGCGTCTTGCGGTACATGCCCATCTCGGCCACCGCGTGGTGCAGCAGCTTGGTGACGCGCGTGATGTCGTTGTGGGCGCCGTTGGTGGTGCCCTCCTCGCCGAAGAACAGTTCCTCGTTGGCCATGCCGCCCAGCAGGACGCGGACGTCGTGCTCGATGTCCGACTTGGTCTTCAGCAGGTTGCTGCCCTGCTTGTGGAAGACGAAGCCCAGCGCGTTGTTGCGCGGGTTGGCCTTCAGCGAGATCTTGATGGTCTTCATCTCGCTGAGGATCTTTTCCCAGTCGCCGCCGGCGCGCTTGCGCTCCAGGTCGAAGTCCACCAGGAAGTGGCCCCACTCGTGGATGGCGATGATGCGGCGGTCGCGCTCGCGCTCCTTGGTGGTGTTGGCGTTGACGTTGCCCACCAGCACGCGCTCGGCGGCATGCATCAGCGTGTCGCCCGCGATCAGCTCGCCGCCCTGCACCGCGGTGATGCCGGCCTGGTTGACGATGGTCTCCAGGTCCGCCGGGCTGCGGCCTTCCGTCACTTCGACGATGGGACGCAGGTCGATGCCGTCGGCCACCTTGTCGGCCCGCTGGTCGAGGTAGTGGTCGATGATGGCGCGGCGCTCTTCCTTGTTCGGCAGGCGGAAATCCACCTTCATCTGGAAGCGGCGCAGCATGGCCTCGTCCATCGGCATGGACTCGCTGTTGAAGTTGGAGGCGACGATCCAGATGATCTCGGCATCGCTCTTGGTGCGGACGCCGTCGAGGATGGCCAGCAGCATGTTCTGCGTGTCGTCGTCGAACTTGCGGTGGCCGCCACGCTTCATGAACAGGTCCTGCGCCTCGTCCAGGAACACGATGCAGCGCTTGCGCCGCTTGGCCATGGAGGCGATCCGCGCCAGCGTGTTGGAGCCGCCGGCGACAAAGCCGGTCTCCAGGTTGGCGGCCGAATGGAACAGGATCGGCAGGTTCAGCTCCTTGGCCAGGTAGCTCGCCAGCTTGGTCTTGCCCGTGCCCGCCGGGCCGCTGAACATCACGTTGAACGGCTTGTTGATGCCGTACTCCGCGTATTCGGCGCGCCGCTCGTACTGGTCCTTGATCTGGCGCACCTCGGACTTGATGTCGTCCATGCCGACCAGGTCGTCGATGGAACCGTGCACCTGGTTCGGCTCGATGAAGCGCAGCGACTTGAACTGGCCCTTCAGGTGGAAGGCCAGGAAACCCAGCAGGCCCAGGGTCAGCGCGGCCGACAGCACGCCGCTGACGCCGGCCTTCCAGCCGTCCTTTTCACTCTGCGGGCGGGCGCCGGCGAAGCGCTCGTCCAGCTTCTCCAGCATGTCGAGGCTGGTGGCCGAAAGCTCGGACCGCGGCACGAAGACCAGCTTGCTGCCCCAGGAGGCGCTGACGGCCTTGTCCGTGAAGATCTTCGTCTCCATGTCACTGGGGTAGTAGGCGTACAGCTTGCCCTGCGACTCGATCAGCAGGATGCGTTCGGAGACGTTCCACATCAGCGGCTTGTAGACCACCGTGATGCGGTCGACCGGGCGGCTTTCCAGGAAGCCCAGCACCGAGCCGCTGCCGAACACCACCGGCAGCTTGTCGTTGAGGGTCCACATCTGCTCGGTGCCGGAGGCGCCGGCCATGGCCTTCACCTGTTCGGCGACGGCGGCCTGGCGCTGCCACAGCGCAAAGGAGTAGCTGGCGGTCAGAGGAATCAGGATGGCCACCACGACCACCATCATCTTGACGGCGGTCGGCTGGATGGTGAACCAGTCCTGCACGCGGCAGAAGAGCTTCTTGAGGGCGAGCCAGGGGCTCGGGGTGGCCGCGCCGGAGCCGTCGGTTTCGACGGCGTCTTTGCTGGCGGACAGATCGGACATGCGGTTCCTGTGCTGGTGGCTGCCGCGCGCTGGCAGCGCGACGGCCAAGAATTGTCAGAAGAAGCCCCTCCCTGGGGGGCACTACTGTCAGAGTCATCCTACAGAAAGGGTTCCCCGGAGGCGACACGAAAATCCGGCGTTCACCGACGTGCCGGACGGCCCGTGACAAATTCACGAAAGGAAAGTTGCCGTTTCGCCGCAAATGGAAGCAATCGCGCGTGTTTCAGGAACCCGGCACGCGTTATGCAATCTCACAGCTTGAGCCGGGTTCTTTTTCAAGTTTCTTTCCCGGCTATTTATCCCCCTGGTGCGCCAAGCACCGGGGGATTTTTTATTGGGGCATCCGCCAAATGGGTGGCGCGCCCGCGCGACAGCCGGCGGCCCTGAAGGGGCCGGATTCCACGTCTGCTTCGTATACTCCCGTAACAAGATGAGTCACGGGAGGCTGTTTTTGGCAACCGGGAGGAGCGGCCTGGCCGCTATCTCATTCGCGATGCTCGCCGCCGCGGCGGGCCCCGCGCATGCGGGCGACCTGTTCAAGTGCGGCACCACGTTCCAGGACCGGCCCTGCGCCGACCGGGCCGTGCAGCAGCGCTTTTCGCTCACCCAGGGCGAATTCGCCATCCAGCAGGTCAACCCCGACACCGACCGCGATTGCGCGCGGGTCGCCGCCGACGCCATGGGCTGGTGGCAGCGCATGGCCGCCGGTGAAACCAAGCAGCGGCTGAACGCCGAGATCCAGGCCCGTCCCATCGAGCGCCAGCAGAAAAGCCTGCTGCGCGACGTGCTCAACGTGCTGGGCGAGATGCGCGGGCAGCCGGTGGAAGTTCGGTCGCAACTCGAATCGCGCTGCATGGCCTACAAGCGCAACCACGGCTACGCGACGGAACGCGAAGTCGCGCGCTCCACCGACGCCGACGTCTGGCGCGCGGAAGCCGAGGCGCGGCGGGCGGAGGCGGAAGCACGCCAGGCCGAAGCGCGGGCCCGCTTTTGGCGCTGAAAGAATAGAAGCAAGGAGAGGAGGAGAACGATGCGGTCCGCATACATGGTGCTGGGCGTTCCCGGCGATGCCACGACGGAAGAAATCGAAGCGGCCTACGGCAAGGCGGAGCGGATGTTCACGCGCGAGCGCCTGGCCCAGGACGATGGCGCACTGGCCCGGCTCGGCGAACTCAAGTCGGCCTACCAGGTGCTGCGCGACCCGGCGTCGCGCGCGGCGCACGACCGCAAGCTCGCGGAACCGGCGCGGCCCGGGGTGCAGCCCACCAGGGTGATCGTGCGGCACGAGACGCCCGCCGGCGGCAGCCGCGTGCTGACCGCGGTGCTGTGGCTGATCGGCCTGGCCATCGTCACGGGCGCCGTCGTGAGCTGGCGCAACGCCGAGGCCCGCAAGGAGCAGGAGATCGCCGCGCGCAAGGAAGCCGAGGCGGCGGCCACGCGTGCCCGTGACGAGGAACAGCGGCTGGCCGCGCAGCGCGCCACTGTGGCCGCGCAGGCCGAGGCCAACGAGAAGCAGCTGATGCAGGAAGCCCAGGTTTCCGCTGCCCGCGCCAACGCGACCATGCGGGCGCAGGAAGCCAATGCGACCTACGCGCGCCGCCAGGAGCTCGCCGAGCAGCAGCGCCAGGAATCCATGCGCCGCAACGACGAATACCGCGCGGCCGCCGAGTCCCGGGCCCGCACCGAGCGCGACAAGCAGCGCGTGCGCGAGCTCTGCTACCAGCAATACCGCCGCGCGGATTGCTGAGGGGCCTGCCGGGCTCCTAAACTCGCCGCAGGAGACCCGGCATGCCACTCGAAAAACTCCGTTCGCAGCGCTGGCTGGCGCGCGACGATTTCCGCAGCTTCAACCACCGCTCGCGGATCATGCAGATGGGCTACGACCCGCAGGACTGGGAAGGCAAGCCCGTCATCGCCATCTGCAACAACTGGAACGACTACAACCCCTGCCACCAGCACTTCAAGCAGCGGGTGGACGAGGTCAAGCGCGGCGTGCTGCAAGCCGGCGGCTTTCCGCTGGAACTGCCGACCGTGTCGCTCGGCGAAGCGATCATCAAGCCGTCCGCCCTGCTCTATCGCAACCTGCTGGCGATGGAAGTGGAGGAGATGATCCGCGCCTACCCGGTGGACGGCGTGGTGCTCATGGGCGGCTGCGACAAGACCACGCCGGCCATGCTGCTGGGCGCGACCAGCGCCGGCATCCCCGCGATCTTCCTTCCCGCCGGCCCGATGCTGCGCGGCATGTCGCGCGGCCAGGCACTGGGCTCGGGCTCCGATGCCTTCAAGTACTGGGACGAACGCCGCGCCGGCACCATCAGCGAACCGCAATGGCAGGCCATCGTGGGCGGCATCGCGCGCAGCGCGGGCACCTGCATGACGATGGGCACGGCCAGCACCATGACCTCCATCGCCGAGGCGATCGGCATGACCCTGCCCGGCGCGGCGTCCATTCCCGCCGTCGACGCCAACCACCAGCGCATGGCGGCGCAGGTGGGCCGGCGCATCGTGGCGATGGTGCACGAAGACCTGCGGCCCGCGCGCATCCAGACGCGAGAGGCCTTCCTGAACGGCATTGCGGTGGCGATGGCGCTGGGCTGCTCCACCAACGCCATCATCCACGTCATCGCGCAGGCGCGCCGTGCCGGCGCCGACATCTCGCTGGCGGACTTCGACCGCGCCAGCCGCGAAGTCCCGGTGCTGGCGAACATCCGCCCGAACGGCAGCAGTCCGTACCTGATGGAGGACTTCCATTACGCCGGCGGCCTGCCGGCGCTGATGCAGCAGCTGAAGCCCTTCCTGCGGCTGGACCAGCTGACCGTGAACGGGCGCACGCTGGGCGAGAACATCGAAGGCGCCGAGTGCTTCGACACCGAGGTGATCCGGCCGCTGGCCAACCCGGTCTACGGCGAAGGCGCGCTCGCGGTGCTGCGCGGCAACCTGGCGCCGGATGGCTGCGTGATCAAGCCTTCGGCCATGAGCGCGAAGTTCCTGCAACACAGTGGCCCGGCGCTGGTGTTCGACGACTATCCCAGCCTGAAGAAGATGCTTGACGACCCTGAGGCCGAGGTCACCGAGGACCACGTGATCGTGCTGCGCAACGCCGGTCCCAAGGGCGGCCCCGGCATGCCCGAGTGGGGCATGATCCCGCTGCCCGTGAAGCTGCTGAAGCAAGGCGTGCGCGACATGCTGCGCATCAGCGATGCCCGCATGAGCGGCACCAGCTACGGCGCCTGCGTGCTGCACGTCGCGCCGGAAGCTTTCGTCGGCGGCAACCTGGCGCTGGTGCGCACCGGTGACGTGATCGCCGTGGACATTCCAGCGCGGCGCATCCACCTGGACGTCGGCGACGCGGAGCTGGAGCGCCGCCGCGCCGCCTGGACCGCACCTGCGCCCCGTTACCAGCGTGGCTATGGGTGGATGTTCACGCAGCACATCCTGCAGGCCAACGAGGGCTGCGACATGGATTTCCTGCGGACGGAGTTCGGCGAGAGCGCCGGGGAGCCGGACATCTTCTAGCGCGCCGCGGCAAGCCAGAACGCCTCGGCGTACGCTCCCAACGGCGCCGGATCGCGATACAGCCGGATCTCCAGGTCCACCACCCAGTGCGCCGGCCCGTGCACCGCCAGGCGACCACTGGCGAGCTCCTCGCGCACCAGCGACTCCGGCAGCCACGTCAGTCCCCTGCCCTCCAATGCCATGGACTTCAGGACGGAAGCGAGGTGCGCGGTGAACACCGCCTGCAGGCCCGCGAGCTCCTGGCCAACACGTTGCCGCACGATCCGCCCCAAGCCGGATTCGTCGCTGAAAGCCAGCAACGCCCCCTCGGGCGCCTGGGCCGAGCGCACCGGCAACAGGCGGTCCCGGCCAATCGTGATGGCAGGCACGCCGGCCGCATCGAGCAAGCCGGATTCGCCCGCCGGCGCATGCGCCACCACGAACTGCACCTGCCGCTGCTGCAGCAAGGCCTCGCAGCGTTGCAGCACGTCGGACACCAGCTGGATCGGCCCATTGGCCTGCAGGGCCTGCAGCCAGCCCGGCACGAAGGAGAAGGACAACGCATGCGTCGCCGCCAGCCGCAAGGTGGAGGAATGCGCCTCCGCCACCGCCCGCGCTTCGCCGGGCAGCCGCGCCACCCGAGCCAGCAGGTCCTGCGCGATCGGGCGCAGCCACTCGCCGGCGGCGGTCAGCCGCGCCGGCTGGCTGCTGCGGTCGAACAGTTCGGCGCCCAGCCACTCCTCCAGCGCGCGGATGCGCCGGCTGAAGGCCGGCTGCGTCATGTGCCGCTCCTGGGCGGCGCGCGAGAAGTTGCCGCTGGCGGCCAGCGCGAGGAAATCTTCCAGCCAGGACAGGTTCATGAGTGGCGGTGCCGGGACGGCATCAAACGAGAAAAAACAGGCATTGGCGCTGCGGGGCCCCGCGCGGGCATCATCGCGTCCTGCCCCTTGGAGAGACCATGAAGATCGTCGAGATCCGCGAGAAGACCGTTCCCATCAGTTCCCCGATCCGCAATGCGTACATCGACTTTAGCAAGATGACGCTGAGCCTCGTCGCCGTCGTCACCGACGTCGTGCGCCATGGCAAGCCGGTCATCGGCTACGGCTTCAACTCCAACGGCCGCTACGGCCAGGGCATGCTGATGCGCGAGCGCTTCATCCCGCGCGTGCTGGAGGCCAGGCCCGAAAGCCTGCTGGACGAGCGCGGCATCCTCGACGCCCACAAGGTGTGGAACGCGATGTTCACCAACGAGAAGCCGGGTGGCCACGGCGAGCGCTCGGTCGCCATCGGCACCATCGACATGGCGGTGTGGGACGCGGTGGCGAAGATCGAGGACAAGCCGCTGTTCCAGCTGCTGGCCGAGCGCTACGGCGACGGCCAGGTGAACCGCAAGGTCTTCGTCTATGCCGCCGGCGGCTACTACTACCCCGGCAAGGACGACAGCCAGCTGAAGGACGAGATGCGCAAGTACATCGCCCGCGGCTACTCGGTCGTCAAGATGAAGATCGGCGGCGCCTCGCTGGACGAGGACCGGCGCCGCATCGAGTCCGTGCTGTCCATCCTGGAGGACGGCCAGCGCCTGGCCGTGGACGCCAACGGCCGCTTCGACCTGGACACCGCCATCGCCTATGCCAAGGCGCTCGCACCCTACAACCTGTTCTGGTACGAGGAAGCGGGCGACCCGCTGGACTACGAGCTGCAGGCGACGCTGCGCAACTACTACCCCAACCCGATGGCGACCGGCGAGAACCTGTTCTCGATGCAGGATGCGCGCAACCTCGTCCGCTACGGCGGCATGCGTCCCGACCGCGATTGGCTGCAGTTCGACTGCGCGCTCTCGTACGGCCTGGTCGAATACCTCCGCACGCTCGACATGCTGAAGCAGCACGGCTGGTCGCCCAGCCGCTGCATCCCGCACGGCGGCCACCAGATGTCGCTGGCCATCGCGGCCGGGCTGGGGCTGGGCGGCAACGAGTCCTATCCCGACCTGTTCCAGCCCTATGGCGGCTTCCCCGACGGCGTGAAGGTGCAGGACAGCCACGTGGTGCTGCCCGAGCTGCCCGGCATCGGCTTCGAGGGCAAGAGCGACCTCATTCGCGAGATGCACGCGCTGGCTGCGTGAAGGAAGTTTGTAGGACCGCGCCGCGATTGCGTTCCGCTGAGCTCCAAGCGGCGACGAGGCGTCGCAAACTCCCGCCGCAAGAAGCGAAGTGCAGGGAGCGATTGCGATGGAAAGAGTCTGGGGGCCGCTGAACGGTTTCTACATCACGGCGTATGCGGCGGCCGTGGGCGACGGCGAGCGCTTCTGCAGCTACGCCAAGGTGTGCTGGACCCGGCCGGACAACTACTGGGAAGCCGAGTGCGCCTTCAAGATCTTCGGCGGCGAGCAGCATCGCTCGCTGGAAGGCGCGCTGACCTGGGTCTCGCTGGAAGCGCGCAACGAAGTCTCGCTGCTGCCCGACCAGGCGCGTGCGCTCGCCGAGCGCCGCCAGCGCCACCACGTGCCGGTGCCGCGCCTGTTTGCCACGGCCTTCTTCCGCCACCGCCTTGCGTGACACGGATTGCAACGGTTTTTGTAGCAAGCCACCCACAGCCAGCCGGGCGCAACGCAGGTTTTGCTGGACGCCGCGCGGCGCGGCCCTAACATCCTGAGCGATGGCCACCGAGTCCATGCCCACCTATTACGACGTGCTGCAGGTCGAACGCGACGCCTCGCCCGACCTCGTGCGCGCCGCCTACCGCAAGCTCGCGCACAAGTACCACCCGGACAAGATGCCAGGCAATGCCAATGCCGTGCGCGCCATGGCCGCCATCAATGCCGCGTACGAGGTGCTGTCGGATTCGCATCGCCGCGCCGAGCACGACCTGTGGATCCGCCGCATGGAACGCCCGGCCGCGCCCGCGCGCTCCGTGGCGCCGACCAGCCTGTGGGCCTTCGTACACCCGGCCCAGCACTGGGCCCGGTACCTGCTGTGCGGCACGCTGCTGTTCGTGGTGGTCACGCTGTCCACGGCTCTGTACCTGACGTCCAGGCCGGCCCGCGCCGCCATGGCGCCGGCCTGCCAGCTCGCCGCGCCGGCGCCTGCCGCCGGCTGCCCCGGCCGCTAAGCCTTCCGTGCTCGCCAGAACCGGCTGACGGACAGAGCCGGCGCGCGCCTATGGCAGCGCTCGCAGCCCGACGGCACCTTGGGAACATAGATCTCAAGGAGTTCGACATGAAGAGCAAGATCCTCGCCCTGTCCCTGGCCGCCGGCGCCCTGCTGGGGGTCGCGTCCGCCCAGGCCACGCCCGCGGTCGTCGCCGGCACCGGCTACGGCTATGGCTCCGGGTACGCCCCGAGCCCGGAAGTGATCGTGCAGGGCGCGCCGCCGGCGCCGATCTACGAGGCCGCGCCGCCCGCACGCCCAGGCTACGTGTGGACGCCGGGCTACTACGAGTGGCACGGCGACCGCTACGCCTGGAGCGGCGGCCACTGGGTGGAAACCCGCCCGGGCTACGCCTGGCAGGAAGCGCGCTGGGTGCAGCGCCAGGACGGCTCCTGGCGCCTGATGGGCGGCCACTGGGTCCGCGGTGAGGGCTATGCCTACTACGGCGGCCGGGATCGCGACGGCGACGGCGTGCCGAACCGCTACGACGCCTACCCCGACAACGCGTATCGCCGCTGAAGCTGAGGCGACGCTGGGGCGCTGCGCGCCTCAGCGCTGCTCGAAGCCGCCACCCAGCGCCAGGTACAGGTTGACGCGCTGCACCAGCCGCTCTGCCTGCACCTGGGCCAGGGTGGTGCGCGCCGCATGCAGCGCCAGCAGCTGCTGTTGCACGGCACGCTGGTCGGCGTTGCCCACGTTGTAGCGCACGCGCACGTAACCCAGCGCGCTTTCGTTGGCGCGCACCGTGCGCAGCAGGACCTCGGCCCGGCTGTCCAGGTTGAAGGACTGCGCGAGGGCGCCCTCCACTTCGCCGAAAGCGCGGGCGCCGATGCGCCCGTATTCCGCGATGGCGGCCTTCTGGTCGGCCGTGCGCACGTCCACCTGCGCCTGCAGCGCGCCGGCGTTGAAGATGGGCACGAGGAGGTTGGCGCCCAGGCCCCAGATCGGGTTGTTGCGGTCCTGCAGCACGAACACGTCGCTGCTGATCGTGTTGATGCTGGCCGTGAGCGAGATGGCGGGCAGGCGCGCCGCCTGCGCCTCCTCGGTGCGGTAGAAGGCGGCGGCCACGCGGCGCTCCGCCGCGCGCACGTCGTAGCGGCGCTCCAGCAACTGCGAGGGCAGGCCCGCGGGCACCGGCCCGGGCAAGGGCGGCAGGGCCGTGCCGGGGTTGACCGTCGCCGACGGATAGCGGCCGGCCAGCAGCTCGATCGCGCGCCGCGCGTTCTGGCCGGCGCTTTCGGCCTGCAGCTGGATGTCGCGGTAGGCGAGCGCGCTGGCTTCGGCCGTGGTCACGTCGTAATCGTCGCCCTTGCCGATGCGCAGGCGGTCGCGCGAGAGTTCGACCAGCGAATTCGACGAAGCGATCATGTCGCCCGCGATCGCGTACTGCACCGCGGCCTGCTGCGCCAGGAACCAGCTCTTGGCCAGCATCGCCGCGATCGATTCGCGCGCGTACTGGTAATCCAGCGAGGTCGCCTCGTACTGGGCGCCGGCGGCGGCGCGCGCGGAACGCACGCGACCCCACAGGTCCAGCTCCCAGTTGGCGAACAGGCCGATCATCTGGGTGCCGCTGCCGTCGCCGCCGGACTTGCCGCCGCCGTGGCCGGCCAGGTTCAGCTGCGGATAGAGCTTGGCGCCCGCCGCCCGCGCCGAGGCCTCCGCGGCTTCCATGCGCGCCGCGGCGACCTGCAGGTCGGTGTTGTAGGCCATGGCCTCGACCACCAGCTTTTCCAGCTCCGGCTGGTGGAAGCTGGCCAGCCAGCCGCCCTGCACTTCGCCGGCAGCGGCGGGGCCGCCGCTCCACAGCGCCGGGATCTGCGTGTTGGGCAGTGCCTGGGCGCGCACGTCCTGCGGCGCCGGCGGCGGCTTCAGGGCGCAGCCCGCCAGCGCCGCGAGCAGCGCCGCCAGGCTCAGCGAAGTCAGGCCCGTGCGGTCCATCAGTGCAGCTTCAGGATCAGGTAGTTGATCTTGGTGCTGACCCGCAGCAGGATCTTGCGCAGGATCTGGATCGCCTCCAGGTGCTCGGTGTAGATCGCCGCGCTGCCGCGCGCGCCGGCAGCGAAGAACACGTCGCGGAATTTCGGGTCTACCTTGAGCTTCACCGGAAAGCGGCCTGGCGGCGCGCTGCGGACAGTCTCGGGCAGGCTGAAGCCCGTAGTCACCTGCCCCTGGCCCTGGGCCCAGATGATGGAGTCCACCGTGGCCTTGATGATTTCGCCGGGCAAGGTCTCGAGCACGATCTCGGCCTCGTCACCGGGTTTGACCTTCGTCAGCTCGTTCTGGTCGTACAGCGCGATCACGCTGAACTCGTCCTCCACGAAGGTGAGCGCGGGCGTGTTGGCGAAGGTGGCGACAAGGGCGCCGGGCCGCAGTTGCACGTTGACCGGCGTGCCATTGGCGGGCGCATACACGGTGGTCTGCGCGAGGTCCCACTTCGCCTGCTCCAGCTGGGCGCGGATCTGCGCGATCTGCGCCCATTCGCCATTGGACTTGGCGCCCATCTTCTGGCGGATCTGGCGTTCGCCGGCCAGCGCCTGGCCGTAGGCGCTCTGGGCCTGGGCCTCGGCGCTGCGCGCGCCATCGACGGCGCTCTGGGCGTTGCGCAGGTTGGTCTCGGCCTGCTCCAGGTCGAAGCGGTTGCCGGCCCCGGTGGCCACGAGTTCGCGGTTCTGCACGGCCCGTTTGGTGGCCAGTTCCAGGTCCGCGTTGGACGTCACCACGCGCGACTTGGCCTGGTCGATCGCCGAGCGGGACTGGGACACCTGCTGCTCGGAGCCGGCCAGCTGCTCTTCCAGCTCCTTGCTGCTGCCCACCGAGTTGGCGAGCTGCGCTTCCAGCGCGTTCACCTGCAGCTGGTACGGCGTCGGATCGACCTTGTAAAGGACGTCGCCCTTCTTCACCGGCTTGTTGCCGTCCACGATCTCGAGGATGCGTCCGCGCTGCTGCGACGACATGTTGACGACGTACTTGATGACGCGCACGTCGTGCGACGAGGGCGCGACCACGTTGAGCGCCAGGATCAGCGCCGTCAGGCCGACGACGGGAATGATGACGACGATGACCTGGGACACCGTGTTCCACGGCAGCCACTTCAACTTGATGAAGATGAGCCAGACGAAGAAGGAATAGATCGCGAGCAGCAGGACTTCCATCTCAGCTCTCCGTTCCCGCAGGAACCTCGGCCGAGCGCGGCCGGGTGACGATGGGCGGCACCGCCGCCGGCGGCCTGGCCAGGGCCGGCAGGGTATCGAGCCGGTCCGCCAGCAGTTGCAGGTCGGCTCGCAGGGGGGCCTTGTTGGCCATTGCGGCCAGGTCGGCGCGCAGGGCCGCTGCGTCTTCCGGCGAGAGCTTGCCCTCGTGCAGCTCCCGTGCCTTTTCCAGGTAGAAGTCCTCGTGCTTCTCGGTGCCGTAGATCATCCGGTAGCCGATGGGCTTGGTATACGCCCACAGCCAGGCGATCGGCCACAGCATGCCGCCGAAGAACAGCGACAGGATGCACAGCACCTTGATCGAATCCTTGTGCGGGTGGTGCTTCTTCTCGGCAATCTTTTCCGGCAGCACGTGCACGAACAGGAAGCCGACGATGGCAACCACGGGCACCAGGAACAGGATGAACCAGGACAGCCAGTTGGCGGCCGTATCCAGCGCGTCCCCGGACAGGAAGGAGGCGCGTGCCGAGATTGGCGCGAGCAGCGCCACCAGCAAGGAGGCAAAACGCAGGTTCATGGGCGCGGCCGGAAGAGGGACTACTGCGCGAAGCGTGCCCCACGGCCGCGCAGGCCGGAATTGCCCTTTAGGGCTACGGCCGCACCCTGCCCCTCAGTTGGCTGTCAGGAAGGCATGCAGCTTGGCGATGGTGGCGGCCCAGCCGCGTTCATGGTTGGCGCGGGCGGCCGCGTCGGCGAAGCGGTCGTGCACGAGCTCGAGCTCGGTGCCGCCCTCCACCGGCCGCAAGGCCACGGCCAGGCGCGACACGCGCTCCGGCGTGCTATGCCAGGCCCAGCTGGTGACCAGGCGATACGGCGGCTTTACGAATTCGTAGGTCCCGCCCACCTCGTGCTGTTCGCCGTCCGGCGTGGCGAAGCGGATCCGCCAGCGGCCGCCCGGGCGCAGGTCGACCTCCGCGAGCAGCACCGAGTCCGGTTCGCCGGGACCGAACCAGGCGCTCAGCGCTTGCGGGTCGGTCCAGGCCCGCCAGACTTCTTCGGGGGCGGCCGGGTAGCGGCGGCGGATGCGGAGTTCCTGCCTTTGCGCGCCGGGCGGGCTGTCCATGGACGCACCTCCTCCTGGTGGTACAGATAGCGGCCGAGCGCATCGAGCTGCGCGCTCCAGAACTTCTCGTAATGCGCGAGCCACATGGCGGCGTCCTCCAGCGCGCGCGGCGCCAGTTCGCAGCGCACCGTGCGGCCTTCCTTGGCGCGCACGACGAGCCCCGCCTCTTCCAGCACCCGCAGGTGCTTCATGAACCCCGGCAGCGACATGGCATGCGGCTGCGCGAGGTCGCTCACCGAAGCCGGCCCCTGCGTCAGGTGCTCGATGACGCCGCGCCGGGTGGCGTCGGAGAGCGCCCAGAACACCTGGTCCAGCAGCGCGCCGTCAGCCACGCGGGAAGCGCCTTCAGGCCGACCCCGGCATCAACGGCTGCAGCATGCTGAGGCGGTTGCGCTCGGTGTCGTGGAAGGCGACGTACTGGCCGACGCCGGGGATCTCCATCGGCTCGCCCAGCACTTCGCCGCCCGCCTGGTTCACCTTCTTCATCGAGGCGCGGATGTCGCCGACGGCGATGACCACGGACGGATGCTGGCCCGGCATCTTCTCGTCGTAGGGGAACAGGCCGCCGTTGATGGCGCCGCGGAAGGCGCCCTCCTGCGGGGAGTCCTGCGAGGCCGTGGTGGCCAGCATGTAGTTGCCCATCTCGGGGCCGAACTTCTGGGTCTTCCAGCCGAAGGCCGTCTCGTAGAAACGGCCGGCGCGGTCGCGGTCCTTGTAGGGCATCTCGAAGTGGACGACGGGATCCATGGCTTGCTCCTTGCAGGTCAGTGCGAACGGCCGTCGTAATGCTTGACGGCCACCTTGGCGATGTCGAAGTCCTCCAGCACGCGCAGGTTCACCGCCGCCATCGGCTGGCCGTTCGGGGCCTTGGCCTCGCCGAAGGCGTGGATGCCGCAGTGCGGGCAGAAGCGGTGCCGGATGACGTGCTTGTTGAACAGGTAGGTCCCCGCGTCCGCTTCGTCCGTGAGCAGCCGCAGCTTGTCGCGCGGCACGAACCACAGCAGCGAGGCGCGCCGGGCGCACATCGAGCAGTTGCACGCCATGCCGCCATCGACCTCGCCTTCGACCTCGAACCGGATGCGGCCGCAATGGCAGCTGCCCTGGTAGACCATGGGGGACCTCGCCTTAGTTAACCTGATGGTTTAGTTTAGGCGAGGCCGTCGCGCTGTCAAGCGCGACAGGAAAAGCGCGTCACCGCGCCCGTTCCTCCCGCTCCCTCAATCCTGCGCGGAGACCGGCGGGTTGCCCAGGGCCGTGCCGCCCGGCCCGCTCTTGAAGGTCAAGGGGCTGGCCACCGCCTGCTGGCCGACGCCCGCCTTGGTCCAGTCGCACACGCCGCCGGTGAACACCGCCTGCAGGCGCGCGAACTGCGAGCCCGTGAAGACGCCGGCCGGGTAGTCGCCCTGGATCAGCGGCTTCAGCTGGCACTTGAGGATGTCCTCCGCGCGCGGGCCGCCCGCCACCTGGCGCGGCGAGGCCGCCGGCTTCAGGAAGGGATCGGCGTCGCAGGCACTCTGGTCATAGACCTTCGTCGATTGCGTCGCGTCGGTCGTGAGGATGCAGAAGTCGCGCGCATTGGCCGGCTTCGCGGCGCGCACGCGGCTTTCGACGGTGCCGCTGCCGCCGGCCGTCACCAGGCTCGTCAGCCACTGGTCCATCGTCTGCAGCGCCTCGAGGCTCAAAGTGCCAGGAGCGGACAGGCCGGTAGCGGCGAAGCGCCACAGCACCTGGTTGCCGGCGTCGCCGGCGTCGCGCGTGATGCGCTCGCGGATCGCCCAGCTGAACCACTGGTGGTGGATGCCGAGCGCAGCGGCGGCCGGCAGGGACGGCGGCCGGTTGACGGTCGAATCGTCCCAGCCCCGCAGGTCGATGATCGCGCCCTTGGCCAGCTGCTTGCCCGAGCCCACGATGCCGGCCCGGTAAGCGGTGGCCAGTGCATCGCTGTCCGCCGCGGCACGCGCCGCCGTCGGCGTGGAGTCGTGGTCGAACCCGCCCACCACTTCATTCAGCGTGACGAACTCCTCCGGCGTGATCATGCCGTTCAACAGCGCGGCCAGCCCGTACTGCACGCCGGTGTTGTCGCGCGTCTCGCGCGCCGCGGGGCTGCCCGGCACCTTGCCCCACAGCGATTCGGCCCAGGACCAGGCGTTGCAGCGCGGCAGGCTGGCCGTGGCGACAGGATTCGCCGGGTCGTACACCGCGCTGTTCGGCAGTTCGCAGTTGTTGGTGGGCGTCGCGTCCTGCGTGATGACGCCCGTGGCGGTATCGGCTGGATTGACGTGACGGTAGTTGTAGAGGCCGGCCTTGCCGTTGCTGCCGAAAAAGTTGAACCAGGCCTGGCAACCGGTCTGGTCGGGATGCCCGTTGATGGCGGCCTTCTTGGCGTTGATGGTGGCCTGCGGCAGGCCGGTCCACAGGGCCAGCATCTGCGGCTTCTGGTAGGCCTCCACCAGCTGCGAGCAGTCGCCGACCTCGATGGCCGTGGTCTCCGAATCCGGGTAGGTGCAGCTCGTGATGACGCCATCCAGCAGGCCCGGCATCGTCGACAGGTTCATGTTGGAGTTGATCGAGCCGCCCGAGCAACCGGTGCCGATGGTGAACTTCACCAGGCCGTAGGTGTCGATGACGTGCTCCTTCATCATCATCACCGTCTCGCTCATCGAGATGCGATTGGAGTTGCGCGAGGAGTCCGTCATGCTGTTGGCGGCCACGAGGAATCCGCGCTTCAGTTGTTCCTCCTGCAGCGGCCAGCGGTTGGAGTTGTCCGGCCGCACCTGGCGGCGGGGCTGCCCGGTGCTGGCGCCGAAGGTGTACCAGACCTTGCCGTTCCAGCCGGCCTGCGGCGCGGTGGGCGTCCAGGGCTTGCTGGGGTCGAACAGCACCGCGATGTCGTAGATGCCGCGGTTCATCGTGCCTCGCTCCACTCGCACGATGAAGGGCACGGTGACGCCGGCGTCGGTGGTGACCGCGGCCGCCATGTCGGCCGGCTGCGAGCCGGGCGTGTACTCCTTCCAGCATTGCACGGCGGGCGCCGCCGGTTGCGCCAGCGTCGTGTTGCTGAACGGGTCGGGCAGCGAGCAGCCGCCGGCCGGCGCAGCAGCCGTCGTCCGGTAGTAGAGCTTCGTCTCGGACGCGATGCCGCAGTTGGCGTCCGCCGTCCCCGCCAGCCCGCTGGGCGCCGTCTGCGGCACGTTGCCGCTGGCGGCCTGCGGCGTGCTCGTCGCGCAGTAGAAAGGCTGGGTCTGCGCGCCGGAAAGCACCGGCCCGGAACGCGGCGAGTTGTTGACGACGATGTGCGCGGTCGCGGCGTCGCTGGCGGAGGCGCGCACGGTGTTGTTGCCTGCGGCCAGTCCGGTGACCAACCCGAGGATGCGGCCGCTGGACGTGCGCGTGAAGGCGCTGCTGACGTCGCGGTCACCCACGGTGACTTTCAGCGCGTTCGCGCTGCTGCCCGAGGGCGGCACGATCTCCATCAGCACGTCGCCGTCGCTCACGAGATCCGCGCGGTTGGACAAGGTGCGAAGCTGCAAGGGCTGGGTGTCGTCATCGCCGCCGCAAGCGGCGAGGATGCATGAGAGCAAGAGCACGCCGGCCCACCCGGCGGCACGCGGGCGCCGCAGCGCCCCCTGCAAGAGAAGTCGGGCCACGGTTGTCTCCTTGTTCGGGCCCACCTAGGACTGGTGGGCTCCGCCGCGCAATCTATCCCTGCGGGCCACGGCGTGGGGCGGCATTTTTCACTGCGCGTCACGTGGGCGACAGGCACTGCCCATCCATGGCCTGGCTCCCTATACTGGCTGCTCCCTGGAGGACAGCCATGACCGAAGCGTTTGTCTACGACGCCATCCGAACGCCCCGCGGCAAGGGCAAGAAGGACGGCAGCCTGCATGAAGTGAAGCCGGTGAACCTGCTGGCCGGCGTGCTGGCCGAACTGCAAAGGCGCAACGACTTCGACACCGGCCAGGTGGACGACGTCGTCATGGGCGTGGTCTCGCCCATCGGCGAACAGGGCTCGGTCATCGCCAAGGTGGCCGCGCTGAAGGCGGGCTGGGACTGGCGCTGCTCCGGCGTGCAGCTCAATCGCTTCTGCGCCTCCGGGCTGGAGGCCGTGAACATGGCGGCGCAGAAGGTGCGCTCCGGCTGGGAAGACCTGGTGGTCGCCGGCGGCGTGGAGAGCATGAGCCGCGTGCCGATCGGCTCCGACGGCGGCGCCTGGGCGCAGGACCCCGAGACGAATTCCGCGACTGCCTTCGTGCCGCAAGGCATAGGCGCGGACCTCATCGCCACGCTCGAAGGTTTCTCTCGCACGGACGTCGATGGCTTCGCGATGGAGTCGCAGCGCCGCGCCGCGCGCGCGCGCGAAGGCGGCTTCTTCGCTGGCTCGGTGGTGCCGGTGAAGGACATGCTGGACCAGGTGATCCTGGAGCGCGACGAGTTCATCAAGCCGCAGACGACGCTGGAAGGCCTGGGTGCGCTCAAGGCTTCCTTCGAGCAGCTGGGCGCCATGGGTTTCGACCAGGTGGCGATCAGCCGCTATCCGCAGGTGGAGCGCATCCACCACGTGCACCACGCGGGCAACTCCAGCGGCATCGTCGATGGCGCAGCGGCTGTTTTGATTGGCAGCGAGGCGGCTGGCAAGGCCCACGGCTTCACGCCGCGCGCACGCATTGTCGCGGCGGCGCTATCCGGCGCCGACCCGACGATCATGCTCACCGGCCCGATGCCGGCGGCGCGCAAGGCGTTGGCGAAGGCGGGCCTCACGGTGGACCAGATCGACCTGTTCGAAGTGAACGAGGCCTTCGCCGCGGTGCCGCTGAAGTTCATGAAGGAGATGGGCGTGCCGCACGACAAGGTCAACGTCAACGGTGGGGCCATCGCCATGGGCCACCCGCTGGGCGCCACCGGCGCCATGATCCTCGGCACCCTCGTCGACGAGCTGCACCGCAGGAAGCTGCGCTACGGCCTGGCGACGCTGTGCGTCGGCGGCGGCATGGGCATCGCCACCATCGTGGAGCGCGTATGAGCCACACCATGAAGACCCTGCGCTACGAGCTGGCGGACGGCATCGCCACCCTCACCTTCGACGAGCAAGGCTCGCCGGTCAACACCATGTGCCTGCAGTGGCAGGAGGACCTGGGCGCCGCCGTGCAGCAGGTGCTGCAGGACAAGGACGCGATCCGCGGCATCGTCCTCGCCTCGGCGAAGAGCACCTTCTTCGCCGGCGCCGACCTCAAGGGCACGATGCGCCTGCAGCCTGCGGACGCACAGCAGGTGTTCCGCGAGATCGAGCAAGTCAAGAAGAACTTCCGCACGCTGGAGACGCTGGGCATGCCGGTGGTGGCCTGCCTCAATGGCACGGCGCTGGGCGGCGGCTGGGAGCTGGCGCTGGTCGCGCACCATCGCGTGGCCGTCGACGACGCGAAGATCCAGTTCGGCCTGCCCGAGATCACGCTGGGCCTCATCCCCGGCGCGTCCGGCATCACCAAGATGACGCGGCTGCTGGGCCTGCTGGGCGCGCAGCCCTACATCCTGGAAAGCAAGCTGTTCTCGCCGCGCGAGGCACTGTCGCTGGGACTCGTGCAGGAACTGGTGCCGGACGCATCGGCCCTGCGCGCCGCGGCGCTGGCCTGGATCGACGCGAACCCGCAGTCACAGCAGCCCTGGGATGCCAAGGACTACCGGATCCCCGGCGGCACGCCGTCGAACCCGAAGATCGCGGGCATGCTCTCCGTGGCGCCCGCCGTGCTGAAGCAGAAGACACGCGGCCTCTACCCCGCGCCGGAATACGCGCTGGCCGCGATGGTGGAAGGCGCCCAGGTGGACTTCGACACCGCGCTGCGCATCGAGTCGCGCTACCTCGCCAAGCTGATCGTGTCGCCGGTGGCGAAGAACATGATCAACACCTTCTTCTTCGACCTGAACGCCATCAAGGCCGGCGCTTCGCGACCCAAGTGGGACGGCCGCTTCAAGCCGAAGAAAGTGGGCATCCTCGGCGCCGGCATGATGGGTGGCGGCATCGCCTACGCCCAGGCAAGCCGCGGCATCGCCACCGTGCTGAAGGACGTCTCGCAGGCCAAGGCCGAAGCCGGCAAGGCCTACAGCGCCAAGCTCACGCAAGGCCGCGTCGACAAGGGGCGCATGAGCGCGCAGGACCAGCAGGCGCTGCTGGCGCGCATCACGCCGACGGAGTCTACGCAGGACCTGCGCGACTGCGAGCTGATTGTCGAAGCGGTGTTCGAGAACCGCGAGCTGAAGGCGCGCGTGACGATGGAAGCCGAGCCTTTGCTGGCCGCCGGCGGCTTCTTCGCCAGCAACACTTCCACCCTGCCGATCACGGGCCTGGCGAAGGCGAGCGCGCGGCCGGAGAAATTCGTCGGCATCCACTTCTTCAGCCCCGTCGACAAGATGAAGCTGGTGGAGATCATCCGCGGCCAGGCCACCGACGACGAGACCATCGCGCGCGCCTACGACTACGTGCAGGCGCTGGACAAGATCCCGATCGTGGTCAACGACTCGCGCGGCTTCTTCACCAGCCGCGTGTTCGGCACCTTCGTGATGGAAGGCGCAGCCATGCTGGGCGAAGGCATCCCGGCGCCGGTGGTGGAACAGGCCGGCTTGCAGGCCGGCATGCCGGTGGGCCCGCTGGCGGTGCTGGACGAGACGGCGCTGTCGCTGTCGGTGCACGTGCTGGACCAGACCCGCGCCGACGTGCGCGCCGAGGGCGGCACCTACATCGCGAGCCCGGGCGAGCTGCTGGTGGAGCGCATGGTCAAGGAGTTCGACCGCAACGGGCGCGCGGCCGGCGGCGGTTTCTACGAGTACCCGGCGGGCGGCAAGAAATTCCTGTGGCCGGAGTTGAAGACCTTGTTCGAGCAGCCTGGTACCGCCTGGGAGCTGCAGGACCTGAAGGACCGCCTGCTCTATCGCCAGGCCGTCGAAACGGCGCGCTGCCTGGCCGAAGGCGTGCTGACCAGCGTGCACGATGCCAACGTCGGCTCCATCTTCGGCATCGGCTTCCCGGGCTGGACCGGCGGGGCGCTGCAATTCATCTACGGCACCGGCATCGCCGCCTTCCTGCATCGCGCGGAAGTGCTGGCCGCGAAGTACGGGCCGGGCTTCGTGGTGGCGCCGCAGGTGAAGGACGCGATCCGGAAGTTCGAGCCGAGGTGGTGATCACAGGCTGTAGTACATGTCGAACTCCACAGGGTGGGTCGTCATCCGCAGCCGCGTGATCTCCTGCTCCTTCAACTCGATGTAGGCGTCGATCAGCGCATCGCTGAACACGCCGCCTTGCGTCAGGAAGGCGCGGTCGCGGTCCAGGTAGTCGAGCGCCTGTTCCAGGCTGGAGCAGACCGTCGGGATCTCGGCCTCCTCCTCCGGCGAGAGGTGGTACAGGTCCTTGCTCGAAGCCTCGCCCGGGTGCTTGCGCTTCTCCACGCCGTCCAGCCCCGCCAGCAGCATCGCCGAGAACGCGAGGTAGGGATTGCATTGCGCGTCGGGGAAGCGCACCTCGATGCGGCGCGCCTTCGGGTTCGGTACGTAGGGGATGCGGATCGAGGCCGAGCGGTTGCGGGCCGAATACGCCAGCTTCACCGGCGCTTCGAAGCCCGGCACCAGGCGCTTGTAGCTGTTGGTGCCCGGATTGGTGATCGCGTTCAGCGCGCGCGCGTGCTCGATGATGCCGCCGATGTAGTACAGCGCGAATTCGCTGAGGCCCGCGTAGCCGTCGCCGGCGAAGAGGTTCTTGCCTTCCTTCCACACGGACTGGTGCACGTGCATGCCGGAACCGTTGTCGCCGACCACCGGCTTGGGCATGAAGGTCGCGGTCTTGCCGTGGGCATGCGCGACGTTCTGGATCACGTACTTCTGCAGCTGCAGCCAGTCGGCGCGCTGCACCAGCGTGCTGAACTTCGTCCCGATCTCCTGCTGCCCGGCGCCGCCCACCTCGTGGTGGTGCACTTCGGTGGGAATGCCCAGCGACTGCAGCACCAGGCACATCTCGGAACGCAGGTCCTGGAAGGAATCGACCGGCGGCACCGGGAAGTAGCCGCCCTTCACCGGCGCGCGGTGCCCCGTGTTCCGGCCGTCGACCAGCCTGCCGCTGCTCCAGGAACCTTCTTCCGAGCCGATGGCATACGAAGCGCCGGCCATGTCGATGTTCCAGGTGATGCTGTCGAAGACGAAGAACTCCGCCTCGGGGCCGAAGAACGCGGCGTCGCCCGTGTTGGTCGCCTGCAGGTAGGCCTCGGCGCGCTTCGCCAGTGAACGCGGGTCGCGCTCGTAGGGGCGGCCGTCCCCGGGCTCGACGACGTCGCAGGTCAGCATCAACGTCGTGTCCTTGTAGAAAGGATCGAGGTTGGCCGTTGCCGGGTCGGGCAGCAGCAGCATGTCGGAGGCCTCGATGCCTTTCCAGCCGGCGATGGAGGAGCCGTCGAACGCGTGCCCCGCCGTGAACTTGTCTTCACCGAAGGCCCACTCGGGCACGGAGACGTGCTGCTCCTTGCCCCGGGTGTCCGTGAAGCGCAGGTCGATGAACTTGACCTTGCGCTCCTTGATCAGCTGCATGACGTCGGCGGCGGACTTGGCCATGGCGATCTCCTTCGCGCGTGCGAGGAGAAGCGTAGTCCTGTGGCGGCACGGACTCAGGATGCCCGCGTCGCCATCGCTGTCATTCAGAGTCCCTTGCCCTTCGCCACATCCATCACCACCCGCGCCACCAGGTAAAGCCGCGGCTCGATGGCATCGACCAGCACGTACTCGTCGTTGGCCGAATGCGCGCCATAGCCCGGCAGGCCGAAGTGTTCGATGACCGGCGCCTTCGTCTGCAGCGCGGCAAAGGCGGCGTCGGTGCCGCCGCCTTCGGCGCGGTCGACCACTTCCAGCTTGCGGCCGACCTCGCCGTAGATCGCCTGCGCTTGCGCGGCCAGGCGGCGGCTGGCATCGGTGGCCTCCAGCGGCGGGCGGCGGCGTTCGAACTTCACCGTGACCTTGGCTTCCGGCAGCAGCTGCTGCTTCGCCCGCTCGCGCACCGTCGCCTCCAGGCCGTCGTAGTCGGCGACGCGCAGCACGCGCACGTCGGCCTCGGCCTTCGCGTCGGCCGGGATCACGTTGCGGTTGGTGCCGGCCTGGGCGATGGTCCAGTTCATCTTCACGCCGGTGTCCGGGTTGGACAGGTCGCGCATCTGCAGCACCTGGTGCGACAGCTCGTACAGCGCGTTGACGCCGCGCTCGGGCGCGCCGCCGGCATGCGAGGCGCGGCCTTCCACGTGGATCTGCACCGCGCCGATGCCGCTGGTCGCGAGCGAGAGCTTTTCGTTGTCGATGCGCGTCGCCTCGAAGGACAACACCGCGTCCTGCCGGGATGCCGTCTCGGTGATGGTGCTGCGCGAGCCCGGCGAGCTGATCTCCTCGTCGCCGTTCACCAGCACCGTCAAGGTGCCGTAGTCCTGGAAGTGCAGGGCCTTCAGCAGCGCCACGGTGTGCAGCGCCAGCGCCACGCCCTGCTTCTCGTCGGCGATGCCCAGGCCGTAGGCGCGGTTGCCGTCGATGCGGAAGGGCTGCTTGGCCAGCATGCCCTTCAGGTACACCGTGTCCATGTGCGCCAGCAGCAGGATGCGCTTGCTGCCGGTGCCCTGGAAGGTGGCGCGCACCATGCGACCGATCTTCGGCGGCGTATCGGCCATGCGGTAGGTCGTGGCCTCCTGCGGCTCGATCACCTCGACCTGGCCACCGAGCGCGCGCAGCTTTGCCGCGATCAGCTCGGCGCTGCGGGTGAGGCCTTCGTAGTCGCGGCTGCCGGTTTCGATGCCGACGAGGTCCTTCAGGGTGTCCAGCAGCGGCTGCTTCTGGGCGGCGGCGGCCTGCTGCACGGCGGCATCCGGGCCGTTGGCCTGGGCGGCGGCGGAACCGCAGGCAATCATCGCGGCCAGGGCGGCCGCGGCGAACGGGAACAACTTCAACGCAATCTCCAGGGGCGAAAGGGTGAGAGGATAAGGTCGCCAATTACTTGACTCCGGCAATTAATTGCACCAGACTGCCGGGATGGCCTCCCCTGCTCCCGTCTCTTCCGCCCAGGTGAAGGCGGTCCGCGCCTTCAACCGCTTCTACACGCAGCGCATCGGCGTCCTCAAGCGCTACCTGGACACCGATTTCACGCTGACCGAGGTGCGCGTCCTGTACGAGCTGGCGCACCGCCAGGGCCTGACGGCCACCGACCTCGTGCGCGAGCTGGCGCTGGATGCCGGCTACCTCAGCCGCATCCTGCGCCGCTTCGAAACGCAGGGTTGGATCACGCGCGCACCCGCGCCCCACGATGGCCGCCAGAGCCTGCTGCAGCTGACCGAGACGGGCCACGCGACCTTCGCGCCGCTGCAACAGAAGTCACGCGACGAAGCGGTCGCCCTGCTCGCGCCGCTGCTGCCGGAAACGCGCGGCCGCCTGATCGGCGCCCTGGGCACGGTGCACGGCCTGCTGCAGCCCGAAGCCGGCCGCCAGGTGCTGCTGCGCGATCCCGGCCCGGGCGACCTCGGCTGGGTCGTACAGGCGCACGGCGAGCTCTATGCGCGCGAGTTCGGCTACTCCAGCGAGTTCGAGGCGCTGGTGGCGGAGATCGCGGCCCAGTACCTGCGCAAGTTCGACCCGGACCGGGAAAGAGGCTGGATCGCGGAAGTGGATGGCGAAAGAATCGGCAGCGTCTTCGTGGTGCGCAAGTCGCCGCGCGTGGCCAAGCTGCGCCTGCTGATCCTGCTGCCGCAGGCGCGCGGGCTTGGCCTGGGCGGCCGGCTGGTGGACGAATGCATCGCCTTCGCGCGGGCCAAGGGCTACCGCAAGCTGGTGCTGTGGACGCAGAGCCACCTGGAAGCGGCGCGGGGCATCTACGCCGCGCGCGGCTTCCAGCGCGTCGCGTCCGAGGACTACCACGCCTTCGGCAAGGACCTCACCAGCGAAACCTGGGAGCTCGCGCTCTGAACCGCGCCTTGCTCGCGGCGGCCGGCTCCGGCGTGCTGGTGGGCGCGGCCATCGTCGCCACCCGCTTCGCCGTGGCGGAGGTGCCGCCGCTCACGCTGGCCCTGCTGCGCTACGCGATCGGCTTCGTGTGCCTGCTGCCCTTCGCGCTGGCGCCGCTGCGCGGCGTGCGGCTGCAGCGCGGCGACCTGCTGGCGATGGCCGCGCTGGGCATCGGCCAGTTCGCGCTGCTGATCGCCTTCCTGAACTGGGGCCTGCTGCACATCGGCGCGGCGCAGGCGGCGCTGATCTTCAGCCTGTTCCCGCTGCTCACGTTGCTGCTGGGCGCTTTGCTCGGGCGCGAGGAAGTGACGCCGCAGCTCGCCATCGGGGTGCTGCTGTCGATCGCCGGCGTGGCGGTGTCGCTATGGCCCAAGCTGCAGGGCGGCCACGGCGGCGGCTGGTGGGGCGAGCTGGCGGTGCTGGCGTCCGCTGCCATCGGCGCGGCCTGCAGCGTGCTGTACCGCCCTTACCTGCAGCGCTATCCGACGCTGCCGGTGTCGGCCTTCGCGATGCTGGCCTCGGTGCTGTTCCTCGCGGTGGCGGCGCTGGGCGAGCACTGGCCGCAGCGGGTGATGCATCTTTCCGGCACGGCGTGGGCGGTGGTGGCCTTCGTGGGCCTGTCCAGCGGCCTGGGCTATTTCTGGTGGCTCTATGCGCTGAAGCGCGAGTCGCCCACCCGCGTCACGGTGTTCCTTGCGCTCAATCCGGTGACGGCGGCGGTGCTGGGCGCGCTGCTGCTCGGGGAAGCGCTTTCGTTGTCCACGGGGCTCGCGCTGGCGCTGATTGCGGCCGGCCTGTGGTTCGCCACGCGGCCCGTGGCGTCGGGCAGCAGACAGGTCCGCGCCGGATAATGGGCGCATGAGTGCCACCGTCACCGCAGTAGAAGACGCGGCCCCGCCGCGGCCCCGGCCTGCCTCCCTCACCGACCTCTTCGTTTCCTTCACCCTGCTGGCGCTGCAGGGTTTCGGCGGCGTGCTCGCCGTGGTGCAGCGCGAGCTGGTGGAGAAGAAGGGCTGGATGACGAAGGAGGAGTTCATCGAGGAATGGGCCGTGGCGCAGATCATGCCCGGCCCCAACGTGGTCAACCTGTCCATCACCCTGGGCGCACGCTACTTCGGCTGGCGCGGCGCCGTGGTGGCGGTGGCCGGCATGCTCACCTGCCCGCTGCTGGTGGTGCTGGCGCTGGCCCTGGCCTACGCGCACTACGCGGACAGCCCGCAGGTGGCGGGCGCGCTGCGCGGCATGGGCGCGGTGGCCGCCGGCCTGATCATCGCCACCGGCCTGAAGCTGATGCCGGCGCTGAAGAAGAACGCGATGGGCCTGCCCCTGTGCATCGTGCTGGGCCTGCTCACCTTCGTGGCCATCGTGGTGTTCCGGCTGCCGCTGCTGTGGGTGCTGGGCGGGCTGGGCGGCATCGGCTGGGCCTTCGCGTACCGGGGGCTGCGATGAGCATCACGATGCAACCCGCCGACTGGCTCTCGCTGCTGGTGCACTTCCTGCAGCTGTCGCTGCTGACCGTGGGCGGCGCCATCACGACCGCGCCCGACATGCATCGCTTCCTGGTGCAGGAAAAGGGTTGGCTCACGGACCCGCAGTTCAGTGCTTCCATCGCCATCGCGCAGGCGGCGCCCGGCCCCAACGTGCTGTTCACGGGCCTCATGGGCTGGAACGTGGGCCTCAACGCCGGCGGGCTGTCGACCGCCTTCTTCGGCCTGCTGGTGTGCCTGGGCGGCATCATCGTCCCCAGCTCGGTGCTGGCCTATGCCACCGCGCAGTGGAGCCATCGCAACCGCGACGTGCGTGCGGTGCGTGGTTTCAAGCAGGGGATGGCGCCGCTGGTGGTGGCCTTGCTGGTCTCCACCGGCCTCATCCTGGCCACCGCCTCCGGCAGCGGCTGGGAGCACTGGCCGGCCTGGGCCATCACCGCCGTCGCGGCCATCCTGGTGTGGCGCACGCGCATCCACCTGCTGTGGCTGCTGGGCGCGGGGGCCGTGATCGGGGCGCTGGGTTACGTGTGAATTGAGCTACGCACCGATCCTGACAAGAGTCCGTGGAGCCAGCTGCTCGAGTGCCTCCATGATCTGTGGAAGCAGCGCTCGGAGAGTCTCCAGGCGGTTATTGCGTGCCACCACAACCACGATCGCGATTGGAAGCGCAGCCAGATTTTGCTGGTACTCGAGATTCTGGTCGGCCGTCACGAAGACGTCGTGCGCCTTGGCAGCTAAAGCGAGCAATACACCGTTCTTCTGACCTGACCACCCGCACTCAGCCACCGTCATGACCGAATGACCGACCAATCCATCGGCCAGTCGCCGCGGCAGCGATTCGTCAAGCAGGATGCGCATCGCGCATCAGGGCCTTGTGAGCTTCCTCCAGCGCCTTGACGGCCTGCCCGTGAGAGACGGATGGAAAGTCGTGGAGGAAATCCTCCAGCGAATCGCCACCTTCCAGGTAGTCGAAAAGATTCTTCACAGGAACTCGCGTGCCAGCAAAGACCGGCACTCCCCCCTGGATTTCAGGATCGATGCGAATGACTGAGGCTGGCATCCGGCTCTCCTTGCCGACAACTGTACATGGATGGCAGCACGGTTCCAAGCGGAACAACCCCGCGTCTTACCGCGGGTTCTCGAAGAACACGTAATTGTCGAAGCCGCCGATTTCGAAGTAGACCTTCTTCTCGCCCGGGTCGGCGACGAAGTTGAGGTTCTCGTCGAGGATGCCGTAGCCATAGCGATAGGCGCGCGCCTGGCCGTCGCTGGTGCCCAGCGCGGTGCTGAGCTTGTCCACCTTGAGGAAGCGGCGCACCAGCTTGTCGCCGGCGTAGACCTCCAGCACGCCGTTGGTGCCGGTCCAGTTCTGGATGTCGCGCCCCAGCTTGTTCTGCTGCTCCTGGGTGCAGGCAGCCAGCAGGCAGGCGACGGCGAGCAGGGACACGAAGCGCACGGATCAATCCTCCAGCAGTTGCGGCAGCAAGGTCGCCGCCGTCCCGCGCAACACCACGTCGGCGGCATCATCCAGTTCGCTGGCGACGGGGTTCACGACCACGACCCGCCCGCGCGTGGCACGCGCCAGGCCGGCCGCGGGGTAGACCACGCCGGACGTCCCCACCACCAGCATCAGGTCGCAAGCGGCAGCGGCCTCTTCGGCGGCCGCGAGCACGTCCGCCGGCAGCATCTCGCCGAACCACACCACCGCCGGCCGGCGCAGGTTGCCGCACGTGGCGCAGGAGGGCGGATGACCCGGCACCGGCGTCTGCGCCAGGCAGCAGGGGCGCGAGGCATCCAGCCACTTGTCCTCCGCGACGTTCCCGTGCAGGGCCAGCACGCCCGGCGAGCCGGCGCCCTGGTGCAGGCCGTCGACGTTCTGCGTGGCGACGGTGAGCCGGCCGGGATGCCGCTGCTGGAACGCTGCGACCGCCAGGTGGCCGGCGTTGGGAGATACCTTCGCCACCATCTCGCGCCGCATTGCGTACCAGTCCCACACCATGCGCGGGTCGCGCCGGAAGGCGTCCTCGGTCGCCAGGTCCTCGGGCCGGAACTTCGCCCACAGCCCGGTCTGCGCATCACGGAAGGTGGGCACGCCGGACTCCGCGCTCATGCCGGCGCCGGACAGCAGCACGACGCGATCCGCCGCGCGCAACCAACCGCGGACCACGTCAACGGTCAAGGCTTCGCCCCGAGCTCCGCATGCGCCTTGCGGTGGAAGTACACCTCCTCCGCCAGCTTGCGCATGGGCGCCGTCCCCAGCAGCACGTTGAAGGCCCAGTCGTTCTGCAGGATCTCGAACAGCCGGCGCACCAGGCGCTTGGTGCGGAAGCTCGGAAACTTCGCCGGCAGCCATTCGGCCGGATCCGCGGCGCGGCCAGCGCGGAAAGCAGCCACCGCTTCGCCCGCCTGCTGGCCATGCAGCAGCGCGGTCTTGATGCCGCCGGCGGTGGCCGGCGAAACCAGGCCCGCCGCGTCGCCCACCAGCAGCGCGCCGGGTTGCGCCACGCGCGGCAGCAGGCCCCCGCAGGGAATCATGCCGGCGCGCACCGAGCGCGGCTCGCCCACCGGCCGCACGACGCCGGCCGTCTTCGCCAGCAGCGCATCGAGCCGCAGGCGGCCATGGCCGGAGCCGGGCTGCACGCGGCGCGCCAGGCCGATCTGCGCCGTGCCCACGCTGGACACCGCCCAGCCGATGTAGCCCGGCGCGAGCTCGCGGTCCAGGAAGCAGTGCAGGAAGTTGCGCTCCATCTCGGCGTCCGAGTATTCGTGCTCCACGCCGAACAGGAACTCGCGGTTCTGCGACAGGCCCAGCGACTTGGCCACGCGCGAGAACGGCCCGTCGGCGCCCACGAGATAGCGCGCCCGCAGTTCCTCGCCGCCCGCGAGCGGGATGGTCCACTGGCGCTCGGCCTCGTGCCAGCGCGCTTCGGTGAAGAGCGTTTCCAGCCGCACCTCAGCGCCGGCCGCGCGCACCGAGCCCACCATCCAGTCCAGCAAGCCTGTCGTGTCCGTGGCCCAGAAGTAATAGCCCGGCGCATGCAGGTCCAGGTGGCGCAGGTTGGGGGCATACATCCGCACGCCGTCGATGCGCCGCACCAGGTGGGACGGCAGCTCGCGCAGCCAGGCGACCTCGTCGATCGCATCCTTGACGATCAGGCCCGTCGTGTGCAGCCGCGCGCCGGAGCTCGTCTTCTTTTCCAGGACCAGCACGGACAGGCCGGCCAGCGCCGCGGACCGGGCGCATGCGAGGCCGGCGAAGCTCGCGCCGACCACGACCAGGTCCCAGGTCATTTTGCCTGCCGCTGTCGCACCGCCTCGTACAGGCAGATGCCACTGGCCACGGAGACGTTCAGGCTCTCGACCCCGCCCAGCATGGGAATGGACACCAGCCCATCGCAGGTCTTGCGCGTCAGCTGGCGCAGGCCGGTGCCCTCGGCACCGAGCACCAGCGCCGTGGGCGTCTTCAGGTCGCTCTGGTACAGCGAATGGTCGGCCTCGTCCGAGAGGCCCAGGCACCAGATGCTGCGCTCCTTCAACTCGCCCAGGGTGCGGGCCAGGTTGGTCACCATGAAGTACGGCACCGTCTCGGCGGCGCCACTGGCCACCTTGGCCACCGTGGCATTGATGCCCACGGCGTGGTCCTTGGGCGCGATCACGGCGTGCGCGCCGGCGCCATCGGCCACGCGCAGGCAGGCACCGAGGTTGTGCGGATCGGTCACGCCATCCAGCACCAGCAGCAGCGGCGGGCCTTCCAGGCCATCCAGCAGGTCGTCGAGCGAGGTCTGCACCGGAATCGGCGCGACGCGTGCCACCACGCCCTGGTGGCCGGCGCTGCCGGCCAGCTTGGCCAGGCGCAGGGCATCGCCCTCGATGGTGCGCAGCCCGGCCTCCTGGACCTTGTGGAGGAATTGCCGCATGCGCGCGTCCTTGCGCGTCGCCTCGACGTAGATTTCGATGATGGAGCCTGGCGCGGTACGCAGGCGCACGCCCACGGCGTGGAAACCGAACAGGACTTTGGGGGAAGTCGACATTGCCCGGATTATCCCGCCCCCGGGCCCCCTCCCGGCGGGTGGGGCGCTATGCGGTGATCGCGCCGGTGTCGCTGCCGACCCGTCCGGCGTCGATGGTGATGCGGCGGTCGCAACGCTCGGCGATGCCGCGGTCGTGCGTCACCAGCACCAGGGTCGTGCCTTGTTCCCGGTTCAGGTCGAACATCAGGTTCATCACCGTCTCGCCGGTGGCGAAGTCCAGGCTGCCGGTCGGCTCGTCGGCCAGCAGCACGGCCGGCTGCACGACAAAGGCGCGGGCCAGCGCCACGCGCTGCTGTTCGCCGCCCGAAAGCACGCGGGGGTAGTGCCCCAGCCGTTCGGACAGCCCGACCCGGGCCAGCATCTCGGCGGCAGCCTTGCGGGCGTCGCGCCGGCCGGCCAGTTCCAGCGGCAGCATCACGTTTTCCAGCGCCGTCAGGTTCCCCATCAGCTGGAAGCTCTGGAACACGAAACCCACCTGGCGGGCCCGCAGCGCCGCCCGCTCGTCCTCGTCCAGCGTGAACAGGTCCTGGCCGGCCAGCAACACCCGGCCGCGGGTGGGCGTGTCCAGGCCGGCGATGATCGACAGCAGCGTGCTCTTGCCCGAGCCCGAGGCGCCTACGATGGCCGCGGTTTCCCGCGGCGCCAGGGCGAAATCGATATCGCGGAGAATGTCGAGCGTCCCCGTGGAATCGGTGACGGATTTGTAGACGTGCTGGATGGAGATGATGGGTTCGGACATGCGTTCTGCGGCTTGGACGCGGCGTGACTTTATCGCGGCTGGATTAGCAGCCGCTTACGCGGGTGCCTCCGCCGCGGCGCCGGGCGCCCCGCCGGTCATCCTGGTCGTGGGCGACTCGCTCAGCGCCGAGTATGGCCTGAAGCGGGGCAGCGGCTGGGTGGCTTTGCTGGAGCAGCGGCTGGCCAGGGAGAAAATCCCCGCCAAGGTGGTCAACGCCAGCATCAGCGGCGACACCACGGCCGGCGGCCGCTCGCGCCTGCCCGGGCTGCTGAACCAGCTGAAGCCCACCCACGTGATCCTGGAGCTGGGCGCCAACGACGCCCTGCGCGGGCTGCCGCTGGCGATGACCGAGGACAACCTGAACGCCATGACGCAGGCGGCGCAGAAGGCCGGCGCCCGGGTGCTGCTGGTGGGCATGCAGGTGCCGCCCAACTACGGCAGCGACTACACGCAGCGCTTCGGCGCGGTGTTCCCCAAGGTGGCTAAGGACAACAAGGCGGGGCTGGTGCCCTTCCTGCTGCACAACGTGGCCGACGTGCCGGACGGCCTGCGCATGTTCCAGGCCGACCGCATCCACCCCAAGGAAGAGGCGCATCCGCTGATCCTGGACAACGTCTGGCCGGAACTGAAGAAGCAGTTGAAATGAGCGTGGTGAACATTCCTGCCGCCGAGGCCATCGCGCGCCTGGGCGGCTTCGACGCGGTCATCGACGCGCGCAGCGAGTCGGAGTATGCCGAAGACCGGCTGCCAGGCGCGATCAACTGGCCCTCGCTGAACGACGCCGAGCGCGCCGAGGTCGGCACGCTATACAAGCAGGTCAACCCCTTCGAGGCGCGCAAGCGCGGCGCCCACCTGGTGGCGGCGAACATCTCGCGCCACATCGCCGCCGGCGTGATGGACAAGCCCAAGGGCTGGCAGCCGCTGGTGTACTGCTGGCGCGGCGGCCAGCGCAGCAACTCGCTGGCGCTGGTGCTGGGGCAGATCGGCTTCCGCGTGCACCTGGTGGAAGGCGGCTACAAGGCCTTCCGCGCGGCGGTGCTGGCGGACCTGCCGGCGCTCGCGCAAAAGCTGCAGTACCGCGTGGTCTGCGGCCCCACCGGCTCCGGCAAGACGCGCCTGCTGCAGGCCCTGGAAGCCGCCGGCGCGCAAGTGCTGGACCTGGAGGCGCTGGCCAGCCATCGCAGCTCGGTGCTGGGGCTCATCCCCGGGCAGCCGCAGCCGACGCAGAAGCGCTTCGATACCCTGGTCTGGGAGAAGCTGCGCGGCTTCGACCCGGCGCGCCCCGTGTTCGTCGAGAGCGAGAGCCGCAAGGTCGGCAACCTGGCGGTGCCGGAAGCGCTGATCACGGCCATGCGGGCGAGCGCCTGCCTGCGCCTGGAGCTGTCCGAGGACGAGCGCGTGAAGCTGCTGCTGGAGGACTACGCCTTCTTCGCGCAGGACCCGGAGTTCTTCTGCGCCCGGCTGGAAGCGCTGGTGCAGTTGCGTGGCCGCGAACAGGTGAAGTCGTGGCAGGCCCAGGTGCGCGCGGGACAGGTGGAGGACGTGGTGCGCGAGCTGCTGGTGAAGCACTACGACCCGGGCTATGCGAGTTCGACCGCGCGGAACTTCAAGAGCTTCGGCGACGCGCCAGTGATCGCGCCGCGGGACCGCACGCCGGAAGCGATGGCCGAACTCGCGCGGACCCTCGTTTCCTAATCCCAGGTCACCGCGTCGCGATAGGCATGCCAGGTGGCGTGCCCCAGCCACGGGCCGACCACCAGCAGCCCCAGGCTCCAGGGCCAAAGCGCCAGCAGCGTGAGCGCCACGACCAGCGCGCCCCACAGCAGCATCGCACCCGCGTTCTGCAACACGGCCTGGAAGCTGGTGAGGGCCGCCGTGATGGCATCGGTGTCGCGGTCCAGGATCATCGGGATCGAGACCGCGGTGGTGCAGAAGACCAGGGCCGCGAACAAGCCGCCCACCACCAGGTAGACGGCCAGGAACTCCCAGTTGCGCGGGTTGAACACCGCCTGCAGCACGCTGGCCGTCGACGGCATGCCGGTGTCGAAGAACACCGCGAACACCACCAGCGAGGCGCGGCCCCACAGCAGCTCCAGCAAGGTCAGCACCAGGACCAGCAGGCCCATGCTCCCCAGGTGGCGCTGCCAGCAGGTGAGCGACGAGCCGAAGTCGGGCCGCTCGCCCCGTTCCAGCCGCCGGCTGACTTCGTAGAGGCCCATCGCCAGGAAAGGCCCCACCAGCAGGCAGCCGGAGACGATGGTCATCGTGTATTCCGGCTTGCTCCGGAACACCGCCGCCAGGACCGCTGCCATCGCCCAGAAGCAGGCGCCGTAGAACAGCGCGATCCCCGGCTGCCGCCGCAGGTCCCGCGCGCCGCGGGCCAGCCAGGCCAGCGGCGCGCCGAACGCCAGCCTGCGCACGTGCGGCAGGGCCGGAGCGGCCGGCGGCAGGGCTTCGTTCACGATTTGCCGCGCAGCGCCTCGAGGGCCTGCTCCAGGTCCGCCCGCAGGTCTTCCACGGCCTCCAGGCCCACGGAGAATCGCACCAGGATGCCCGGCTGCGTCCAGGTCCCCAACTGCGCGGTGCGCATGGCGGGGATGTCGTAGGGCACCACCAGGCTGATCGGGCCGCCCCAGGAATAACCGAGCTTGAACAGCTTCAGGCGGTCGCAGAAGGCGTCGACCTGCGCCGCCTGGAAGCGGCCGTCGAACACCACGGAGAACAGGCCCGCGGCCAGGCCGTCGATGCCGCACAGCGCCTTCCAGTTCTCGTAGCCGGGCGAGCCGCTCAGGGCCGGATGCAGCACCTGCGCCACCTCCACGCGCCCGCGCAGCCAGCGCGCCAGCTCGCGCGCGGCGCGGTCCTGGGCGCGATAGCGCACGTCCAGGCTGGGCAGCGAACGCAGCACCGCCTCGGCGTCGTTGCCCGCCACGCCCCAGCCCAGGCGCATGTGCGTCAGCTTCAATTGCTCGTGCAGTTCCTGGTCGCGCGTGACGATGCTTCCCATCAGCACGTCGCCGCCGCCGCTGGGGTACTTGGTGAGGGCCTGCGCCACGATGTCGGCGCCGGCGGCGAAGCCATCGAAGGCCAGCCCCGCGCCCCAGGTGTTGTCCAGGGCGCACAGGACGCCCTTGGCCTTGCAGACCCGGGCCAGCTCGCCGAGGGGCGGGAACTCCATCGTCACCGAGCCCGGGGCTTCCACCCACACCAGCTTCGTCTTGGGCCCGATGCGCGCCTCCAGGTCGGCCGGCTTCATCGGGTCGTACAGCTGGTGGGTGATGCCCCAGTTCTTCAGCTCGCCGTTGGCGAGGGCCTTGCTCGGGCCGTAGACGTTGTCCGGCAGCAGCAACTCGTCGCCCGCGTGCAACAGCGCGAGGTCCACGTTGGCGATGGCGGCGAGGCCGCTGGGCACCAGCACGCACTGCTCGCCGTGCTCCAGGGCGGCGATGCGCTCCTCCAGCAGGAAGGTCGTGGGCGTGCCGTGCAGGCCGTAGGTGTAGCCGTTCTTGTGCTTCCAGTCGCGCGCCCGCATGGCGGCGACGTTGGGGAAGATGACCGTCGAGGCCTTGTACACGCCGGGCTGCGGCGCGTGAAATCCTGCCGGAGGCAGGTAAGGATGGTGAATCAGCTCAGTCACGGGCTTGGTCATGGCCGTTATCCTATCGCCGCTGGAAAACCAAACAAAAGCATGCTGCTGGATTACTCCCCCGATGACCTCGATGTGCAGATCGCCGAACTGCTGGTCGCCACCGCCGACACCGCCGACGAAGCGGTGGACGGCCACGTGCAGGAGGTGCTGAAGCTCCTGCGCGAAAAGATGGGGATGGACGTCGTCTTCGTGTCGCGCTTTGGCGACGGCCGCCGCACCATCCTGCGGGTGGAGCACCGCCCGGGCGTGAACGTGTTGCGGCCCGGGGCGTCGGACCCGCTGGAGGAGAGCTGGTGCCAGCACGTGGTGGACGGCCGCCTGCCGCGACTGGTGCACGACGCCCGGCCCTTCGTGGCGGCGAAGAAGGTGCCGGCCCCGCCCTTCCCCATCGGCACGCACCTCAGCACGCCGGTCGCCGCGCGTGACGGTGCCACCTTCGGCACCCTGTGCTGCTTCAGCTTCCAGCCGCGCGAAGGCGTCGGCGAGCAGGACCTGAAGCGCCTGCAGTACGCCGCGGAACTGCTCACCGCGCGGCTGCAGAAAGCGCAGCCGCCCGCGCGGGAGCTCTCGCTGGCGCCGCAATCACCGCGCCGCCCATGAAAAAAGCGGCCCGCGGGCCGCTTTCTCATCTCAGATCTTCCACTTCTCGATCAGCTTTTCCGGCCGCATCGAGTCGTAGGTCTCGAAGGGCTGGTGGATCCAGGGGTTGGTGGGCAGGTAGTCCACCGAGTAGTCCGACGTGAAGGTGGACAGGCCCTTGGTCCAGATCACCGCGCTGCGCAGCTCGGTGATCTTGGCGTACTTGGTGCGCAGCATCTCCACCACCTTGTGCAGGGTGTGGCCCGAGTCCGCCAGGTCGTCCACCAGCAGCACCTTGCCCGCGATCTCGCCGCGCGGCGTGGTGATGTAGTGGGCGATGTCCAGGTGGCCCTGCACCGTGCCGGCGTCGGCGCGGTAGGAGCTGGTCGACATGATCGCCAGGGGCTTGTCGAAGATGCGCGAGAGGATGTCCCCCGGGCGCATGCCGCCGCGGGCCAGGCACAGGATGGTGTCGAATTCCCAGCCCGACTGGTGCACCTTGATCGCGAGCTTCTCGCAGAGGTTGTGGTACTCGTCGTAACTGACGTACAGGTGCTTGCCGTCTTCCGTCAACATGCCTGGTGTTCCTTTAATCGGCGAGGTAGGGGTGGCGCATCATGATCGTGTGATCACGATCCGGGCTGGTCGAGATGATATCGACCGGCACGCCGGTCACCTGCTCGATCCGCTGCAGGTACAGGCGGGCGTTGACCGGCAGCTTGTCGTACTGGGTCACGCCCACGGTCGAATCGGTCCAGCCTTCCAGCGTCTCGTACACCGGCTGGCAGCGGGCGATCTCGTCGGCGCCCATGGGCAGGATGTCGATGTGCTCGCCATCGAGCTCGTAGCCGGTGCACAGCTTCAGCTCCTTCAGGCCGTCCAGGACGTCCAGCTTGGTGATGCACAGGCCGGACAGGCCGTTCACCTGGGCGCTGCGCTTCAGCAGCGCGGCGTCGAACCAGCCGCAGCGGCGCGAGCGGCCGGTGGTGACGCCCTTTTCCGCGCCCACGGTGGACAGGTGGTAGCCCACGGTGCCGGGCTTTTCCCAATCGAGTTCGGTCGGGAACGGGCCGCCGCCCACGCGGGTGCAGTAGGCCTTGGTGATGCCCAGGATGTAGTGCAGCATGCCGGGGCCGACGCCGGCGCCGGCGGCCGCATTGCCGGCCACGCAGTTGCTGGAGGTGACGTAGGGGTAGGTGCCGTGGTCCACGTCCAGCAGCGTGCCCTGCGCGCCTTCGAACAGCAGGTTGTCGCCGTGCAGGTAACCTTCGTTCAGCTCGCGCGAGACGTCGGCCATCATCGGGCGGATGATTTCGCCGTGCTTCAGCGCCTCGTCCAGCACCGTCTGGTAGTCCAGCGGCTGGGCGTGCAGGTACTGCGTCAGCACGAAGTTGTGCAGGTCCAGCAAGTCCTTCAGCTTGGCGGCGAAGCGCTCGGGGTGCTTCAGGTCCTGCACACGCAGCGCGCGGCGGGCGATCTTGTCCTCGTAGGCCGGGCCGATGCCGCGGCCGGTGGTGCCGATCTTCTCGGTGCCGCCCTTTTCGCGGGCGGCTTCGCGCGCGACGTCCAGCGCGGCGTGGAAGGGCAGGATCAGCGGGCAGGCTTCGGAGATGCGCAGGCGCGAGCGCACTTCGACGCCGGCCTTCTCCAGGCCTTCGATCTCTTCCAGCAGCTTGGCCGGCGACAGCACCACGCCGTTGCCGATGTAGCACTTCACGCCCGGGCGCATGATGCCGCTGGGGATGAGGTGCAGCGCCGTCTTGACGCCGTTGATCACCAGCGTGTGGCCGGCGTTGTGGCCGCCCTGGAAGCGGACCACGCCCTGCGCCATCTCGGTCAGCCAGTCGACCAGCTTGCCCTTGCCTTCGTCACCCCACTGGGTGCCGACCACGACCACGTTGCGGCCTGTCGTCTTCGTCATGATTGCTCTTCGCGGAAAAGTTGGTAGGGGGTTCAGAGGGCGCGGACGGCCCAGCGGCCGGCGGCGTCACGGGCCAGTTCGCGGTCGCAGCGGAATTCATCCACCGTGCTCTCGTGGCCCGGCAATGCGCAGACCACGGTCTCGCCGGAGCGGCGCAGCGCGGCGATGGACGCGCGCAGTTCGGCGGCATCCGCCGCGCCGCTGTCCAGCCAGGGCGCGCGGATGGCGGCCTTCAGCGGACGGTTTTCAGCGACGCCGACGAGTTCCTTCACGTCCAGGCTGAAGCCGACGGCGGGGCGGTTGCGGCCGAACACCGCGCCCACCTCGTCGTAGCGGCCACCGCGCACCAGCGCGTCGCTGGCGCCCGGCGTGTAGATGCCGAAGCGCACGCCGCTGTAGTAGGCGTAGCCGCGCAGGTCGGCCAGGTCGAAGCGGACCGCGGCGCCTTCCACGCGGCTGGCCAGCCACTTCAGCTGCTCCAGCGCTTCGCGGATGGCCGGCGTGGCGGGCAGCACCTGGGCGGCCTCGGCCAGCACCTTGGCGTCGCCGTAAAGGCCGATCAGGGCCTGCAGCGCGGCGCTTTCGGCGGCCGGGAAGGACTTGGTCAGCGCGGCCAGCTCGGTCGCGTCCTTGGTCGCCAGGGCGGCGTGCAGCGCCGCCAGGCGCGGGGCGTCGAGGCCCAGGCCAGCGACCAGCGCGCGCACGATGCGGGCATCAGCCATGTCCACGGTCAGCGGCGCGACCTTGGTGGCGCGCAGGCAGTCCAGGGCCAGCAGCAGCGCTTCGGCGTCGGCTTCCAGGCCGGCATGGCCGTAGATCTCGGCGCCGAACTGCAGCGGCTCGCGGGTGGCGTGCGGGCGGTCGGGACGAGTGTGCAGCACCGGCCCGCAGTAGCACAGGCGGGTGACCCCGGGGCGGTTCAGCAGGTGGGCGTCGATGCGGGCGACCTGCGGCGTGGTATCGGCGCGCAGGCCCAGCATGCGGCCGGACAGCTGGTCGACCAGCTTGAAGGTCTGCAGGTCCAGGGCTTCGCCGGTCCCCGTGAGGAGCGACTCCAGGTGCTCCAGCATGGGCGGCATCACCAGCTCGTAGCCGTAGGCACGGGCTGTATCCAGCAATTCGCGGCGCAGTTCTTCGATGTGCCGGGCCTCGGAAGGCAACACATCGGCGATGTGATCCGGCAGGACCCAGGCGGACATGGGAATGCGGGGGCTGTTAAAAACGTGATTCTACCGGGGTCGGGCCCCGGTAGCCTTCAGAGGGTCGCCCAGAGGGCGACCAGCCCCAGCAGGATGCTCACCAGCCCGAAGAAGCGCAGCTGCCCGTCGCGCAGCGAGAGCAGCTTCTCGAAGGTCTTGCGCCACCCGCCCGGCGACAGGAAGGGGAACAAGCCTTCGAACACCAGCATCAGGGCCAGCGCGGCCCAGAACACCTGCGAGCTCACCGGCTTCAGCGGTGCGGCGCGGCCGGGGCGGGAGCGGCGTTGCCGCCGTTGCGGAAGGCGCGGAAGAACTCGATGCCGTTCGGGTCCACGACCATCACGTCGCTCTTCTTGTTGAAGCTGGACTTGTAGGCCTCGAGGCTGCGATAGAACTGCGCGAACGCGGGATCGCGGCCGAAGGCCTCGGCGTAGAGCGCCGCGGCCTGGGCATCGCCCTCGCCCTTCACCTTCTGCGCGTCGCGGTAGGCGTTGGCCACGATCACCTCGCGCTGGCGGTCGGCGTCGGCGCGGATCTTCTCGCCCTCGGCGGCGCCCGTGGAGCGCAGCTCGTTGGCCACGCGCTTGCGCTCGGCTTCCATGCGGCGGTAGACCGACTCGGTGATGGCTTCGACGTAGTCGGCGCGGGTGATGCGCACGTCGACGATGTCGACGCCCCAGGGCTTGGCGCCCTTCACCACCTCCAGCACTTCGCGCTTGACGTCGGCCATGATCTGCTCGCGCTTGACCGACAGCAGCTCGCGCACGGTGAAGCGGTTCACTTCCTCCTGGAAGGCGCTGCGCACCACGCTGTTCAGGCGGCTGGCGCCGGCGGCTTCGTCCAGGCCCACGTTGCGGATGTACTGCGACGGGTCGCTGATGCGCCAGCGCACGAACCAGTCGATCACGACGCGCTGCTTCTCCGCCGTCAGCATGGACTCGGTGTCCACGCTGTCCAGCGTCAGCAGGCGCTTGTCCAGGTAACTGACGTTCTGGAAGGGCGGCGGCAGCTTGAAGTTGAGGCCGGGCGTGGTGATCACGTCCTTGATCTGGCCGAAAGCGTAGACGACGCCGAACTGGCGCTGGTCGACGACGAACAGCATGGAGCTGAGCAGCGCGACGGCCACCAGCAGCGAAGTGACGATGAATCCTATCCTGTTCATGGCGGTGTCCTAGCGCGTCTCGCGCTCGCGGCTGCGGCCGTTGTCGCGGGTGCGCGCGTCGCCGGCGGCGGGCGGCAGGGAGCCGGAGCTCGAGGCTGCCGGCGGCGCGGTATCCGGCGCCGGGGCAGCCGGCGCGCTGCTCGCGGCAGCGCCCTGGTTCGACACCTGCTGGATGATCTTGTCCAGCGGCAGGAACAGCATGTTGCCGCCCGCGCGCGATTCCATCATCACCTTGGTGACGTTGCTGTAGATGTTCTGCATGGCCTCGATATAGAGGCGGTCGCGCGTGACCTGTGGCGAGCGCTGGTACTCGGCCAGCAGCAATTTGAAGCGCTGCGAGTCGCCCTGGGCCTGCGCGACGATGCGCGCCTTGTAGCCCTCGGCTTCCTGCTGCAGGCGCGAAGCGGCGCCGGCGGCGCGCGGGATCACGTCGTTGGCATAGGCCTGCGCCTCGTTCTTGGCGCGCTCGCGCTCCTGGCCGGCGCGCAGCACGTCGTCGAAGGCCGCCTGCACCTGCTCGGGCGGGCGCACCCCGCCTTGCTGCAGGTTGATGGCGACGACTTCGACGCCGATGTTGTAGCGGTCCAGGATGCTCTGCATCAAGGCGCGCACGCGCGGCGCGATCTGGTCGCGCTCCTCGGCCAGCGCCGAGTCCATGCGCATCTTGCCGACGACTTCGCGCACCGCGGTCTCGGCGGCCTGCACCACCGCTTCCTGCGGGTTCTTGCTTTCGAACAGCCAGGCCCGCGCGTTGTTCAGGCGGTACTGCACGGCGAACTTGATCTCGACGATGTTCTCGTCCTCGGTCAGCATCGCCGACTCCTTGAGGCCGGTCGCGCGCACGACGTTGTCGCGGCCCACGTCCACCGAGCGGATCTGCGTGACCTGCACCACCTCGTGGCGCTCGATCGGGTACGGCAGGCGCCAGTTGAAGCCCGCGCCGACCGTGGCGCTGTACTTGCCGAAGCGCGTGATGACGGCCTGCTGCCCTTCCTGCACGATGAAGATGCCGGTGCCCATCCAGATGATGACCACCACGATGGCGATGAGGCCCGCGCCGACGCCGGCGCTCTTCATGTCCGGCTGGAAGTTGCCGTTGCCGCCGCCGTAGCCGCCGCCCTTGCGGCCCCCGAAGAGGCCTCCGAGCTTGCGATTGAAATCTCGCCACAGCTCGTCGAGGTCCGGCGGGCCCTGGTTCGGTCCCTTGCCCTGGTTCCGGTCGTCGCCGGAATTCTTGTCCTCGCCACGGCCCCAGCGGGGATCGTTCAGATTGAACATCCCCCTCAGGCGGCCACGCAGGCCGGCCGGGACCAGGCTTCGCGAAAGAAGCTTCATTCGGTGCGTACTCTTGTTGTCGGCAAGCGCATTGTGCCCGTTCAGGCTGAGGTTTCGGCTTGCGCCGGCTCAAGCGGAGCGCGCTCTGCCAGGATGCGCGCCAGTTCGCCGCGCAAGGCAGGCAGGCCCTCGCCGGTCTGGCTGCTCACGAAGACGCGCGGCGCCTGCCTGCCTTCGACCTCGAAGCGGTCGACCATGCGTTGCGGCTGGCGCTCGGGCGGCAGCGCGTCGATCTTGTTGAAGACGATCAGCTGCTGCACGTCGGCCGCGCCGATCTCGTGCAGCACGCGCTGCACTTCCTCGATCTGCTCGGAATGGTGCGGGTTGGCCGCGTCCACCACGTGCAGCAGCAGGTCGGCGTCGGCCGCCTCCTGCAGGGTCGCCTGGAAGGCGTCGATCAGGCCGTGCGGCAGGTCGCGGATGAAGCCGACCGTGTCCGACAGCGACACCGAACGCCCCGCTTCGCCGAGGTACAGCTGGCGGGTGGTCGTGTCGAGCGTGGCGAACAGCTGGTTGGCCGCATAGGCGCGCGCCTTCACGAGCGCATTGAACAGCGTCGACTTGCCGGCGTTGGTGTAGCCGACCAGCGAGATGGTGAAGGTCTCGCGCCGTTCGCGCTGGCGCCGCTGCGTCGCGCGCTGCCGCTTCACCTTCACGAGGCGCTCGCGGGTGCGCTTGATCGATTCGTCGATCATGCGGCGGTCCAGTTCGATCTGCTTCTCACCCGGGCCGCCACGCACGCCGGCGCCGCCGGTCTGGCGCTCCAGGTGCGACCAGCGCCGGACCAGCCGCGTGCTGAGGTACTGCAGGCGGGCGAGCTCCACCTGCAGCTTGCCCTCATGGCTGCGGGCGCGCTGGGCGAAGATCTCCAGGATCAGCAGCGTGCGGTCGTTGACCGGCAGGCCGAGGTGGCGTTCCAGGTTGCGCTGCTGCCCGGGGCTCAGGGCCTGGTCGAACAGGATCTCGCTGGCGCCGGTTTCCACGGCAAGCTGCTTGATCTCGTCGGCCTTGCCGCTGCCCACGAACAGCGCGGCGTCGGGCGCCTTGCGCTTGCAGGTCACGCGGGCCACCGGCTCCAGGCCGGCGGTCTGGGCCAGCTGGCCCAGTTCCTCGAGTTCGGAATCGAAATGGGGAAGGCCCAGGTCGACGCCGACCAGGATGGTGGCGGCGACCGGGCGCTCGGAGGTTGCTGGCAAAGCGGCTACCAATATTCAGGAATGCAGGTGGCGCCCGCCGGCAGCGGTAAGCGGGGAAAGGCGCTCAGGTCGGGGTGCCTTCGTTCGCTTCGGCCGCCGAGAAATTCACGGCGCGGCCCGGGACGATGGTGGAGATCGCGTGCTTGTAGACCATCTGGGTGACGGTATTACGCAGCAGCACGACGTATTGATCGAAGGATTCGATCTGGCCCTGGAGCTTGATGCCGTTGACGAGGTAAATCGACACCGGAACATGTTCCCTTCGCAGGGTGTTCAGGAAGGGGTCTTGTAGTAGCTGCCCTTTATTACTCACGATATGCTCCGTGTTCAAGCGTTGTTGGAGATTGCACATTACCACAGCAAGGGGCGCTGTGCGGTCGCCCCCGACAGCTGATCTGCTGCCGTTTGCCGGTTTTTCAAGACCGTTAGGCGGGGCCGGCAGCCTGCGCTGCCCTCTTCCCTAGTCTTTATCGGCGTAGGGGTTCTTGCTGGTCCGCATTTCGATGCGCAAGGGCGTCCCGACCAGGTTGAACTCCTTGCGGAACCGGCCTTCCAGGAAACGCTTGTACGCATCGGTCACGTGCTCAAGGGAGTTCCCGTGGACCACGATCACCGGCGGGTTCATGCCGCCCTGGTGCGCGTAGCGCAGCTTGGGCCGGAACATGCCCGAACGCTTCGGCGTCTGGAACTGCACCGCGTCTTGCAGCAGGCGCGTGAGCACCGGCGTGGACATCTTGGTCATGGCCGACTTGTGGGCCTGCGCGATCGAGCCCCACAGCGGGCCGAGGCCCTGGCGCTTCTGCGCCGAGATGAAGTGCAGTTCGGCGAACTTCAGGAACGGCAGGCGCACTTCGATCTGCCTGCGCACCAGCTCCCGGTTGTACTCGTCCACCGCATCCCACTTGTTCACGGCCAGCACCACGGCACGGCCCGATTCGAGGATGTAGCCGGCAATGTGCGCGTCCTGGTCGGTCACGCCTTGCGTGGCGTCCAGCAGCAGCAGCACGACGTTGGCCGACTCGATGGCCTGCAGCGTCTTCACCACGGAGAACTTCTCGATGGCCTCGAACACCTTGCCCTTGCGGCGCAGGCCGGCCGTGTCGATCAGCTCGAATTTCTGCCCGCTGCGCTCGAACGGCACGCTGATGGCGTCGCGCGTCGTGCCCGGCAGGTCGAAGGCCACCAGGCGCTCTTCGCCCAGCCAGGCGTTGATCAGCGTGGACTTGCCGACGTTGGGGCGGCCGGCGACGGCCAGCTTGATGATGCCGGCCTGCTGCGCCTCGGCGGCCTCGTCCTCTTCCGGCGGCGGCAGGTGGGCGAACGCGGCGTCCACCAGGCTGCGGATGCCCTGGCCGTGCGCGGCGGAGACCGGGTTGATCTCGCCGAAGCCCAGCTCGTAGAACTCGGCCAGCTGCGGGCCTTCCTGCATGCCTTCGGCCTTGTTGGCGGCCAGCACCGCCGGCTTGCCCAGCTTGCGCAGGTAGTTGGCGATGTCGTAATCCTGCGCGGACAGGCCCGCGCGGGCATCGACGACGAAGACCACCACGTCCGCTTCGGCGACGGCCTGCTTCGTCTGCTTGGCCATCTCCTTGTAGATGCCCGACTCCGCCGTCGGCTCGAAGCCGCCGGTGTCGATGACGATGAACTCGTGCTCGCCGTGCTTGGCGTTGCCATAGTGGCGGTCGCGCGTGAGCCCGGCGAAATCCGCCACGATGGCGTCGCGCGACTTGGTCAGCCGGTTGAACAGCGTCGACTTGCCGACGTTGGGGCGGCCCACCAGGGCCATGACCGGCTTCATGAAACTCTCTACCTTATTGCGGGGTGAACCCGAAGATGCCGCCGTTGCGGGTCACCACAACGAGCGTGTTGCCGGCCAGCACCGGGGCGGCGGCGATGGCCGAGCCGTCGGTGCTGAGGCGGTTCAGCAGCGAACCGTCCTCGCGCGAAAGCATGTGCACGTAGCCGAAGTCGTCGCCGACGACCACGGAGCGGCCCAGGGCGAAGGGGGTGCCCAGGCCACGGTGCAGCAGCTTCTCGTTGGTCCAGGCGCGCTGGCCGCTGTCGCGTTTCCAGGCCACGACCTTGCCGTCCGATTCGGTGCCGAAGACATTGGCCGGATCGCCGGCCAGGCCCTCGCTGCCGGTGGCGCGCTGCGTCCAGACCAGCGTGCCGCGGCTGGCGTCCACGCAGCCCACGGCCGCCTGGAAGGCTCGGGCGCACACCGTGTCGCCGACGCGGCTGGCGCGGCCCACCAGGTCGACCAGGCGTTCGACGTCGTTGATGCCGCGCGGCGTCGCGATCGGCGCTTCCCAGCGGACGGTGCCGTTCAGCGGGTTGAGGCCCGCCAGGCGGCCGCCCTGCCCCACGACCAGCGTGTCGCCCACGGCCAGCATCACTCCGGCCTCGCGCAGCACCAGCGGCTCGCCGGGGCGCGCCTGGCTCCACAGCCGCTTGCCAGTAGCGCCGTCGAAAGCGGAGACCGAGCGGTCGGCGCCCAGCACGAACACGCGCTTGCCCGCGACCAGCGGCGCGGTGAAGGACAGTGCGGTGAGCCGCTGGCGCCAGGCCTGCTTGCCACCGTCGAAGGCGACCAGGTCGTTGGCACGGGTGATGACGGCGGCGGTGCTGCCGTCGCTGCCCACGCCCGCGGCCAGCGGGCCGCCGGCGCTGGCGCGCCACAGTTCGCGGCCGCTGTCGGCGTCGAGCGCGAGCACGGTGCCGTCGGCGCCGGCCACGGTGGCCTGGTTGCCGTTCACGGCCACCGCCAGCGGGAAGTCGACGCCGGCAACGCGCGCGCTCCAGGACTGGCGCACGCCCATCAGGTTCGGGTTGGGCTGCAGTTCGGCCGGCTGCGGTTTTTCCACCGAGCCCGTGAACGGCATCCAGCTGGGCATCGAGGAGCAACCGGCCAGGACGGCCAGCGCCGCGCCCGCGACGAGGAGGCGAGCCGCCGTCCTCATGACTTGGCGCTTTCCGCCGGCTTCAGGCTCTGCACGTCGACGCCCAGCGCGGTGAGCTTGACCTCGACGAGGGTGCGGTAGTCGGTGCCGGCCAGGCCCTGCCAGGCCTTGGTGTATTCGGCCTTGGCCTCGGCGTTCTTGCCCTGCAGGCGGTAGATGTCGCCGCGGCGGTCGGCCGCCAGCGCTTCGAACTGCTTCGGGAAGCTGCCCGAAAGCTGCTTCAGCGCTTCGTCGTAGTTCTTGGCATCGGCCAGCAGCGAGGCCAGGCGCAGGCGTGCGACAGCCTGGTAGCCCTCGTCCTTGGCGTTGGTTGCGGCCCATTGCAAGGCGGCCTTGGCCTGGTCGGACTGGCCCTTCTCGGCGAACACCTTGGCGTCCAGCAGCGCGGCCTGCGCGGCGTAGGCGGTGCGGCCGAACTTGTCCTCGATGTCCTTCACCGCCTGCTGCAGGCGCGCGGTGTCGCCGGCCGTGGCGGCCTTGTCGACCTCGTCGTACAAGGCCGCGGCCTGCACGCCCTGGTGGCGCTGCCAGTACTGCCAGCCGTTCCAGGCGGCAAAGGACCCGAACACGGCAATCAGGACCCAGGTGATCAGGTTGCCGTACTGGTTCCAGAAGTGCTTGAGCTGGTCAAGCTGTTCCTGTTCTTCGAGATCGAGATGTCGTGCCATCGTTGCTGCTCTGTTTGGGCGGGGATTGTAGGCTGGGTTCGACGCCAGCCGGCCCCGGCCACGGGGGAGCTGGGGTGCGCTGCGCGCAACCCAGCCTACGAGGGCCAGCCTACAGGAGGCTGGTCGCCCAGGAAGAAACGTCTGCCAGCGGCCGCAGCACCTGCTCGCCGCCGCGCAGCGGCTTGACGGAAACCTGGCCCTGCGCCAGTTCGTCGCCGCCGAAGATCAATGCGAAACGGGCGCCGCTGGCGTCCGCCTTCTTGAACTGCGACTTGAAGCTGCCGGGGCCATCGGCTCCGCCGGCGTGCTGCTGCACCCGCACCCCGGCGGCGCGCAACTGCTCCAGCAGCGCCATCACCGGCGGCAGCGGCGTGCCGGGCGGCACGACGGCATACGCGTGGGGCGCGGCGTCCGGCACGGGCAGCTTCAGTTCCTGCAGCAGCAGCAGCAGGCGCTCGATGCCCAGGCCGAAGCCCACGGCCGGCGCCGGCTTGCCACCCAGCTGGCCGATCAGGCCGTCGTAGCGGCCGCCGCCGCACACCGTGCCCTGGGAGCCAAGCTGGTCGGTCACCCACTCGAACACGGTGAGGTTGTAGTAGTCCATGCCGCGCACCAGGCGCGTGTTGACGCGATATTCCAGGCCCACGGCATCCAGCACGGCACGGACGGCGTCGAAGTGCGCGCGCGAGGCTTCACCCAGGAAGTCCATCAGCCTGGGCGCGCCCTCGATCAGGGCCTGCATCGCCGGGTTCTTGCTGTCCAGGATGCGCAGCGGGTTCGTGTGCAGGCGCCGCTGCGAATCCTCGTCCAGCTGCTCCTGGTGCTGGCCGAAGTAGGCCACCAGCGCATCGCGGTGCTGCTTGCGCTCCTCGGGCTGGCCCAGGCTGTTGATCTCCAGCCGCACGTGCTGGCCTTCGACCAGGCCCAGCGCGCGCCACAGGCTGCGCGCCATCAGGATCATCTCGGCGTCGACGTCCGGGCCGGCGTAGCCCAGCGCCTCGACGTCCAGTTGGTGGAACTGACGGTAGCGGCCCTTCTGCGGCCGCTCGTGGCGGAACATCGCGCCGATGGTCCACAGGCGCAGCGGGCCGTTGTACAGCGCGTTGTGCTCGTTCATCGCGCGCACGATGCCGGCCGTGGCCTCCGGCCGCAGCGTCAGCTTGTCGCCGTTCATGGAATCGGTGAAGGAGTACATCTCCTTCTCCACGATGTCCGTCACCTCGCCCAGGCCGCGCACGAACAGCGCGGTCGGTTCGACGATGGGCGTCAGCAGGTACTGGTAGCCGTAGCTCGCCATCACCTGGCGCACGCTGGTTTCGAACCATTGCCACAGGGCCGAATCCGGCAGCTTCTCCGTGCGCGGCACGGAGGGCGGCAGGATGTCGTTCATGCCCTTGACGGCAACGAGCTTCTCCGCCTTCTTCGCGGCGGTGTTGTTCTCAATGGTCATGTCGCTCAGGCGTGTTCGGCAAGCTGGCCGAAACGCTTCTCGATGTAGTTCTCGACGATCGCGTGGAACTCGCGCGCGATGTTCTCGCCGCGAAGAGTCAGGGCCTTCTGGCCGTCGATGAAGACGGGCGCCGCGGGCGCCTCGCCGGTGCCGGGCAGGCTGATGCCGATGTCGGCATGCTTGCTCTCGCCCGGGCCGTTGACGATGCAGCCCATCACGGCCACCTTCATCTTTTCCACGCCCGGGTACTTGGCGCGCCAGACCGGCATCTGGGCGCGCAGGAAATCGTCGATCTGCTTGGCGAGTTCCTGGAAGGTGGTGCTGGTCGTGCGGCCACAGCCCGGGCAGGCGGTGACGCTCGGCACGAAGCTGCGCAGGCCCAGCGACTGCAGGATCTCGGAGGCGATGACCACCTCCTGCGTGCGCGACTCGCCCGGCTGCGGCGTCAACGACACGCGGATGGTGTCGCCGATGCCTTCCTGCAGCAGGATGCCCATGGCCACGGCGGACGCCACCGTGCCCTTGGTGCCCATGCCGGCTTCGGTCAGGCCCAGGTGCAGCGGGTAGTCGCAGCGGCGCGCGAGCTCCCGGTAGACGGAAATGAGGTCCTGCACGCCGCTGACCTTGCAGGACAGCAGCACCTGCTCGTGGCGCATGCCCAGTTCTTCAGCAAGTTGGGCCGACTGGATCGCGGAGGTGATGAGCGCTTCGTACATCACCGACTTCGCGTCCCAGGGCTGGGCCCGCTTCGCGTTGTCGTCCATCAGCTGGGCGAGCAGCTCCTGGTCCAGGCTGCCCCAGTTGACGCCGATGCGCACCGGTTTGTCCCACTTCAGGGCGGCCTCGATCATCTGCGCGAACTGGCGGTCCTTCTTGTCGCCCTTGCCCACGTTGCCGGGGTTGATGCGGTACTTGGACAGCGCCTGGGCGCAGTCCGGGAACTCGGTCAGCAGCCGGTGGCCGTTGTAGTGGAAGTCGCCGATCAGGGGCACGTCGATGCCCATGCGATCGAGCTGCTCGCGGATGTACGGGACCTGCTGCGCCGCCTCCGGCGTGTTGACGGTGATGCGCACCAGCTCGCTGCCGGCCAGCGCCAGTTCCTTCACCTGGATCGCGGTGCCGATGGCATCCACGGTGTCGGTGTTGGTCATGGACTGCACGCGCACCGGCGCGTCGCCGCCCACCGTGACCACGCGCGAGCCCCAGGCCACGCGGGCCTGGACGGAGCGGCGCGCCGCGGGTGCGGCAGGTTCGATGGGCAGGCAGTTCTCAGGCATTCAATTCACTTGGAAACGGGCCACGTTGTCGTGCGACACGGGCTGCAGGTTGTAGGGCTTGCCGCGCACCTCCACCTCCGTCTGCTCCACGCTGCCCACGGTGACGGACAGCGGCAGCGCGCCGCTGGCGCCGGCGGTCTCGCCGGCTTCCAGCAGCTTGCGCAGCACGGGCGTGCCGTGGGCGTCGGTCACCTGGACCCAGGAGCTGCCCTTGGCGCGGAATGTGACGATGCCCTTGGCGGCGATCGGCGCGCCGGAGGCGGCCGGGCCGCTCGCGGCCGGTGCGGCAGGCACGGCAGCCTTGGCCACGGGAGCCGAGGCAGCAGCGGCCGGCACCGATGCCGATCGTGCGGGCGCGGCCGCAACGGCCGAAGCCGGGCGCAGCGGCATGGGGGTAGCGTTGGCCGGCGCGGCGGCGACCGGCGCGGGAGCGGCAGGTACCGGCGCCAGCGCGGGGCTGGGCGTGAGCGGCGCGGAAGCCGCCACGGCCGGCGGATTCTCCGACGGCGGATTGATCACCACCGGCGTGCCGGGTGGCATCGCCGGTTCGTTGTTCTTGGCGGCCTGGCTGGCGTCCTCGTGGCGCTGGGCCACCGGCAGGAAGATCAGCACCACGGCGGCCAGCAGCAGCGCCACCACGGTCAGGGCCACCGGGCGCGAGACCTGGTCCAGCCAGCCGGAACGGGGCGCGTCACCGCGCGCGCTGAAAGGCGCGTTGATGCCGTCGCGGTCGGCCGCGAGGCGCGGCTTGGCGGTCTGCGGCAGGCGCTCCAGCACCGGCTGCGGGTCGATCTTCAGCGTGCGGGCCACGCTGGAAGCCAGCGCGCGCACGAACACCGAATCGCCGATCTGGTCGTACTGGTCCTCTTCCAGCGCCTCGAGCTTGCGCACCGGCACCTTGAGGTTGGCCGCCAGGGTGGCGACGTGCAGGCCGGCGGCTTCACGGGCTTCGCGCAGCAGCTGGCCGGCGGTCGGACCCTGGGGCTGCTGGCCGGGCTCCAGCGGCGCCTCACTCATCGAAGGCCCTCCGGTCCAGCGACAGGCGTTCCTTCGATTGCGGGAAGCGCTTGCGCAGCTGCTCGCCGAGCTGCTGCATGGCCACCTGGTCGTTCATGCGCTGTTCCACCTTGATGCCCAGCCACAGCGATTCGGCGTTGGCCAGCTCGCTGTTGTTCAGGCGGCGGATGTAGAACTGCGCGCGCTGGTAGTCGCCGCGCTGGTACAGCAGCTGCGCCAGGTTGTAGCCGGTCACCGGGTTGCCGGCGTCGAGCTCGTAGGAGCGCGCCAGGCTCTTCTCCGCCTCGGGCTTCAGGCCGGCCCGCGCCTGGCAGATGCCCAGCGCCAGGTAGGTCTTGGAGCGGCCGCCATAGGTGGGGTTGGCCAGCGCCGCCTCGAAGGACTTGAACGACTCCGGGTAGCGGGCCATCTGGCACTGCATCCAGCCGTAGTTGTGCTGCACGTTCGCGTCGCGCGGATTGAGCTGCAGCGCGCGCCGGAAGCTGTCCTCCGCCTGGCGGTTGTCGCCCATCCGCATGTAGATGAGGCCCCGCATGTTGAAGGCCTCGGCGTAGGTGGGATCGATGGAGATGACCTGCTTCAGCTCGTCGAGGGCGACTTCGGTCTTGCCTTCCTCGAAGTAGCCGGAGGCCAGCTCCAGCCGGATGCGCGCGCGGCGGCGGTTTTCCGGCTCGTCGGATGGCGTCACCATCCCGTCGTTCGCGCTCGCCTGGTCGGCCCCCGTGTTCGGGGTGGCGCAGCCCGCCAGCCCCAGCATCACACCACCTGCGGTGGCCGCCAGCAGCAAGGCGGCCCGCAGGCGCCCCCACGCCATGCTCGTTCTCATGTTCCCCTCTCGTCGTTGGACGCGGCATCCACCGGGACCGGCTTCAGCATCACCGTGCGCTGCTGCGCGATGCGCTCGCCCACCCGGGTCCGGTCCTTGACGTCGCCGGCCAGCTGGCCGCAGGCCGCATCGATGTCGTCGCCGCGCGTCTTGCGCACGGTCGTGACGATACCAGCATCACTCAGGATTTTCGCGAAAGCCTGGACGCGCTGTTGCGGCGAACGCACCAGCCCCGAGGCTGGAAAGGGGTTGAAGGGAATCAGGTTCAGCTTGCACGGCACGCCGGTGCCGCCGTGGCTGCGCACCAGCTTCACCAGCTCGCGCGCGTGTTCGGGCTCGTCGTTGACCCCGTCCAGCATGCAGTACTCGAAGGTGATGAAGTCGCGCGGTGCATGCACCAGGTAGCGGTTGCAGGAGTCCAGCAGCTCCGCGATCGGGTACTTTTTATTGAGCGGAACCAGCTTGTCGCGCAGTTCGTCGTTGGGCGCGTGCAAGGAAACCGCCAGCGCCACGGGCACGTCCTGCGCGAGGCGGTCGATCATGGGGACCACGCCGGACGTCGACACCGTCACGCGCCGGCGCGACAGGCCGTAGCCATGGTCGTCCAGCATCACGCGAAGAGCCGGCACCAGGGCCGAATAGTTCTGCAGCGGTTCGCCCATGCCCATCATCACCACGTTGGAGATGACGCGCTCGCCATTCGTCTTCAGGTGGCCGCGCAGGAAGTGCTCGGCGAACCAGAGCTGGGCGAGGATCTCGCCGGTCGTGAGGTTGCGCGAGAAGCCCTGGTGGCCCGTGGAGCAGAAGCGGCAGCCGACGGCGCAGCCGGCCTGGGAGGAGATGCACAGGGTGCCGCGGTCGTCCTCGGGGATGAACACGGCTTCGACGGCGTCGCCGTTGCCCACGTCGAACAGCCACTTGATCGTGCCGTCGGCGGACTCGTGCTGCGTGATGATGCGCAGGCCCTCGACCCGGGCGCTGCCTTTGAGCTTTTCGCGCAACGACTTGGCCAGGTCGGACATCTGGTCGAAGTCGCTGGCGCCCTTCTGGTGGATCCAGCGGAACAGCTGGGTCGCCCGGAATTTCTTTTCGCCGAGCGACGCGCAGAACGCGGCCAGACCCTCGAGGTCGTAATCGAGCAGGTTGGCCGTCATCGCATGCTTAGCGCGAGTAGATGTTCATGCCCGGGAAGAAGAAGGCGACTTCGTTCTTCGCGGTTTCGGCGGCGTCGGAGCCGTGCACGGCGTTGGCGTCGATGCTGTCGGCGAAATCGGCGCGGATGGTGCCGGGGGCAGCCTTCTTGGGATCGGTCGCGCCCATCAGGTCACGGTTCTTCAGGATGGCGCCTTCGCCTTCCAGCGCCTGGATCATCACCGGGCCGGAGACCATGAAGTCCACCAGGTCCTTGAAGAAGGGACGCTCCTTGTGCACGGCGTAGAACTGCTCGGCTTCGCCCCGCGACAGGTGGGCCATGCGGGCAGCGATGACCTTCAGGCCGGCGGCTTCGAAGCGCGCGTAGATCTGGCCGATCACGTTCTTCGCCACGGCGTCGGGCTTGATGATGGAGAGGGTGCGTTCGATTGCCATTTGGGTTTCCTGGGTTCGTTCTTTAGGGTTTTGCCGGATGAAGAAAGTTCGGCAAAGCCCGCAATTCTAGCTTGCGGGCATGACATATGCATGGCCCGGGGCTTAGCCGCGCCCGCGCCGCTGGCCGCCGCGGCGCTGGCCGCCACCGCCGCCCATGCCGCCGCCCCCCATTCCACCACCCTGGCCGCCACCGCGGCGCTGGCGGTTGAAGCTGTCGGCGCCGATGTAGCCGAAGGATGTCTTCATCGGATCGGGCTGGCCGCCGCCGGCACCACCACCGCCGCCGCCCCCGCCGCCACCGCCGCCACCGCCGCCGCCCCGCTTGCCACCGACGGAGGTCTTCATCGGGTCCGGCTGGCCGCCGCCGCCCTTGTTGCGGCGCTGCTGGCCTTGGCCTTGACCCTGGAACGGGCCCTGCCCTTGGCCCTGGCCCCGGGGCGACGGACCGCCCTGCGGCCGCGGACCGTCGCCGCGCGTGCCGCCGCGGCGCTTGTTGCGCCCGCCGCCGCCCTTGCCTTCGCCCTCGCCGCGGCCCTGCGGGCGCGTGAGGTCGGCACCAGCCGCCGCGCCGAGCGAGTTGATGTCGCGCTCGTCCAGCTCCATCCAGGCGCCGCGCTTCAGCCCGCGCGGCAGCACCATGGCGCCGTAGCGGATGCGGATCAGGCGACTGACCGCATGGCCCACCGCCTCGAACAGCCGGCGCACTTCGCGGTTGCGGCCTTCGCTGATGGTCACGCGGTACCAGACGTTGGAACCCTCGCCGCCGCCCTCGTCGATGCTGCCGAAGCCGGCCTTGCCGTCTTCCAGGTCGACGCCATCGAGCAGGCGTTGGCGCTCTTCGGAGCTCAGCGCGCCCAGCACGCGCACGGCGTACTCGCGCTCCAGGCCGAAGCGCGGGTGCATCAGCTTGTTGGCCAGTTCGCCGGAGCTCGTGAACAGCAGCAGGCCTTCGGTGTTCAGGTCCAGCCGGCCGACCGACTGCCACTTGCCCTGCTGCAGCTTGGGCAGCTTGCGGAACACCGTGGGGCGGTTCTGCGGGTCGTCGTGCGTGACGACCTCGCCCACCGGCTTGTGGTACGCGATGACGCGCGGCGGCGGCGGCGCGATGCGCACGCGGATCGGCTTGCCGTTGACCTTGATCGAATCGCCGTACTGGATGCGTTGGCCGATGTGGGCGGGCTCGTTGTTGACCGAGATCCGCCCTTCCATGATCAGCTGCTCCATCTCCAGCCGCGAGCCGAGGCCGGCCTGGGCGAGCACCTTGTGCAGCTTGGGCGTTTCGGGCTGCGGAGCCAGCACGCGCTTGGGCCGGTCGCCCTCGGGCTGCTCCTCCTCGGCGTCGAAGCGGCCGCTGACGACGTCCTCGAAACGCACGGCGGGCTCGGGGCCTGCGGTGGCAGCCGCGGGCGCAGCGGGCGCCTCGTCGTCGACCCCCTGCTCCTCGCCCTGCTGGGCTTCAGCGGCGGGGAGATCGTCCTCGGCCGCAGGTTCGTCGTTGGGGCGTCGCGCCATGGCTTCGGTCGGGTCGTTCATGGGTGTTCAGGTCTCGATGGCTTGGGCCGCGTTCGGGTCGGCGCCGTCGTCGTCCGGCCCGCGGCTGGGCTCCGGAATCTCTGGCGTGGCCTGCGGCTGGTCTTCGGCTGCCAGGGGCTCCAGCGGCAGCGAAAGCTCGGGGGACGGTTCGGAAGCGGCGGATTCGCCCTCGCCGCCTTCGGCGATGGGCAGCGGGGGCTGCTCGCCCAGGCCACGCTCCAGCGCGCTGAAGACATCGGCCTGCTGTGACGGGCTCTGCAGCTCCGGCAGCTGGTCCAGCGAAGCCAGGCCCAGGTCGTCCAGGAAATTGCGGGTGGTGGCGTAGAGGCCGGGACGGCCCACGGCTTCGCGGTGGCCGATCACCTCGATCCAGCCGCGATCTTCCAGCTGCTTCAGGATCTGCGAGTTGACGGTGACGCCGCGGATGTCTTCCATGTCGCCACGCGTCACGGGCTGGCGGTAGGCGATGATCGCCAGCGTCTCCATGGCGGCCCGGCTGTACTTGGGCGGCTTCTCGGGATGCAGGCGGTCGAGGTACTCGCGCATCTCGGGCCGGCTCTGGAAGCGCCAGCCACTGGCCACGCAGACGAGCTCGACGCCGCGCAGGGCCCATTCGTCCTGCAGCTGCCCCAGCAGCTCCTTGATGGTGTCCGCGCCCAGCTCGTCGCCGAACAGCACGCGCAGCTCGCGCACCGTCAGCGGTTGATGGGTGCAGATCAGCGCGGTTTCGAGGACGCGCCGGGCATCCGCCGTAGTCATGGTCTTGTGTTTGTCCGGTGGGGTCCGGGGGCAAGGCGCCTGGAAGCGCTCTTGCGCGGGGGGCACGCCTTCAGGGCGCCGCCGCGGGCTGGCTCGCAAGCCATTCGGATTCATTGTAACGCAGGCCCCAGGCTGCCCACGCCTGCCGCAAGTCCGCCGGTGGCGGGGCGAAAAAGCTGAGCCGCTCGCCCGTGGCCGGATGCGCGAAAGCCAGGTGGAAGGCATGCAGGGCCTGGCGCTGCAGGCCCGCCGCCGGCGCCCCGCCGTAGAGCGGATCGGCCAGCAGCGGATGGCCGACGTGGGCAAGGTGCACGCGGATCTGGTGGGTGCGCCCCGTCTCCAGCGTGCAACGCACGGCGCAGCCCTGGGCGGTGGTATCCAGCAGGTCCGCCACGGTGGCGGCCGGCTTGCCCGGATTCCGCTCGGGATCGACCACCGCCATCCGCAGGCGGTTGCGCGGGTCGCGTCCGATCGCGCCTTCGATGCGGCGGTGCGGCGCGCCCTGCCATTCCCGGTGCGCGAGCGCCAGGTACTGGCGCGTGACCTCGCGGGCAGCGATCAGCCCGACGAGCGCATCCATCGCCTGGCGCGTGCGCGCCACCACCATCAGGCCGCTGGTGTCCTTGTCCAGGCGATGCACGATGCCGGCGCGGGGAAGCGTGCGAGCCTGGGCGTCGCGCGCGAGCAAGGCATTGAGCAGCGTGCCGCTCCAGTTGCCGGGCGCGGGATGCACCACCAGGCCGGCCGGCTTGTCGACCACCAGCAGGTGCGCGTCCTCGTGCACCACCGTAAGCGGGATGTCCTCCGGCTGGAAAGCCTGGCTCTGGGGCGTGGGCCGCAGCTCGATGTTGCCCGCGTCGCCGGCGCGCACCTTGTGCGAGGGCTTGCCGGCGACGGCGCCGCCCAGCTTGACGGCGCCGGCGTCCACCAGCTGCTGCAGGTAGCTGCGCGAAAACTCCGGCACGAGCGCAGCCAGCGCGCGGTCCAGCCGCTGCTGGTGCAGGGCCGCGGGAATGGTGAAGACGCGGGTTTCCGCTTCGGCGCCGGGTTCTTCCAGCACGTCTTCGTTCGAATTGTCTTGGGGGTCGTGCGCTAGAATGGTTCAGCCCTATCTGAGAGAGAGTTGCGCGTGGTTTTGAGCCGTAAATTATCCGTGGTCCCAGCCCTGCTGGCCCTGGCCGTGCTGGCCGGCTGCGCCACGAAAGACGACGACAAGACGGCCAACTGGAGCCCGAACCGCATTTATTCGGAGGCCAAGGACGAACTCGAGTCCGGCGCCTACGAAAAGGCGATTCCACTGTACGAGAAGCTGGAAGGCCGCGCCGCCGGCACGCCGCTGGCGCAGCAGGCGCAGCTGGAACGCGCCTACGCCTACTACAAGTCCGGCGAGCCGGCGCAGGCGCAGGCCACGCTGGATCGCTTCATGAAGCTGCACCCGGCCAGCCCGGCGCTCGACTACGCGTTGTACCTGAAGGGCATCACGAACTTCAACGACAACCTGGGTTCGTTCTCCTTCCTGTCCCGCCAGGACCTGTCGGAGCGCGACCAGAAGGCCGCCAAGGAATCGTTCGAGTCCTTCCGCGAGCTGGTGGAGCGCTTCCCGGACTCCAAGTACACGCCCGATGCGCGCGCCCGCATGACGTACATCGTCAATTCGCTGGCGGCGTACGAGGTGCACGTGGCGCGCTACTACTACACGCGCGGCGCCTACGTGGCAGCGATCAACCGCGCGCAGGCCGCGCTGGCGGATTACCGCGACGTGCCGGCGCTGGAAGAGGCGCTCTACATCCTGATGCGCTCCTACGACGCGCTGGGCATGGCGCAGCTGCGTGACGACACGCGGCGCGTGCTGGAGAAGAACTATCCGCAGAGCGAGTACGTCAGCCGCGGCGGGAGGAAGAAGGACGACCCGTGGTGGAAGCTCTGGTGAGCTGAAGAAAGGGCCGCTTCGCGGCCCTTTTTCATTGGGGTCGGGCCGCCAGTTCCTCGAGGGCCTGCTCGAACTCCGCCTCGTCGTTCAAGCGCCGCATCGGCGGCAGCGCACCCAGCAGCCGGCGCCCGTAGCCCATGGACACCAGCCGCGTGTCGCACACCACCAGCAGCCCGCGGTCGGTCTCGCGGCGGATCAGGCGGCCGGCGCCCTGCTTCAGCGCCACCGCCGCTTCCGGGATCGAATAGTCGTTGAACGAGCTGCGGCCCTGGGCCTCCAGGCGCTGGCTGCGCGCCTCCACCAGGGGGTCGCCCGGCGGCGGGAAGGGCAGCTTGTCGATGATGACCATCTCCAGCGCTTCGCCCGGCACGTCGACGCCTTCCCAGAACGAGGCCGAAGCCACCAGCACGCAGCCGGGCCGGCCGTCCGACGCGCCTTCGCGAAAGCGTTCGATCAGCCGGCGCTTGGGCCACTGGCCCTGCACCAGGATCTCCAGCTCCAGGCTGCCGGCAAAGCGCTCCTGCAACTGCTCGCCGATGGCGCGCAGCGCGCGCAAGGTGGTCGTGAGCACCATGGTGCGGCCGCCCAGGCGCTGCGCCGCGCGTTCGGCCAGCGCCGCGACGGCGCCGCTGTGCCCGGCCTCGTTGGGACGCGGAAAGCGGCGCGGCACGTAGAGCGACGCCTGCGACGGATAGTCGAAGGGGCTGGCCACGCGCAGCACCTCGGCTTCTTCCAGCCCGCAGGGCTCGGTGAACCAGGACAGGCGCGCATCGTCGCCCAGCGTGGCGGAGGTGAAGATCCAGCTGCGGCGGTTGGCCTCCGCATCGTGGTCCTCGCCCTGTTTCAGCAGCTTCTGCTGCACGGCCTGCGCGATGTCCAGCGGCGACTCCACCAGCCGCAGCTGGTTGCCGGCGTCCACCCAGCGCACCGCGCCTTCGGCCGGCTCGCGCGTGAAGGCATGCAGGCTGCGGTGCAACGTGAGCGCGCGTTCGTGCAGGCGCACGAAATCCGGCGCCATCTCGCTGACGGTGCCCAAGCCTTCGGCGGCCTGCTCCAGCGCGGCCGCCAGCTGCGCCAGGGCATCGTTCCAGGTCTCTTCGTGCACGCCTTCCGGCGCGACGTCGGACCAGCGCACGCGGCTTCCGGGCGGCAGCCGGCCCATCGTCAGGCGCAGGTCGCGCGCCGCGCGCTCGGTGGCGCCGGCAAGCAGTTGCCAATCGACCAGGCCGCGCGCGAACTGCAGGCCCGCCCCGAGCATGTCGCGCGCGAAATCCAGCACCTGGCCCGTGCCGACCTGGCGCCCCAGGAACTGCACGCCGGTTTCATTGAGCTGGTGCGCCTCGTCGAAGATCACCACGCGCACGGTCGGCAGCAGTTCCGCCATGCCCGACTCGCGCACCGCGAGGTCGGCGAAGAACAGGTGGTGGTTGATCACGACCACTTCCGCGGCAAGCGCCTCGCGGCGCGCCGCGTTCACGTGGCACTGGCGGAACTTGGGGCAGTCCGAGCCCAGGCAGTTGTCACGGGTGGAGGTGATGTAGGGAAGGACCGGCGAGCGCTCGTCCAGGCCCGTCATTTCCGCCAGGTCGCCGGTGCGCGTGGCCTGCGCCCATTCCTCCACCTTGGCCAGCGTGCGCAAGGCACTGCGGTCCGGGAAGCTCCCGTCCTGGCGCGCGAGCTCCATGCGGTGCAGGCACAGGTAGCTGCCGCGGCCCTTCAGCAAGGCCATGCGCACCGGCAGGCCCAGCGCTTCGGCCAGCCGCGGCAGGTCGCGGCCGAACAGCTGGTCCTGCAGGGTCTTGGTGGCGGTGGAGATCAGCACGCGCTCGCCGCTCAGGAGCGCGGGCACGAGGTAGGAGAAGGTCTTGCCGACGCCCGTGCCGGCTTCCACCACGAGCGCCCCACCCTGCTCGATCGTGCGGGCGACGGCGATGGCCATCTCGGTCTGGCCGCCGCGGGGGCGGAAGGCTTCGGCCGCACGCGAAAGCACGCCACCGGGCACGAAGGCATTGCGCGCGAGTTCGCTGAGGCTCTGCATCGGGACGGCAGGCACGCCCTCCCCCGGCTCCGCGTGGCTTCCGGGCCACGCCACTGCTGAATCCGTCATCACGCGGGTTCTTTGGGATCGAGCACCAGTTCGAGGCGGGCGATCTCGTCGCGCAGGGCCAGGCGGCGCTTCTTGAGGCGGCGCAGCATCAGTTCGTCGAGCGGAAGCTGCTCGCTGGCGCGGTCGATGAGGGCATCGAGGTCGGCATGTTCCATGCGAAGCTCGATGAGGCGCCGCTCGGGGGAGTGCAGGTTGGTATCCAAGGTAACAGGCGGGCGCCGCGGCGGGATCATTCGATAATACGTCTTTCGAAAGCAATAATCGAGCGGACCTGTCCGCCAGCCCCATGAGCAGCAGCAAAGGCTACCGACTTACCGCATCGACCGGCATCCACAAGGGGGACCGGGAATACCAGCAGGACCAGATCGCGCTCGTGACCCATCCGCGCATCAACGGGTGCGTGCTCGGCGTGGTGGCCGACGGCATGGGCGGGCGCAGCGGGGGCCGCAAGGCGAGCGACCAGGTCATGATGACCTGCAAGCAGCTGTTCGAGCGCTATTCGCCGGACCATGACGACACGCCCTCGGTGCTCAAGCAGATGGTGCACGAGTCGCACCTGGTCATCAAGCTGACGGCCATCTCCTCCGAGCAGGAGCCGCACAGCACCATCGCGGCCTTCATCATCAACCCCAACGGCGAGTGCTACTGGGTGCATGCGGGCGACTCGCGCATCTACCACTTCCACAGCAACCGCCTGGTGAAGCGCACCATGGACCACAGCTACGTGCAGACGCTGGTGGACCGCGGCGAGCTCACGGAGGAAGAAGCCAACGTGCACCCGCAGTCCAACATCCTCATGGGCTGCCTGGGCGCGGAAGACGACCCGCCCGCCGACCTGCACCACATCGACCAGCTGCGCCCCGGCGACACGCTGCTGGCCTGCAGCGACGGCGTCTGGCACTACTTCAACGCGGAGGAACTCGGCTCGGTGCTGTCGTCGCTGTCGCCGCGCGAAGCGACGGAATTCCTGATCGAGAAGGCGCGCTCGCGCGCGCACGGCGGCGGCGACAACCTGTCGCTGGTGATCGTGAAGCTGGAGCCTTTGGGCTGATCTGTCATTGCGGGCTCGACCCGCAATCCATCATGGCGCGGCGCCACGCCGGCACGGATCCCGGGTCAAGCCCGGGATGACGACGGGTCAGTTCGGCGGAGGCGGCAGCGCGGAGGCCGCCGGCTTCGCGCGCTTCGCGTTGCGCTCCTCCACCGCCTTGCGGTGTTCGGCCGCTTCCTGCTGGCGCTGCTCGTACTTCTCGCGGTTCTCGGCAACCTTGGCGGCGTCCGCCTGGGACGTGGCCGGGTTCGCGGTATGCGGCGTGCCCTGTGGGCCCGGTGCGCCCTTGGCTTCCTTCGGAGCGCGCGGATGCGCCGCGCGGTCGGCCTCCTGCGTGGCGCGCTTGGCCGTGTTCTCGTCGAACTCCTTCTGCCGGCGCGCGCTGTCCTCCAGCGCCCTGGCGCGCCGGTCGCCTTCCTGCTGCTGCTTTTCGGGCGTGAACTTCTCGTTGTACGCGCGCTGGCGCTCCTCTTCGCGGCGCTTGCGGTCCGCGTCGTTCAGCGCCACTTCCTGCCGGCGCAATTCGGCCATCGCATCGTCGCGGGTGCGCTTGGCCTTGCTGATGCAGTCGTTGACGGCAAAGTGCTTGCGGCAGGCTTTTTCCTCGGTGACGAAGCGATCCTGCGCCACGTCGCGCTCGTGCTTGATGCGGGCGCGCTCGGCCTCCTGGTCCCGGTCCTGGGCCAGGGCCGGCAGCGTGGCCAGCAGCAGGAGCGAGGCGGCAGCAAGGGCTTTCATGTGAGGCGGGTGTCGACGGCGCGGTGCTCGAGGGCGAGGAATTCGGCGGACTGCATCTCCGTGAGGCGGGATACCGTACGCGGGAATTCATGGGCCAGCGGCCCTTCCGTGTACAGCTCCTCCGGCGGCACTTCCGCGGACAGGATCAGTTTGACACGGCGATCGTAAAGAACGTCCACCAGCCAGGTAAATCTTCGTGCTTCCGAAGCCAGCCGCACCGACATCTTCGGCACGTCGCTGAGCAGCACCGTGTGGAACTGCGTCGCGATCTCGAGGTAGTCGTTCTGCGAGCGCGGGCCGCCGCAGAGCGTCTTGAAGTCGAACCAGACCACGCCGCCGGCCTTGCGCCGGGCGCGGATCTCGCGGTGCTCGATGTGCAGCACCGGGTCCTCGTCGTGCGCCTCGGCCAGGCGCGTGAAAGCTTCGTCCATCTCGGCGTCGGCCTGCGCGCCCAGCGGCGTGTGGTACAGCTTCACCTGCTCCATCGTGCGCCGGCGGTAGTCGGTGCCGTTGTCGACGCTGATCACTTCCAGCTTGTCCTTCAGCAGCTCGATGGCCGGAAGGATGCGGTCGCGGTGCAGGCCGTTGGGATAGAGGTCGTCGGGCCGGAAGTTGGACGTGGTGACGAAGCCCACGCCGTTGTCGAACAGCGCGTCCAGCAGCCGGTGCAGGATCATCGCGTCGGTGATGTCGGCGACGTGGAACTCGTCGAAGCAGATCAGCTTGTAGCGCCTGGCGATCCGCTCGCCCAGCACGTCCAGCGGGTTCTGCGTGCCCTGCAGCTCGGCGAGCTCGCGGTGCACCTCGCGCATGAACTCGTGGAAGTGCAGCCGCGTCTTGCGGACGATGGGGACCGCCTGGAAGAAGCAGTCCATCAGGAAGCTCTTGCCGCGCCCCACCCCGCCGTACATGTACACGCCGCGCGGGATGGAGGGCCGGTTGATCAGCTTCTTGAAGGCGTTGGAGCGCTGGTCCTTGTACTGCGACCACTCCGTGGCGCAGCGATCCAGCGCTTCGATGCCGCGCAGCTGCGCGGGGTCGCTGTCGTAGCCCCTGGCCTTCAGTTCGTCGTAGTAGACGTCGCGGACGCTCATCGGAAAAGGCGAACCTCCGGTCGCAAAGGACGCAAAGGGAACGCAAAGGACGCAAAAAAGACTTTCATTGAATCCTTTTGCGATCTTTGCGTTCTTTTGCGCTTTTTGCGTCCGGCAGTCCGACTTAGAAGTTCAGCGTCCGCTTGTCCACCGCCAGCGCGGCTTCCTTCGTCGCTTCGGACAGCGACGGGTGCGCGTGGCAGATGCGGGCGATGTCCTCGCTGGAAGCGCGGAACTCCATCGCGACCACGGCCTCGGAGATCAGCTCGCTGGCCATCGGGCCGACGATGTGCACGCCGAGGATCTCGTCGGTCCTGGCATCGGCCAGGAACTTCACCATGCCCGTCGTGTCGCCCAGCGCGCGCGCGCGGCCGTTGGCCAGGAACGGGAAGGTGCCGGCCTTGTACTGCACGCCGGCGGCCTTGAGCTGCTGCTCGGTCTGGCCCACCCACGCGATCTCGGGGCTGGTGTAGATCACCCAGGGGACGGTGTTGAAGTTGACGTGCCCGTGCTGGCCGGCAATGCGCTCGGCCACCGCGACGCCCTCTTCTTCCGCCTTGTGCGCCAGCATCGGGCCGCGCACCACGTCACCCACCGCCCACACGTTGGGCAGGCTGGTGCGGCACTCTTCGTCCACCACGATGGCGCCACGCTCGTCGAGCTTCAGGCCCACGGCCTCGGGGTTCAGGCCGATGGTGTTGGGCACGCGGCCGATCGAGACGATCAGCTTGTCGGCTTCGATCTTCTGCGCCTCGCCCTTGGCGTTGGTGTAGTTCACCGTCACGCCGGCAGCGGTCTTGGCGATGTCGCCGACCTTCACGCCCAGCTCGATCTTCAGGCCCTGCTTGTCGAAAGCCTTCTTGGCTTCCTTGGCGATCTGCTCGTCGACGGCGCCCAGGAAGGTGGGCAGCGCTTCCAGCACGGTGACTTCCGCGCCGAGGCGGCGCCACACCGAGCCCATTTCCAGGCCGATCACGCCGGAGCCGATCAGCACAAGCTTCTTCGGCACGGCGCCGACGCGCAGCGCGCCGTCATTGGACAGCACGACCTGCTCGTCGAAGGGCACGCCGGGCAGCGCGCGGGCGTTGGAGCCGGTGGCGACGATGACGTGCTTGCCGGTGATGGTCTCTTCACCCGCCTTGATCTCGTAGCCGTCCGCGCCGGCCTTGACGAAGGAGCCGCGGCCGTGGAAGAAGCTGACCTTGTTCTTCTTGAACAGGTACTGGATGCCGTCGTTGTTCTGCTTCACGACGCTGTCCTTGCGGCCCAGCATCTTCGCCACGTCCAGGCCCAGGCCGGACACGTTGATGCCGTGGTCCGCGAAGTGCTTGGAAGCGTGCTCGTAATGCTCCGAGGACTGCAGCAGCGCCTTGGACGGAATGCAGCCGACGTTGGTGCAGGTGCCGCCCAGGGCGGGGCCGCCCTTGTCGTTCTTCCACTCGTCGATGCACGCCGCGTTGAAACCCAGTTGCGCCGCGCGGATGGCGGCGATGTAGCCGCCGGGACCGCCGCCGATGACGATCACGTCAAATTGCTTTGCCATGGTGATCGCCTCAGATATCGAACAGCAAACGAGCCGGGTCTTCCAGCGCTTCCTTCATCGCCACCAGGCCCAGCACGGCTTCGCGGCCGTCGATGATGCGGTGGTCGTAGGACATGGCCAGGTAGTTCATCGGCCGGACCACGATCTGGCCGTTCTCCACCACGGCGCGGTCCTTGGTGGCGTGCACGCCCAGGATCGCGGATTGCGGCGGGTTGATGATGGGCGTGGACAGCATCGAGCCGAAGGTGCCGCCGTTGGAGATGGAGAACGTGCCGCCGGTGAGCTCTTCGAGGCCCAGCTTGCCGTCCTTGGCCTTCTGGCCGAACTCGGCGATTTTCTTCTCGATGTCGGCGAAGGACATCTGGTCGGCGTTGCGCAGGATCGGCACCACCAGGCCGCGCGGCGAACCCACCGCGATGCCGATGTCGAAGTAGCCGTGGTAGACGATGTCGTTGCCGTCGACCGAGGCGTTGATCACCGGGTACTTCTTCAGCGCATGCACGGCGGCCTTCACGAAGAAGGACATGAAGCCGATCTTGACGCCGTGTTCCTTGGTGAACTGGTCCTGGAACTTCTTGCGCATCTCCATCACGGGGGCCATGTTCACTTCGTTGAACGTGGTCAGGATGGCATTGGTGGACTGCGACTGCAGCAGGCGCTCGGCGACGCGGGCGCGCAGGCGCGACATCGGCACGCGCTGCTCGGGGCGGTCGCCCAGGCTCGGGGCGCCGACAGGCGCGGCCACCTGGGGCAGCGCGGCGCGCGGGGCGGCGGCGGGCACGGCCACCGGGGCGGCCACGGCGGCCTTGGCGGCGGTGCCACCGGCGATGGCGCCGAGCACGTCGCCCTTGGTCACGCGGCCGTCGCGGCCGGTGCCGGCCACGGAACCGGCGGCCAGGCTGTTGTCCGCCATCAGCTTGGCGGCGGCGGGCATGGCGATGTCACCCTTGGCGCCGCCAGCGGCAGCGGCGGGGGCCGGGGCGGCAGCAGACGGCGCGGGCGCGGCGGCGGCCGCGGCAGGAGCGGCGGCGCCGGCCTTGCCTTCGGTGTCGATCCTGGCGATCAGCTGGTCGGAGGTGACCGTGCCGCCGTCGGCGACCACGATCTCGGCCAGCACGCCGGAGTCGGGCGCGGGGACTTCGAGCACGACCTTGTCGGTCTCGATCTCGATCAGGATCTCGTCCATCGCCACGGCTTCGCCGGGCTTCTTCTTCCACTGCAGCAGGGTCGCTTCTGCAACCGATTCGGACAGTTGCGGGACCTTGACTTCAACGATAGCCATTTGATTTTCCGTTTTGGGTTGAGCGTTGAGGGTTGAGCGTGCCCAGCGCCGGGCACACGCCCAACGCCGAACGCCCAACGCTCAACCTGTTTATTTGGTAAGAACGAAGCCCTTGAGCTTGGCGAAGGCCCCATCGACCAGCGCCTTCTGCTGCTCCACGTGCAGGTGCGAGTAGCCCGCGGCGGGCGACGCGGAGGCCGCGCGGCCGGCGTAGCCCAGCTTCTGGCCTTCGACCATGTTCTCGTGGATGTTGTGCTGCACGAAGAACCAGGCGCCCTGGTTCTGCGGCTCGTCCTGGCACCACACGAGGTCCGTCACGTTCGGGTACTTCTTCAGTTCCGCGGCGAAGGCCTTGTGCGGGAAGGGGTACAGCTGCTCGACGCGGATGATCGCCACGTCGTCGATGCCCTTCTCCTCGCGCTTCTTGGCCAGGTCGTAGTAGACCTTGCCCGAGCACATGACCAGGCGCTTGACCTTGTCGGCCTTCAGGTCCTTGTTGTCCGGGATCACCGTCTGGAAGCCACCCTTGGTGAACTCGGACAGCGGCGAGGTCGCGTCCTTGTTCCGCAGCAGCGACTTCGGCGTCATGATCACCAGAGGCTTCCGCAGCGGACGGATCATCTGGCGGCGCAGCACGTGGAAGATCTGGCTGGCCGTCGTCGGCTGCACCACCTGCATGTTGGTGTCGGCCGACAGTTGCATGAAGCGCTCCAGGCGGGCCGAGCTGTGCTCGGGGCCCTGGCCTTCGTAGCCGTGCGGCAGCATCAGCGTGATGCCGTTGACGCGGCCCCACTTCACTTCGCCGGAGGCGATGAACTGGTCGATGACCACCTGGGCGCCGTTGGCGAAATCGCCGAACTGCGCTTCCCAGATCACCAGCGTGTGCGGGTCGTTCGAGGCGTAGCCGTATTCGAAGCCCAGCACCGCCTCTTCCGACAGGATGGAGTCGATGCAGGTGAACGGGGCCTGGTTCTCGGCGACGTGCTGCAGCGGGATGTACGTGCCGACGTCCCACTTCTCGCGGCTCTGGTCGTGCAGCACGGCGTGGCGGTGCACGAAGGTGCCGCGGCCGACGTCTTCGCCGGACAGGCGCACCGGGTAGCCGGAGGCGACCAGCGAGGCGAAGGCCATGTGCTCGCCCATGCCCCAGTCGATGTTGGCTTCGCCGCGGCCCATGGTGGCGCGGTCTTCCAGCACCTTCTTCACCAGCGGGTGCACGCCGAAGTCCCCGGGCACGGTGGTGATGCGCTCGGCCAGGCGCTTCCACTCGGCCAGCGGGATGGCCGTGTCGGCGCTGTCGGTCCACTTCTTGTTCAGGTACGGCGCCCAGTCGACGGCGTACTTGCTCTTGAAGTTGGACAGCACGGGGTCGACGGTGTGCTTGCCGGCGTCCATGGCGGCGCGGTAGGCCTTGACCATGTCGTCGCCCAGCGTCGCGCCCATGCCCTGCGCGGACAGCTTGTCGGCGTACAGGCGGCGCGTGCCGGGGTGGGCCGCGATCTTCTTGTACATCAGCGGCTGGGTCAGCGCGGGGGTGTCCTGCTCGTTGTGGCCCAGCTTGCGGAAGCACACGATGTCGACGACGACATCCTTGTTGAACTCCATGCGGTACTCGAGCGCCAGCTGCGTCGCGAGCACCACGGCTTCCGGGTCGTCGCCGTTCACGTGCAGCACCGGGCACTCGATCATCTTGACGATGTCGGTGCAGTACAGCGTGGAGCGGGCGTCGCGCGGGTCGGAAGTGGTGAAGCCGATCTGGTTGTTGATGACGATGTGCACCGTGCCGCCCGTGTAGTAGCCACGGGTTTCGGCCAGCGCCAGCGTCTCCTGCACCACGCCCTGGCCGGCGATGGCGGCGTCGCCGTGCACCAGCACGGGCAGCACCTGCTTGCCCAGTTCGTCGGCGCGGCGGTCCATGCGCGCACGCACGGACCCCTCGACCACCGGGTTCACGATTTCCAGGTGCGAGGGGTTGAAGGCCAGCGACAGGTGCACCGGGCCGCCGGGGGTGGTGACGTCGGAGCTGAAGCCCTGGTGGTACTTCACGTCACCGGCGGGCAGTTCCTCGGGGGCGCTGTGGTCGAACTCGGCGAACAGGTCCTTGGGCATCTTGCCCAGGGTGTTCACCAGCACGTTCAGGCGGCCGCGGTGCGCCATGCCGATCACGATTTCCTGCACGCCCTTTTCGCCGGCGCGCTGGATCAGTTCGTCCATCGAGGCGATGAAGCTCTCGCCGCCTTCCAGCGAGAAGCGCTTCTGGCCGACGTACTTGGTGTGGAGGAAGCGCTCCAGGCCTTCGGCCGCGGTCAGGCGGTCGAGGATGTGGCGTTTCTTTTCGGCGTTGAAGCTCGGCTTGGAGCGGATCGCTTCCAGCTTCTGCTGCCACCAGCGCTTGCGGTTCTGGTCGCTGATGTACATGAACTCGGCGCCGATGGTGCCGCAGTACGTCTCGCGCAGCGCGTTGAGCAGCTCGCGCAGCGGCATGCTCTCCTTGCCGAAGAAGGTGTTGCTGGTGTTGAACACCGCTTCCTGGTCGGCGTCCTTGAAGCCGTAGAAGGACGGCTCCAGCTCGGGGATGTTCTCGCGGACGTCGCGCTTGAGCGGGTCCAGGTCGGCCCAGCGGGCGCCGACGTTGCGGTAGGCGGCGATCAGCTGCTGGACGGCCGTGCCCTTGCGGGCCAGTTCGAGGTCGCCACCGGCGGCGACCACGACCTTCGTGCCACCGGCCTTGGCGCGCTCGGCGAAGGCGTTGACGACGGGAAGGTGGGGGACGTCCTTGGCGTTGCTGCCGTCGACGGCAGGAACGTTCTGCAGGGCGTCGAAGTATTCACGCCAGATGTCGGGCACGCTGCCCGGGTTGGCGAGGTAGTTCTCGTACATCTCCTCGACGTACGGAGCGTTGCCGCCAAAAAGATAAGAATTGCCGTTGAAGGCCGTGTAGACGGAGCTTTGGTCGCTCATCCTCTGCGCTACTTTCCGCTTCCCTCCGGGAAGCATGGAGCTGGTTGGTATACCTTCCGCGACACGGCTGAACCGGTTGGCGGATGCGACTGTGGGGGAAGGGCCCTGGTTGCGGTGCGGAGTATGCCACCGAATCAGGGTTTCCATGGGGGCGGGGGTGGAATCCCCGTTTCAGCGCGTCAAAACTCCTTCCAGTCCGCGCCGGCTTGGGCCTTTTGTGGGACAGCCCGTGGCGCGGCCACGACGGGAACGGGGTGCAGGCCCAGGCGCGCGGCGCCGCGGCTGCTGTTGCGCGCCTGCGCGATCGCCTCGCGCGCTTCCCGGGTTTCCTCGCGTCCATGCAGCTTGAACATGGCCACGGCCTCCGCCAGCCGGCCGGCCTGCTCGCGCATGGACTGGGCGGCGGCCGAGGCCTCCTCCACCAGCGCGGCGTTCTGTTGCGTGACCGAATCCATCTGACTGATGGCCTGGTTGACCTGCTGGATGCCGGTGGTCTGCTCGGTGCTGGCCGCCGCGATCTCCGCCATGATGGACGTGACGTCCCGGATGCCGACCACCACTTCGTCCATGGTCTGGCCGGCGCGGGTGACCAGCGCGCTACCGGCCGCGACCTTGCCGACCGAGTCGTCGATCAGCCCCTTGATCTCCTTGGCCGCAGCCGCGGAGCGCTGCGCCAGGCTGCGCACCTCCGCGGCCACCACCGCGAAACCGCGGCCCTGCTCCCCGGCCCGGGCCGCTTCGACGGCTGCATTGAGCGCCAGGATATTGGTCTGGAAGGCGATGCCGTCGATCACGCCGATGATGTCGACGATCTTGCGCGAAGCGGCATGGATGGACTCCATGGTCTCCACCACCTCGCCCACCACGGCGCCGCCGCGGGTGGCCACGTCCGACGCCGACTGCGCCAGCAGGTTGGCCTGCGTCGCGTTCTCGGCGTTCTGCTTGACGGTGCTGGTGAGCTCCTCCACCGAGGCTGCGGTCTCCTCCAGCGTGCTGGCCTGCTCCTCGGTGCGCTGCGACAGGTCGGCATTGCCATTGGCGATCTCGTCGGTGCCTCCCAGCAACGAGCCCGAGGCAGCGCGCACCCGCGCGATCATCGCGCCCAGCGCGTCATCGGCTCGCCGCAGTTCCTCCACCAGCGCGCCCAGCTCGTCGCGCGAGGCCGCGGCCGGCACGCGTCCCAACTCGCCACGCGCCAGCGAGCGGGCCGCGCCCTCGGCGGCCTGCACGCCGGCCTGCATCGCGTAGTACATGCCCAGGAACAGGTAGACCGACAGCAGCATGGCTGCGGCCAGCGTGGCCACCAGCGCGTTGCGCTTGAACGTCGCGGACGCGCTGCGCTCCTGCAGCAACTGGTCCATCAGGGAGCGGTTGGCTTCCACCAGGTCCCACGATGCGGCGACGGCGGCGGCCGACGCCTCCTGCACCTGCTGTTGCGTGGCCTGGATGGCTTCCGCCTCGGTGAAGTTCCGGCGGATGAAGCCCACCATGTCCTTGGAGCTTGCCTTCAGCTTGTCGAAGCTGGCCGAGAGGCGCTCCTGCACCACAGGGCTCACCGCCATCGACTGCTTCAGCATGGTCTCGACGCCCGTGAAGGTGTCGTCCAGGCGGGCCTGCGTGACCTCGTAGAACACCTTGTCGGCGGGGCGGATCTCGCCGCGCGACACGTTCATGGTGGCGTAGGCCATGATCCGCACGATGATGCCGGCGGTGCTGGGCGAGTTGTTCGCCAGCGGGAAGCCCAGGTAGAACAGGTCCAGGTCCGGATCCAGCGCCATCTTCGAGCGGTTGCCCAGGTCACGCATGTAGGCGTACAGGCGCGCGTACTCCGGCGCGTGGGCGACGAAGCCCTTGGCGGAAAACTCGCGGTCCAGGGGCAGCGCCGCCAGCTTCTTCTGCAAGTCTTCCCAGCCCTGGCGCATGGCCTTGGTTTCCGGACCCATGTCGTACATCGGCCTGGCCGCCGCGACCTGCGCCTCGATGCGCACCAGCACCTTCTCGATGACCACTGCCTGCGCCTGCAGCCGCTGGCGCACGGACTCGTCGCCTGGTGGCGCCATGATGACGATGCGGCGGCTCTCGATCAGCACCTTGTTCCACTCGACCAGCGTCGCCATCAGCGCCACGGCGCTGCGCTCGGACTCGATCATGTGGATGCGCTCGCCCAGGCGCTCCGCCTGGGTGATGCCCAGCCACAGCAGCAGGGCCGCGGTGATGCCGCCGCAGACGACGAACTTCGAACGGAAGCGCAAGCGCGCCATCAGCGCCACCACGGGCGCGAACAGGCCTTTCACGGTGGACCCCTCTTCGCTCTGGTTGTCTATGCAACTCAGTGTTACCGGAAAGCCTGTTCGTGCGCCAGCACCAATGCTACGTTTTGTAGCAATTCAGCCTCACTCTCCCGCGGGCTTCAACAAATCCTTGATCTGCTGCAAGGCCGAGGGATCCTCGATGGTCGTCAGGTCGCCGGCGTCCCGGCCTTCGCACACGGCCTGGATGGCGCGGCGCAGCAGCTTGCCGCTGCGCGTCTTGGGCAGCAGCGTCACGAAGCGCACGCGGGCCGGCCGGGCGACGGCGCCCAGCTGCTCGTCGACCACCTTCATGATCTCGCCTTCCAGCTTCAGCTTCGCGGCTTCGTCCACGAGGCCGGAAGCGTCCCGCGGCACGCAGAAGGCCATGGCCACCTGCCCCTTCAAGGCATCGGCCACGCCGACGACGGCGACTTCCGCCACGTTCGGGTGCGAGGAGATGCTCTCCTCGATCTCGCGCGTGCCCAGGCGGTGCCCAGCCACGTTGATCACGTCGTCGGTGCGGCCCAGGATGTAGTAGTAGCCGTCGGCATCGCGGATGCCCCAGTCGAAGGTGCTGTACACCTCCTGCCCCGGGATGCTTTTCCAATAGGTGTCCACATAGCGCCCGTCGTCGCGCCAGACGGTCTGCATGAAGCCGGGCGGCGTCGGCCCGGCGATGACGACCACGCCCTTCTGGCCCGGCTCCTTCAGCTCCTCGCCGGTGGACTCGTGCACCAGCCGGACGTCGTAGCCGTACATCGGCAGGCCCGGGCTGCCGAACTTGCTGGCCTGCGGCTCCACGCCGTTGGCGATGGTCAGGATCGGCCAGCCGCTTTCGGTCTGCCAGTAGTTGTCGATGACGGGCACGCCCAGGCCGTCGCTGATCCAGCGTGCGGTGGGCTCGTCCAGCGGCTCGCCAGCCAGGAACAGGGCCTTCAGGCTGGACAGGTTGTACTTCTTCAGGAAGGCCGGGTCCTGCTTCTTCAGCACGCGCACCGCGGTGGGCGCGCTGAACATCGAGGTGACCTTGTATTTCTCCACCAGGCTCCACCAGATGCCGGCATCGGGCCGGACCGGCAGGCCTTCGTACAGGATGGTCGCCATGCCGGCGATCAGCGGCCCGTAGACGATGTAGCTGTGGCCCACGACCCAGCCGATGTCACTGGTGGAGAAGTAGGTCTCGCCCGCCTTGGCCAGGAAGATGTGCTTCATGCTCGCGGCCAGCGCCACCGCGTAGCCGCCGACATCGCGCTGCACGCCCTTGGGGCGGCCGGTCGTGCCGCTGGTGTAGATGGTGTAGCTGATGTCGGCGGCGTCCAGCCAGGTACAAGGCACTTCGGAACGCGCGTGCTGGTCCGCCAGCGTGGCCCAGTCGTGGTCGCGCCCCGGCACCTTCTCCATGGGCGCGAGGCCGCGGTCGACCAGCAGCACGGCCTGCGGCTGGTAGCTGGAAAGGCGGACGGCCTCGTCCAGCAGCGGCTTGTAGGGCACCACCTTGCCGCCGCGCGAACCGGCATCGGCGCTGACGATCACCTTCGGTTCCGCGTCCTCGATGCGAGTGGCCAGCGACACCGACGCAAAGCCGCCGAACACCACGGAGTGGATGGCGCCGATGCGCGCGCAAGCCAGCATGGCGAACACGGCCTCGGGGATCATCGGCATGTAGATCAGGACGCGATCGCCCTTCCCTGCGCCCAGCGAAGCCAGCACCGCCGCCATCTTCTGCACCTCGCGGTGCAGTTCGCGGAAGCTGTAGACGCGTTCCTGGTTGGTCTCGGTGGAGACGTAGATCAGGGCCGCCTGCTCCGCCCGGTCCTTCAGGTGCCGGTCCACCGCGTTGTGGCACAGGTTGGTCGTGCCGCCGGCGAACCAGCGCGCGAACGGCGGCTTGCTGTTGTCGCAGGCCTGCTGCGGCGGCACCTGCCAGTCGATCAGGCGGGCCTGCTCGGCCCAGAAATTCTCGCGGTCCTGCAGCGAGCGGCGGTGGAAGTCGGCGTACGACGGCATCGGCTTGGTCTCCTCGGGTCTGCGCGCCCATTGTGGGCACGCGCCTTGCCGCAGCCTGACGCACCGCCCGCGCCTATTTGATCAGGCTCAGGACTTCCTTGAATTGGGGATGATCCGCGCCCCGCAGCCATTCGAAGGCCACCATTTCCGTGGTGACCAGCTCCGCGCCGGCAGCGGCCAGGCGGTCGAAGGCCGCGTCGCGGTTGCGCTCGGTGCGCGAGCTGCAGGCGTCCGTCACCACCCACACGTCCAGCTCCTCTTCCAGCAGCCCCAGCGCCGTCTGCAGCAGGCACACATGGGCTTCGCAGCCGGCGATGACCACGCACTCGCGGCCCGGGGGCGGCGCGGCTTTCTGCAGGTGCTTGGGCAGGCTGCGCGCGTTGCCGCCCTGGCGCGGTGCGGGTTTCAGGCGCGGCAGCAGCGCGCCGCTGCCGTCGAAGTCGATCTTCTGCACGATGCGGCCAGCCACCAGCGGAGCCAGCGGCTCCACCGTGGGACCCAGCGATTTCGCGTTCTCCTCCGTGGCCCACAACGGGACCTCGAGCAGTCCGGCGAGCCGGGCCAGCCGCACGGCATTGGCCAGCACGAAGTCCCCTTCGTGGATGGCGGGCATCAGGCGTTGCTGGTAATCGACCAGCACGAGTTGGCAATCTTCGGCGTCCAGCAGCATGCGTTTTCCTTTGCCGCGATTATTCCCTGCCCCGCGGGGGGCACAGGCAGCCCGGTACCATCACGGGATGAATTCCCGCCCCGACCTCGTCGTCCTGCACGAGCACCCCGAGTGGCAGAAGCCGCTGTTCGCCGCCCTGCAGCGACGCGGCGTCGCCTTCGAGGCCTTCGACGTCACGCATGCCGCCTTCAACAACGTGGACGCGCCGCGGGCGCCCCTGTACTTCAACCAGGCCAGCCCCAGCGCCTACCTGCGCGGCAACACCCGCGCCGTGCCCTTCGCGCTGGCCTACATGCGCACGCTGGAGCAACTGGGCGCCCGAGTGCTCAACGGCGCCGACGTCTTCTCACTGGAACTGAGCAAGAGCGTGCAGGCCACGCTGCTGCACACGCTGGGCATCGCCACGCCGCGCTCCGTCACCTTCAATGACCCGCAGGCGCTGCGCGCCCAGGCGGCCGGCATCACCTTCCCGGCCATGCTCAAGCCCGACCAGGGCGGCAGCGGCGCGCGCATCCAGGTGGTGGAGTCGCTCGACGAGGTGGACCGCATCTTCCGCGCCGACCCGTCCATCTGGCAACCCGACAACCTGTTCCTGTTGCAGGAATTCCTGCCGCACGACCCCGCGCAGGGCATCGTCCGCCTGGAGTTCCTGGGGGGCGAGTTGCTGTACGCCATGCGCGTGAAGACGCACGGCCGCTTCAACCTGTGCCCTTCGCCGGTGTGCAACCCCGACGACGGCGACGGCATCTGCGAAGTGCCGGCGCAACAGGTGGAAGCGCCACCCGTGGAGTTCTATCCTTATCCCGAGGTTCCGCGGGAGGCGGTCGAGACGGCCAAGCGCATCGTCCGCGCCGCTCGTCTGGACGTGGGCGGCATCGAATACCTGGAGACGCCCGACGGCCGCCGGGTGTTCTACGACGTCAACGCCAATTCGAACCTGCGGCCCTCGGTGGCCGAGGCCTTCGGCTTCGATCCGTTCGAACGCGTGGTGGATTACCTGGTCGACCAGATCCGATGCACCCGAGCCCAGGCGCAAGGTGTTAGGGAACTCGCCTAAGCAGTCCATGGTCAGCGCGACGGTAAACTCTGCGCCGCTCCCCATGTCCAGTCGCGCCGTTTCCGATCTTCGACCGATCCGTGTCTTGTGCGTCGAGGACAACCCGGACGACGTCGAGCTCATGAGCATCGCCCTCGAGCGGGCGGATCCGTCGCGCAGCTACGAGCTGCATCGCGTGGACAACGCCGCCAGCTTCGTCGAGGCGCTGGCCGGCGGCTACGACGTCATCCTGTGCGACTTCAACCTGCCCCGCTTCTCGCCGTATGCCGCGCTGCAGATCCTGGTGACGCGGCGCAGCTCCATCCCGCTGATCGTGCTGACGCGCGCCATCGGCGAGGAGGCGGCGGTCCACGTGCTGCGTTGCGGCGCCAAGGACTACCTGACCAAGGACAAGCTGGGGACGCTGCCGCAGATCATCGGCCGGGTGCTGGAGGAACGGCGGCGTGCACAGGAAAAGGAAAAGCTGGACGCCGAATTGCAGGCCGCCTACGCGCGCCTGAAGGAGCTGTCCGCGCGCTTCGTGCTGGCGCAGGAGCGGGAACGCTCGCTGATCTCGCGCGAGCTGCACGACCAGCTCGGGCAGACGCTGACGGCGGTGGTGATCCACCTGCATGCGGCGGAGCGCGCGCCGGAGCCGGTGGCATCTCGCAAGCACAGCGCGACGGCGACCGAACTGGTCAACGGCGCGCTGCAGCAGCTGAAGACGCTGTCGTTCTCGCTGCGGCCGGCGCAGCTGGACCTGCTCGGGCTGGTGCCGGCCGTGCAGTCGGCGATGCAGCGCATCGCGGAGCCGGCCGGGCTGGACTGGGAAGTGACCACGCGTGGCGAAGAGCCGAAGACGCTGGAAGAGAACGCCGCCGTGGCGGTGCGGCTGGTGCAGGAGGCGTTGACGAACTGCGTGCGCCACGCGCAGGCTTCGCGGGTACGCGTCCGGCTGCGCTTCCTGCCGGGCAAGCGCATCAGCGTGCTGGTGCTCGATGACGGCCGCGGCTTCGAGAAGGCCGAGGTGCTGAACGGGCAGCAGAGCGAAAGGAACATCGGCCTTTACGGCATGATCGAACGGACCGAGCTGGCCGGCGGGCGGCTGCACATCCGCACCGCGCCGGGCCGCGGGGTTGCCGTGCGGGCCGTCGTCTAGACAATGAAAGAGAAGAGTCGAGGGGGTAGAACATGATCCAGAACACCAGCCATCCGGGCGGCGCCATTCGCGTCGTCCTCGCCGACGACCACGACCTGGTCCGCTCCGGCATCAAGGCGCTGCTGTCGACCGTGGAAGGCGTGGAAGTGATCGCCGAAGCGCGCAACGGCAACGAACTGCTGGCGCTGCTGGAAACCGTGCAGCCCGACGTGGTGATGACCGACATCTCCATGCCCGGCATGGACGGCATCACCGCGATCGCCGAGATCCACAACCGCCATCCCGAAGTGCGCGTGATCGTGCTGTCGATGTACGACACGGTGGACTTCGTCAAGCGCGCGGTCGCCAACGGCGCCTGCGGCTACCTGATGAAGGACGCGCCGCCCTTCGAGCTGGAGCAGGCCTTGCGCAGCGTGATGGCCACCGGCAGCTATTTCAGCGCCGCGGTCGCCCAGCGCCTGCTGCAACCTTCCGAACCCACGGTGGACGATGAACTCACCGTGCGGCAGGTCGAGATCCTGACCCTGATCGCCCAAGGCAAGTCCGCCAAGGAAATCGCCTTCGAACTCGGCCTGAGCCCGAAGACCGTGGACGTGCACCGCGCACGGATCATGGAGCGGCTGCGCTTGAACGACATCGCGAGCCTGACGCGGTACGCCGTGCGCAAGGGATTGGTCAAGGCGTGAGCCGCACCAGCTTCCCGTTGTCTTCGTCCGTCAGCACATAGAGCAAGCCATCCGGCCCCTGCCGCACGTCGCGCAGGCGGCCGATGCCTTGCAGCAGTTTCTGTTCGCGCACGACCTTGCCGCCGGCGAGTTCGATGCGATCCAGGAACTGGAACTTCAGCGAGCCCACGAACAGGTTGCCCTTCCACTCCGGGCCATAGCGGTCGCTGGTAAGGAAGGCCATGCCCGATGGCGCGATCGAGGGCACCCAGTAGTGCAGCGGCTGCTCCATGCCTTCCTTGTGCGTGATGCCCTCGCCGATCTTGCCGCCGCCGTAGTTCTCGCCGTACGTGATGACCGGCCAGCCATAGTTGCGCCCGGCCTGCAGGATGTTGATCTCGTCGCCGCCCTGCGGCCCGTGCTCGATCTCCCATAACGCCCCGTCCGGCCCGAACGCCAGGCCTTGCGGATTGCGGTGCCCGTAGGTCCAGGTCTCAGCCAATGCGCCGGCGCGGCTGGCGAACGGGTTGTCCTTCGGCACGCTGCCGTCCTTGGCGATGCGCACCACCTTGCCCAAGGTGTTGTCCAGGGTCTGCGCCTTCTCCTTCGGATAGAAGCGCTCGCCCAAGGCCAGGAACAGGTGGCCGTCCGGCGCCTCCGCGATGCGGCAGCCGTATTGCAGGTTGCCGGACTCCTTGGGCCGCTGGCGCAAGATCACCTTCACGTCCTCCAGCCGGCGCCCATCTTCAGCGAGTTGGGCGCTCGCCAGCGCAGTGCCGCTGCCGCCCTGCCCCGCCTCCGAATAGCAGAAATAGAGCGTGCGATTGCGGGCGAAGCCGGAGTCGAGCGCCACATCCAGCAGCCCGCCCTGCCCGCGCGCCACCACGTCCGGCACGCCGGCGATCGGTGCCCCGACCTTGCCATCGGCTTCGATGATGCGCATGCGCCCGGCACGCTCCGTCACCAGGAAGCGCCCTTGGGGCAGGAATACCACCGCCCACGGATGTTCCAGGCCGCTCGCCAGGGTTTCCGGGCGCGGTACTTGGGCAATGGAAGGATTTGCCAGGAAAGCTGCGACAATCAGCGCCACGCAATGTGTGGCTATCCGGCGACAGATCGGGTGCTGCGACATGGTCGAAATCGGGAACAGGGTGTAACCCGCCATTGTTCTCTTCCTCGGCGCCCACCGGTGGCTTCGAACGATTTCGATACAAATCAAGAACTTGGAATGCTTTCTTCATTTGACTTCGGGCTTGCCCGGCGGATAACCTCGGCCTCCATGAAGGAATGGCTGAGCTTGATCCTGCTCGCGGCTGCCGCGGGCGCCCACGCGGCGCCGCCGGCATCCGCCGAAGACGATGTCGGCCGCTTCATGGCGGAAAAGAAGTTCGTCCAGCGCCTCGACGAAGTCCGGGCCAGCGTCGGCGACAAGGTGTCCGAAGCTTCCAGCAACGTGGCGAGCAAGACCTCGGAACTCGTCGTGAACGCGATGGGCTTTCTGGGCGTGCCCTACCGGCGCGGCGGCAGCAATGCCAGCACCGGTTTCGACTGCAGCGGCTTCGTGAAAGCCATGTACGAACAGACGGTGGGCCTCATCCTGCCGCGCCGCGCCAACGAGCAGGCCGCGGCCACCCAGAAGATCGACCGCCAGGATCTCCAGCCCGGCGACCTGGTGTTCTTCAACACCATGAAGCACGCCTTCAGCCACGTGGGCATCTACGTCGGCGACGGCAAGTTCATCCACTCGCCCAAGCCCGGCGCGCAGGTGCGCGTGGAGGACATGGGCGTGTCCTACTGGAAGGCGCGCTTCGACGGCGCGCGCCGCGTGCTCACCGGCCAGCCGCCGGCTGCGCCCGCCCCGGCGGCGACCGCCGCCGCAGTCCAGGCGCAATAAGGCCGCCCCGGCCGCCCTGCGCGCGGCCGCCATAATCGCCTGCATGAAGAAGGGGCGCCGCGGTTTCACGCTGATCGAGTTGATGGTGGCACTCGCCGTGCTCGTGATCCTGATGCTGGCGACCATGCCCAGCTACATCGACCGGCTGGTGCGTGACCAGGTGACGGAAGCCCTGTCGCTCGCGGAGATCGCCAAGCCCGCCATCGAAGCCGCCTGGCGCGCCGGCACGCCGCTGCCGGCCGACAACGCCGCAGCGGGCCTGCCGCCCCCGGAAAAGATCGTGAACCAGCGCGTGCTGTCGGTCAGCGTGACCGATGGCGCCATCAACATCCGCTTCGGCAACCACGCGCACCAGGCGCTGCAGGGGCTCGTCCTGACCCTGCGGCCGGCCGTGGTGGAAGGTGCGCCGATCGTGCCGGTGACGTGGCTGTGCGGCACCGCCGCCCCGCCGGGCAAGATGACGGCGGAGGGCACCAACCAGACCAGCGTGCCGAAGAAGTTCCTGCCGCTGGCCTGTCGCTGACTACTTCCTCGGCGGCGGCACGTCCGTGCAGGTGCCGTGCGCGATTTCCGCGGCCATGCCGACGCTTTCGCCCAGCGTCGGGTGCGGGTGGATGGTCTTGCCGATGTCGATCTCGTCGGCGCCCATCTCGATGGCCAGCGCCACCTCGCTGATCAGGTCCCCGGCATGCGTGCCGACGATGCCGCCGCCCACGATGCGGTGGGTATTGGCGTCGAACAGCAGCTTGGTGAAGCCTTCGTCGCGCGTGTTGGCGATCGCGCGGCCGGAAGCGGACCACGGGAAGTGGCCCTTCTTCACGGCGATGCCCTGCGCCTTGGCCTGGTCCTCGGTGAGGCCCACCCACGCGACCTCGGGGTCGGTGTAGGCCACGCTCGGGATCACGCGCGCGTTGAAGGCGCCGCGACGCAAGGCGTCGTCTCCGAGCATTTCGCCCGCCGCCACTTCGGCCGCCACGTGCGCCTCGTGCACCGCCTTGTGGGCCAGCATGGGCTGGCCGACGATGTCGCCGATGGCGAAGATGTGCGGCACGTTGGTGCGCATCTGGATGTCCACCGGGATGAAGCCGCGGTCGGTCACCGTCACGCCGGCCTTCTCGGCGCCTATCTTCTTGCCGTTGGGCGTGCGGCCCACGGCCTGCAGCACCAGGTCGTAGACCTGCGGTTCCCTGGGCGCCTGTTCGCCTTCGAACCTGACCAGGATGCCGTCCTTCGTCGCTTCCGCGCCGACGGTCTTGGTCTTCAGCATGATGTTGTCGAAGCGCGGGGCGTTCATCTTCTGCCACACGCGCACCAGGTCGCGGTCCGCGCCCTGCATCAGGCCGTCCAGCATTTCCACCACGTCCAGGCGCGCGCCCAGCGTGGAGTACACCGTGCCCATCTCCAGGCCGATGATGCCGCCGCCCAGGATCAGCATGCGCTTCGGGTCGGTCGCCAGGTCCAGCGCGCCGGTGGAATCCACCACGCGCGGGTCCTTGGGCATGAAGGGCAGCGACACGGCCTGCGACCCGGCCGCGATGATCGCGTTCTTGAACCTGATCGTCTGCTTCTTGCCCGTGGTGTCCTTGCCGTCGCCGCTGGTCTCCTCGACCTGCAGGTGGTGCGGGTCGAGGAAGGTGCCGATGCCGCGCACGACCGTGACCTTGCGCATCTTCGCCATCATGGCCAGGCCGCCGGTCAGCTTGCCGGTGACCTTGTCCTTGTGCGCCTTCAGCTTGGCACGGTCGACGGTGGGCTTGCCGTAGGAGACGCCCAGGTCCGCGAAGTGGTTCACTTCGTCCATCACCGCCGCGACGTGCAGCAGCGCCTTGGACGGGATGCAGCCGACATTGAGGCAGACGCCGCCCAGCGTGGCATAGCGCTCCACCAGCACCGTCTTCATGCCGAGGTCGGCGGCACGGAAAGCGGCCGAGTAGCCGCCGGGGCCGGCGCCCAGCACCAGCATGTCGCATTCCAGGTCGGCGCCGCCGGCATAGCTGGACGCGACAGGGGCCGGACCGGCAGCAGCCGGCGCGGGCGCGGCGGCCTTGGCAGGGGCGGGAGCCGGCGCCGGTGCGGCAGCACCAGCCGTTGCTTCAACGGTCAGCAGCACGGTGCCTTCAGCCACCTTGTCGCCGACCTTGACCTTCATCTCCTTGACCACGCCGGCGTGGGTCGAAGGAATCTCCATCGAGGCCTTGTCGCTCTCGACGGTGACCAGGGACTGCTCGAGCTTGACCGTGTCGCCGGGCTTCACCAGCACCTCGATCACGGCCACTTCCTTGAAGTCGCCGATGTCGGGGACTTTCACTTCCGTCACGGAGGCCATTATTTTTCTTTCGATTTGACTGTGAAGAGGTCGCAGGGCAGTTCGGAGTTGCGGTCGAACTCGCAGCCCGCCGCGATGCCCGCCTCCGCGACTTCGCGCGCGGTCTTGGCCTTGGCGTAGGCAGCATGCATGGCGCCCAGCGCGAAGCTGCGGCCCGAGCCGATGCCCCAGAACTCCTTGAACTCGAACACCTCGCGGTAGCTGTACAGGCCGTAGATGCCGCTCGCGTTGGCGATCACCACGCTGAACTGGCTGGACTCGTAAGGGTCGCTGTCCTCTTCCTTGGTCTGCAGGAAGAAGTTGTCCTTGAGGTAGGGGTGCAGCTTCGTGAAGGTATCGAAGACCTCGTCCTTGCTTCCGAGCTTGAGGATCTCGCGCGGCATGGAGCCCATCGCCTTGCGCAGCACGGGGAAGTGCGCCACCGTGCCGGCCATGCCGATGTAGCTCGGGCCGTCGTCGGTTTCGACGCGGAAGATCTTCGTGTTGTCCTCGAAGCGGTGCGCCAGGCGGGTATCACCGAAGGTCACCAGCGTGTCCGCTGCGATCGCGATCTGCCCGGCTTTCTTCACCACCACTACTGTTGTCATCGACGTTGTTCTTCTAGAGGAGTACGCGGCGGAAGTCCGCCAGGATCTGCCCCAGGAAGGCGTTGAAGCGCGCCGCTGCGGCGCCGTCGATGACCCGGTGATCCCACGACAGCGAAAGCGGCAGCATCAGCCTTGGCTGGAACTGCTTGCCATCCCAGACCGGTTCGGTCTGGGACTTGCAGACGCCAAGGATAGCGACTTCCGGCGCGTTGATGATCGGGGTGAAGTACCTGCCACCGATACCGCCGAGCGAAGAAATCGTGAAAGTGGCGCCGGACATGTCCGCAGGGCTGAGCTTGCCGTCGCGCGCCTTCTTCGCGAGCTCGGCCATTTCCTGGCTGATCGCGAGCACGCCCTTCTTGTCGGCGTCCTTGATGACGGGCACCACCAGGCCGTTCGGCGTGTCGGCCGCGAAGCCGATGTGCCAGTAGTTCTTGAGCACCAGTTCGTCGCCGTCGAGCGAGCTGTTGAACTCGGGGAATTTCTTCAGCGCGGCCACGCAGGCCTTGATGAGGAAGCCCAGCATCGTGACCTTGATGCCGCTCTTCTCGTTCTCCTTGTTGGTCGCCACGCGGAAGGCTTCCAGCTCGGTGATGTCGGCGTCGTCGTGGTTCGTGACGTGCGGGATCATCACCCAGTTGCGGTGCAGGTTCTGCGCGCTGATCTTCTTGATGCGCGGGCGTTCCTTGCGCTCGATCGGGCCGAACTTGGCGAAGTCGACCTTGGGCCAGGGGATCAGGCCCAGGCCTTCGCCGCCACCACCGGAGGGCGCCTTGGCGGACGCGGCCTTGGTGCGCGTATCACCAGCCATCACGGCCTTGGTGAACGCCTGCACGTCTTCCTGCGTGATGCGGCCCTTGGGGCCGGTGCCCTTCAATTCCTCCAGCGGCACGCCGAGCTCGCGGGCGAACTTCCGCACGGACGGCGATGCATGCGGCAGCGTGCCGGTGGCCGCGGCGGGCTCGTGCGGCGGCAGCGAGGCCGTCGGCGGGATGTGCGCGGGGACCGGCGCGGGCGCCGTGGCTTGTGCCGGTGCCGGCGCGGCCGCGGCAGCCTGTGCGGGTGCCGGCGCGGGAGCGGCCGCGCCGCCCGCGCCTTCGACCACGGCGATCAGGTCACCGATGTTGATCTTGTCGCCGATCTTGACCTTCAGCTCCTTGAGCGTGCCGGCCGCGGACGACGGGATCTCCATCGAGGCCTTGTCGGACTCCACGGTGATGAGCGACTGCTCCACCTTCACCGCGTCGCCGGGCTTGACCAGCACCTCGATGACGGCGACGTCCTTGAAGTCGCCGATGTCGGGGACACGGACTTCGACGCGGCCGCCTGCGGCCGGAGCCGCGGCAGGCGCGGGAGCGGCAGCGGCCGGCGCGGGCGCCGGAGCGGCAGCCTGCGCGGGCGCAGGGGCGGCGGCCTGCGCCGACGCCGCGGCTTCCACCACGGCGATGACGGAGCCTTCGGCGACCTTGTCCCCGAGCTTGACCCGCAGTTCCTTCACCACGCCGCCGGTGGACGACGGGATCTCCATGGAGGCCTTGTCGCTTTCCACCGTCAGCAGGGACTGTTCCGGCTTGATGGTGTCGCCCGGCTTCACGAGCAGTTCGATGACGGCGACTTCCTTGAAGTCCCCGATGTCGGGGACCTTCACTTCGACGAGTGCCATGTTTCTTGTTCTCCTCGGCCCCCGCGCGCGCGGGAGCCTTCTTGTTGTGGGTGGAAGGACGTCAGGCGTACAGCGGGTTGATCTTGTCGGCCTTGATGCCGTAGCGCTTGATCGCCTCGCTGACCTTGGCGGCCGGCACCGCGCCTTCGTCGGCCAGCGACTTGAGCGCAGCCACTGCAATGTAGTGGCGGTTCACCTCGAAGTGTTCGCGCAGCTTGCTGCGGAAGTCGCTGCGGCCGAAGCCGTCGGTGCCCAGCACCTTGTACGAGCGGCCCTTCGGCACGAAGGCGCGGATCTGCTCGACATACTGCTTGATGTAGTCGGTGGAGGCAATCACCGGGCCTTCGCTCTTCTCGAGCTGCTGGGCGACGAAGGGCACGCGCGGCGTCGCGTCCGGGTGCAGCATGTTCCAGCGATCGCAGTCCTGGCCGTCGCGGCCCAGTTCGTTGAAGCTGGGGCAGCTCCACACGTCGGCCTGCACGCCCCAGTCCTTGTCCAGCAGCTCCTGGGCCGCCAGCGCTTCGCGCAGGATGGTGCCGGAGCCGAGCAGCTGCACGCGCTTCTTGCCCTTGCCGCCCTGCTTGAACAGGTACATGCCCTTGACGATCTGCTCCTCGGTGCCGGGCTGCAGGCCGGGCATGGGGTAGTTCTCGTTCAGCAGCGTGATGTAGTAGAAGACGTTCTCCTGCTTCTCCACCATGCGCTTCAGGCCGTCCTGCATGATGACCGCCACTTCGTGCGCGAAGGTCGGGTCGTAGCTCACGCAGTTGGGGATGGTGCCCGCCAGGATGTGGCTGTGGCCGTCCTCGTGCTGCAGGCCTTCGCCGTTCAGCGTCGTGCGGCCCGACGTGCCGCCCAGCAGGAAGCCGCGCGCCTGCATGTCGCCGGCGGCCCAGCACAGGTCGCCCACGCGCTGCAGCCCGAACATCGAGTAGTAGATGTAGAACGGGATCATGATGCGGTTGCTGGTGCTGTAGCTCGTCGCCGCCGCCACCCAGCTGGCCATGCCGCCCGCCTCGTTGATGCCTTCCTGCAGGATCTGGCCGTTCTGGTCTTCCTTGTAGTAGGAAACCTGGTCGCGGTCCTGCGGGGTGTACTTCTGGCCTTCGTGGTTGTAGATGCCGATCTGCCGGAACAGGCCTTCCATGCCGAAGGTGCGGGCCTCGTCGACCAGGATGGGCACCGCGCGCGGGCCGAGCTCCTTGTCACGCAGCAGCGTGGTGAGGAAGCGCACGTAGGCCTGCGTCGTGGAGATCTCGCGGCCTTCGGCCGTCGGGTCCGTGACGGCCTTGAACACGTCCAGCGCCGGCACCTTCAGCTGCTCTTCGGCCTTGGCGCGGCGATGGGGCAGGTAGCCGCCCAGCGCCTTGCGGCGGGCGTGCAGGTACTGCATCTCCGGCGTGTTCTCTTCCGGCTTGTAGAAGGGGATCTCGTCCAGCTTCTCGTCCGGGATCGGGATGTTGAAGCGGTCGCGGAAGGCGCGGATGTCGTCGTCCGCCAGCTTCTTGGCCTGGTGGGCGATGTTCTTGCCCTCGCCCGCCTTGCCCATGCCGAAGCCCTTGACGGTCTTCACCAGCAGCACCGTGGGCTGGCCCTTGGTGTTGGCGGCCTTGTGGAAGGCGGCGTAGACCTTCTGCGGATCATGGCCGCCGCGGTTCAGGCGCCAGATGTCCTCGTCGCTCATCTTGGCGACCATTTCCAGCAGCTTGGGATCGCGGCCGAAGAAGTGCTTGCGGACGAAGGCGCCATCGTTGGCCTTCATGGCCTGGTAGTCGCCATCCAGGACGTCCATCATCACCTTGCGCAGGCTGCCGTCCTTGTCGCGGGCCAGCAGCGGGTCCCAGTAGCTGCCCCAGATCAGCTTGATGACGTTCCAGCCGGCGCCGCGGAACTCGCCTTCCAGCTCCTGGATGATCTTGCCGTTGCCGCGCACCGGGCCGTCCAGGCGCTGCAGGTTGCAGTTGACGACGAAGATCAGGTTGTCCAGCTTCTCGCGCACGGCCACGCCGATGGCGCCCAGCGACTCCACTTCGTCCATCTCGCCGTCGCCGAGGAAGGCCCAGACCTTGCGGTTGCTGGTGTCGGCAATGCCGCGGGCGTGCAGGTACTTCAGGAAGCGCGCCTGGTAGATCGCCATCAAGGGGCCCAGGCCCATCGACACCGTCGGGAACTGCCAGAACTCGGGCATCAGCTTCGGGTGCGGGTAGCTGGAGAGGCCCTTGCCGTCCACTTCCTGGCGGAAGTTCAGCAGCTGCTCTTCGCTGATGCGGCCTTCCATGAAGGCGCGGGCGTAGATGCCGGGGGCGCTGTGGCCCTGGATGTAGAGGCAGTCGCCGCCGTGGTTCTCGCTCTCGGCGTGCCAGAAGTGGTTGAAGCCCGCGCCCAGCATCGTGGCCAGCGAGGCGAAGGAGCTGATGTGGCCGCCGAGGTCGCCGCCGTCCTCGGGGTGCAGGCGGTTGGCCTTCACCACCATCGCCATGGCGTTCCAGCGCATGTACGCGCGCAGGCGCTCTTCCACTTCGAGGTCACCGGGGCAACGCTCTTCGTCTTCCGGCTCGATGGTGTTGACGTAGCCGGTGGTGGCGCTGAAGGGCATGTCGATGCCTTCCTGGCGCGCCTGTTCGAGCAGCTGCTCGAGGAGGAAGTGACCGCGCTCCCGACCCTCGGAGGCAATCACGGCGGAGAGGGCGTCGAGCCACTCTCGGGTTTCCTGCGTATCGGCGTCATTGGCGGCGGCGCCGAACAGGTTGTCGGGCTGAGCGGACATGTTGTCTCCTTGTGGGTCGCGGAAGAAATTTAGTACGGTGGTGCGTACTGCGGGGGCGAGTGTGACATAAGTTGAGGGCGATTTCAAATGGTGCGCTGCGGTTTCATAATGTGAACTGGTGTGCACGGCCGTAGGGTTCGCCGCGTTGGCCTGGGAGGCGCGCACCCCTAAACTATTGGTCTTCATGCACGATTCACCCCCCTCCGAGCTACTGCCCGAAGGTCCCATTCCCAACTGGTGGCGCCACTGGTGGCGCCGCCAGACCCCCACCCGGCAGGACCGTTACGCCATGCTGGCACCGCTGGCGGCGGTGCTGCTGTTCCTGGCGGCCATCGTCTCGGCCTTCTGGTACCTGCGGCTGGAAGAAATGGACCGCGAGCAGGAAGCGGTCAAGCGCGACGTCGAATACGCCCAGCAGCGCATGCGCCTGCGCCTGCTGGAACGCCAGGAACAGCTGATGCGGGTGGCCCGCGACATCTCCAACAAGGAGGTGGACAGCGAGGAATTCGTGGTACGGGCCGAGTCGATGATCGCCCAGTACCCCGAGCTGCTGATGCTCACCTGGATCGACGAGCGCCGCCGCATCAAGGCCGCCTACGCCGCGCCCAGCATCAGCAATGCGCAGGTGCGCGTGCCTGGCGAAGTGCTGCGGCCCGGCGAGACCGAAAGCATGTACGGCCTCGCGCGCGACCTGCAGCAGCCGGTCTACTCGCAGCCAGTCGCGGGCAGCGAAAGCGCCGGCCTGCTGCAGTTGCACGTGCCGCTGGTGGACCAGGGCAAGTTCGGCGGCGTGATCCTCGGCGAATACTCCATCGACGGCCTGCTGCGCTACGGCGTGCCGACCGAGATCGCGGCCAAGTACGCGGTGTCGCTGCTCGATGGCAAGGGCCGCATGCTGGCCGGCGTCTCGGTGCCGCCGCGCAACCCCGCCACGCAGTTGCTGCCCTGGGCCGCCCAGCCCAACGAATACGAAGTGCCGGTCTCGCCCGTAGGCAACGGCCTCGTCGTGCGCGCGCAGGCCTACCGCACCGGCCTGGGCGTGATCGGCTCCGGCCTGTTCTGGCTGGTCGGCGCGCTGTCCGCCATGACCGGCTGGATGCTGATCGCCAATTGGCGGCATACGCGGCGGCGCATGCAGGCGCAGCAGGCGCTGATGGCCGAGACGAACTTCCGGCGCGCCATGGAGAACTCCATGCTGACCGGCATGCGGGCCCTTGACATGCATGGCCGCATCACCTACGTCAATGCCGCCTTCTGCCAGATGACGGGCTGGACCGAGGCAGAGCTGGTTGGCCGCACGCCGCCCTTCCCCTACTGGCCGGAAGAAGACCGCGAACTGATGTCGGCGCGGCTGGAAGACGAACTGCAGGGCCGCACCGTGCAGGGCGGCTTCCAGGTGCGCGTGAAGCGCAAGGACAGCAGCCTGTTCGATGCGCGCCTCTACGTGTCCCCGCTGGTGGACGCCAAGGGCCACCAGACCGGCTGGATGACGTCGATGACGGACATCACCGAGCCGACCCGCATCCGCGAGCAGTTGCAGGCATCCCACGAGCGCTTCACCACGGTGCTGGAGGCACTCGACGCCTCCGTGTCGGTGGCGCCGCTGGGCAGCGAGGAGCTGCTGTTCGCCAACAAGCTGTACCGCCTGTGGTTCGGCAGCCAGGCCATGGGCCACCTGAACATGGTGGCGCAGGCCGGCATGACGGAACAGCCGCGGGCCAGCGACGAAGTGAATGACGAGGTCGACGCCTTCGTCGGGCTGCCCACCGGCAGCCTGACGACGGCCGTGTCCGAGAACGCCGAGATCTTCGTGCCCGAACTGGGCAAGTGGCTGGAAGTGCGCTCGCGCTACCTGAACTGGGTGGACGGCCGCCTGGCGCAGATGGTCATCGCCACCGACATCACGTCGCGCCGCGCCGCCGAGGAACAGGCAGCCGCGCAGGCCGAACGCGCGCAGACCTCGAGCCGCCTGATCACCATGGGCGAGATGGCCTCCAGCGTGGCGCACGAACTGAACCAGCCGCTGACGGCCATCAGCAACTACTGCAACGGCTTGGTCTCGCGCATCAAGAGCAAGCAGATCAGCGACGACGACGTGCTGGCGGCGCTGGACAAGACGGCGCGGCAGGCACAACGCGCCGGCTCCATCATCCAGCGCATCCGCAGCTTCGTGAAGCGCAGCGAGCCGAACCGCACGCTGTCCGACGTGAGCGTGATCGTCAGCGAGGCGATCGAGCTGGCCGAAATCGAGCTGCGCCGGCGCAACGTGCGCATGTCGCACTATGTGGCCGCCCGCCTGCCCGAACTGATGGTGGACCCGATCCTGATCGAGCAGGTGCTGGTGAACCTGCTGCGCAACGCCGCCGAGTCCATCGAGCAGGCCCGCCGCCCGCCGGGCCGCCGCAGCGTCGAACTGCGCGTCATTCCCAAGCAGATCGACGAACAGCCGGTGGTGGAGTTCTCGGTGCTGGATTCCGGCCAGGGCCTCGCGCCCGAGGTGATGGACCGGCTCTACGAAGCCTTCTTCTCGACCAAGCCGGAAGGCATGGGCATCGGCCTCAACCTGTGCCGGACGATCGTGGAATCGCACCACGGAAGAGTCCATGCCGAGAACATCTACAATGGCAGCGAAGTTGCCGGATGCCGGTTTTCCTTCTGGATTCCCGTTTCCGGTGCTACAAATCCGATAGCCGGCAAGGACGCGGGGGTGACGACGGTATGAGCTTGATTCCCAAGAAGGGCACCGTGTATGTGGTGGACGACGACGAGGCCGTCCGCGATTCGCTGCAATGGTTGCTCGAAGGCAAGGACTACCGGGTCCGCTGCTTCGATTCCGCGGAGAGTTTCCTCGCCCGCTACGACCCGCGCGAAGTCGCCTGCCTGATCGTCGACATCCGCATGGGTGGGATGACGGGCCTGGAACTGCAGGACCGGCTGGTGGAGCGCAAGTCGCCTCTCCCAGTGGTCTTCATCACCGGCCACGGCGACGTGCCGATGGCGGTGAACACCATGAAGAAGGGCGCGATGGATTTCATCCAGAAGCCCTTCAAGGAAGACGAACTGGTGAGCCTGGTCGAGCGCATGCTCGAACGCGCCAAGGACACCTTCGCCGAATACCAGAGCGCCGCCAGCCGCGACGCCCTGCTCTCCAAGCTGACCTCGCGCGAGGCCCAGGTGCTCGAACGCATCGTGGCCGGCCGCCTGAACAAGCAGATCGCCGACGACCTGGGTATCAGCATCAAGACGGTGGAGGCGCACCGCGCCAACATCATGGAAAAGCTGAACGCCAACACGGTGGCCGACCTGCTGAAGATCGCTTTGGGCCAGACTCCTCCGAAAGCCTGAGTACCGCGCCAACGCCTTTTGAACGCAGAAGGCGCCAAAGTACGCGGAAGACGCAGAACTCCAGATGGACTCTTCTGCGTCTTTTGCGTTTCTTCTGCGTTCTTGAAACCTCTCCGAACCCATGACCGCCCAGATCATCGATGGCAACGCGCTCGCCAAGAAGACGCGCGAAGAAGTCGCCGGCCGCACGGCTGCCCTGAAGGCCAAAGGCGTCGAGCCGCACCTCGCCATCATCCTGGTGGGCGAGGACCCGGCCAGCCAGGTCTACGTGAAGCACAAGGTGGCCGACAGCGAGCAGACCGGCCTGAAGGCCACGCTGGAGCGCTACCCCGCGACCATGAGCGAGGCCGACCTGCTCGCCCGCGTGCAGGCGCTGAACGCCGACGCCAAGGTGCACGGCATCCTGGTGCAGCTGCCGCTGCCCAGGCACATGGACGCGCAGAAGGTCATCGAGACCATCGCGCCGGCCAAGGACGTCGATGGCTTCCACGTGCAGAGCGCGGGCGCCCTGCTCACCGGCCTCCCCGGCTTCTGGTCCTGCACGCCCTATGGCTGCCTGAAGCTGATCGACTCGATCGGCTTCGACCTCAAGGGCAAGAACGCCGTCGTCATCGGCCGCAGCAACAACGTCGGCAAGCCGATGGCGCTGATGCTGCTCGGTCGCGATGCGACGGTCACCCTGTGCCATAGCCGCACCAAGGACCTGAAGGCGCACACGCTGATGGCCGACGTCATCGTCGCCGCCGTGGGCCGTCGCAACGTCGTGACCGCGGACATGGTGAAGCCCGGCGCCGTCATCATCGACGTCGGCATGAACCGCAACGACGAAGGCAAGCTGTGTGGCGACGTCGACTTCGCGGGCGTCAAGGAAGTCGCGGGCTGGATCACGCCCGTGCCCGGTGGCGTCGGCCCGATGACGCGCGCGATGCTGCTGGTGAACACGATCGAAGCCGCCGAACGCGCCGCTTGATCGAAGCGGGTTCGCCGAGCGCGAACCTCGCTCATTGCTCCACTCCTTGTTCCTTACACAACCCTGACTCTTCAGGGTTGTGCGCACGCATTCGCGCATCGCTAAGGGCTTGTGCGGATGGCAACGACTTGTCACGCGCCGATAGACTCGAAAAGTATCGCGTGAAGATATATCCGTGCCGGTCGACGAATCAAGGAGATTCCAGATGAAGCATGAGCGTTCCTCTTCCCCCAGCCGGCGCAGCGTGCTGCGCGCAGGCATCGGCGCCGCCGGGGGCCTTGCATTGCCATCGCTGCTGGTCACGCCAGCCCATGCGGCGGACCAGCCGCCGATAGGCACCTGGCCCGCGGGCACGCAGGGCGATTCGGTCTTCATCGGCATCTCGGTGCCACGCACCGGCACCTACGCGGTGCAGGGCGAAGACGAACTCAAGGGCTACCAGCTGGCCATCGAGCACATCAACGAAGGCCACCCGCTGATCAAGGCGATCTCGCCGAAGACCACCAAGGGCGTGCTCGGCAAGCAGCTGAAATTCGGCGTCGCCGACTCGGCCGCCAAGCCCAACGACGCGGTGCAGGCGCAGCAGCGTTTCATCACCGAGAACAAGGCGATCATGATCACCGGCGGCACTTCGAGTGCCGTGGCGGTCGCGCTGAACAAGCTGGCGCAGCGCGAGAAGGTGCTGTTCGTCTGCGGCATCTCGGGCTCCAACGACACCACCGGCAAGGACTGCGTGCGCTACGGCGTGCGGCAGAACTTCTACGGCCAGACCGCCGCCGACGCCATCGGCCCGGCCCTGCTGAAGGCCTACGGCAAGAACAAGAAGATGGCGTTCATGACGCCCGACTACACCTACGGCCACACGGTGACGAAGTCGGTGAACGACTTCCTCACCAAGAACGGCGGCTGGCAGATGGTGACCAACCAGGTCTCGCCGCTGGGCGCGCCGGACTACAGCTCCTATCTCACGAACATCGCCAACTCGGGCGCCGAGTTCCTGATCAACGTGAACTGGGGCCACGACGCGGTGCTGTCAACGCAGCAGGCCAAGCAGTTCGGCCTGCTGCCGAAGATGAAGCTGGTGATCCCGTACCAGATCCCCTTCCTCGCGCGCGAGGTCGGCCCGGACGTCACCGAGGGCGTCTACGCCGCCACCGATTTCTGGTGGACGATGGAAGACAAGTACCCGCTGGCCAAGCAGTTCGTCGAAACCTTCGAGAAGAAGTTCGGCTACAAGCCCGAGTGGGGCGCCGAGAACGCGTACATGGAGTTCGCGCTCTGGGCCGAGGCTGTGGAGCACGCCGGCACCTTCTACCCGCCGGACGTGATCAAGTCCTACGAGTCGCCGCGCAAGCTCAACTCCTTCGTCGGCGAAGTGAGCTGGCGGCCGGAAGACCACCAGCTGATCCGCCCGGTGGTCATCGTGCGCGGCAAGAAGCCGAGCGCGATGCGCAACAAGGAAGACTACTGGGAAGTGGTGGAAGTGGTCCCGGGCGCCGGCCTGATGCAGAAACCGGACGCCTTCGGCTGCAACCTCGGCGGCTACACCTGAACGTGCGGCGCGCAGCGCAGGCCGCATGATCACCTGGTCGAACTTCCTCTCGCAGCTGTTCAACGGCCTCGCTCTCGGCGCCTTGCTGGCGCTGATAGCGTCCGGGCTGACGATCATCTACGGCACGCTGGGCGTGCTGAACCTGGCTCATGGCGCCATGTTCATGGTGGGCGGCTACGCAGGCTATGCGGCCTGGCAGGCGAGCGGGTCCTTCCTGCTCGCCCTGCTGGCAGGCACGCTGTGCGTCGGCCTGCTGGGCGTGCTGATGGAGCGCGTCATCATCCGGCACTTCTACCAGCGACCCGGGGAGGACCAGCTATTGGTCACCTTCGGGCTGGCGATCTGCTTCGTCGAGATCATCCGGCTGATCTTCTCCAGCCTCACGAAGACGGTGACGCCGCCTTCGCTGCTGTCCGGCATCACCAACCTGGGCATCATGTTCTACCCGACCTACCGGCTGGCGGTGGTCGGCATCGTGGCCATCGCGCTGCTGGTGCTCTACGTGGTGCTCTATCGCACGCGGCTGGGCCTGATCGTGCGCGCCGGCATCGACGACGCGGTGATGGTCGACTCGCTGGGCATCGACGTCTATCGGGTCTTCATGATCGTCTTCGGTATCGGCTCGATGGCGGCGGGTTTCGCCGGCATCGTCAATGCGCCGGTGGTGTCGTTGACGCCCGAGGTCGGTGAAGCGATCCTGGTCCAGACCTTCGTGGTGGTTGTCATCGGTGGCGTCGGCTCCTTCCCGGGCGCCATCCTCGGCGGACTCATCGCCGGTGAGATCATCAGCCTGACATCCATGGTCAACCCCGGCTATGCCTACGTGATGCTGTTCGCTGCCATGACCTTGGTGCTGCTGGTGCGGCCGCACGGCCTGCTGGGCACGCGGGGGCGCGAGTGACGCGTCGCAACCGCTTCCTGCTGGAGATCGTCGCCGCGGTGCTGCTGGTGGCGGCACCCTTCGTGCTGCCGCTGCTCGGCGCGGCGCCCAATACCGTCAACCGCGTGCTGGTCTGGGGCCTGTTCGGCCTGGGCTTCGACATCCTGTTCGGCTACACCGGCCTGCTGTCCTTCGGCCAGTCGGCCTTCTACGGCACGGGCGGCTTCGTCGCCGCCTGGCTGCTCACGAAGGCCGGCTTTCCCAGCGTGCTGCTGGCACTGATCATCGGCATGGTGGCCGCGGCAGTGGTCGGCTACCTGATCGGCCTGCTGGCGCTGCGACGCACCGGCATCTACTTCGCGATGATCACGGTGGCCATCGCCGAGATCTTTTTCTTCGTCGAGTTCAATCCGCTGTCGGACTTCACCGGCGGCGAGAACGGCCTGCCGGGCGTGCCGAACCCGGTGCTGAACCTGGGCTTCCTCACGCTGAACTTCACCTCCGGCTGGTCGCTCTACCCCTTCCTGGCCTTCTGCTACTTCGTCGGGCTGGTGATTGCATTGCGCATCGTGCGCTCGCCGGTCGGCGCCGTGTTCGAGGCGATCCGCGAAAACCCGCTGCGCGCGGCCGCCGTGGGCCACAACGTGCAGTCGTACAAGCGCACAGCCTTCGTCATCGCCGCGGCTTATGCCGGCATCGCCGGCGGCCTGCTGGGCGTGCTGCAGGCCTTCATGCCGCCGGACGCCTTCATGTTCGAGACCTCGGGCCAGCTGATCATGCAGACGGTGATCGGCGGCCGCGGCACCCTGGTCGGTCCGCTGCTGGGCGCAGGCGTCTGGCTGTTCCTGCAGGACTTCCTGCAGGCCTCGCTGGGCCTGGGCGCGGCCTGGAAGCTGGTGCTGGGCGTGGTGTTCGTGCTGCTGGTGTGCTTCCTGCGCCAGGGCATCCTGGGCGGCCTGCGCGACCTGTGGCTGCTGGTCACGGGTGGCAAACGCAAGCCGGCGGAACAAGCCGCCGCCCCCGTCGCTGCGCCGGCGCAGCCGCTGGTGATGCCGATGCGCGCCACCCACCACGCGAACAAGGACTACCAGGGCCCGCTGCTGCAGGCCACCGGCCTCACCAAGCGCTTCGGCGGCGTGGTCGCCAACCAGGGCATCGACTTCACCGTGAACGCCGGCGAACTGCGCGGCATCATCGGCCCCAACGGCGCTGGCAAGTCCACCTTCTTCAAGATGCTCACCTGCGAGATCCCGCCGACCTCGGGCCGCATCGTCTTCGAAGGCCGCGACATCACCGGCATGGACGTCACCGACGTCTGCCAGCTGGGCCTGACCAAGAGCTACCAGGTCAACCAGCTGTTCAACAAGCTCACGGTGCGCCAGAACGTGACGATCGCCGCGCTGGCGGAGCTGCGCGGCAAGTTCCGCCTCGACCTGCTGCGCAGCCCGGACAAGGTGCCTGGCCTGCGCGAACAGGTGGAGCACACGCTGGCGCTCGTCCACCTCACCGCCCGCGCCGATGCGCCGGTGGCGGAACTGGCCTATGGCGAAAAGCGCCGGCTCGAGATCGGCCTCGCTCTCGCCTCCTCGCCCAGCCTGCTGTTGCTGGACGAGCCGCTGGCCGGCATGAGCCCCAGCGAGCGCGTCGAGACCGTGGCCCTGCTCAAGACCATCGCCAAGGGGCGCACGCTTGTGATCATCGACCACGACATGGACGCCCTGTTCGAACTCGCCGAGCGCATCACAGTGCTGCAGGAAGGCAAGCTGCTGGTCGAAGGCACGCCCGAAGAGATCAAGGCCAACACGCTGGTCCAGGAAGCCTACCTGGGCGGCGTGCACGAGGCGGTGGCCGCATGAGCCTCCTCGAAGTCAAGGGCATCAACAGTTACTACGGGGATTCGCACATCCTGTTCGACGTGTCCCTGCACGTCGAGAAGAATGAAGTGGTCGCCCTGCTGGGGCGCAATGGCGCCGGCAAGAGCACCACGCTGAAGAGCCTGATGGGCGTGGTCACGCCGCGCAGCGGCTCCGTCAAGCTGGACGGCGTCGAGCTGGTCGGCCGCAAGAGCCACTCGGTCGCCCGCGAAGGCATGCAGCTGGTGCACGAGGAAAGGCGCATCTTCGGCAGCCTCAGCGTCGAGGAGAACCTGGTGCTGGCCGGGCTGACGGCGCCGCAGCGCTGGCCGCTGGCCCGCGTCTACGAGATGTTCCCGCGCCTGAAGGAGCGCCGCACGAGCCGCGGTACCGACCTCTCGGGCGGCGAGCAGCAGATGCTGGCCATCGGCCGCGCGCTGATCCGCTCGCCCAAGATCGTGCTGCTGGACGAGCCCTTCGAAGGCCTGGCGCCGGTGATCGTGCACGACCTCATGAAGGCCTGCCGCGACCTGGCCGCCGCCGGCCAGACCATCGTGCTGGTCGAACAGAACCTGGCCGCCACCTTGCAGCTGGCCCAGCGCGTCTACATCATCAACAACGGCCACGTCGCCCACGAAAGCTCGGCGGGCGAACTGCGGGCGCGCCCCGAGCTGCTGCAGAAGTACCTGGGCGTCTAATCGCCACTATCGGAATTGCCAATGCCCGCAAGGGCATTGAAGAGTCGCCGCCTGCCTCAAAATGGACGGCATGAGCAATCCCCTCCTGGACTTCCAAGACCTCCCCCTGTTCGACCAGGTCAAGCCCGAGCACGTCGTGCCGGCGATGGACGAATTGCTGGGCCAGGCGGACCGCGCGCTGGCGGCCGTCACCGATTCCGCCTTCCCCGCCGACTGGAGCGCCATCGCCAAGGTGCTGGACGTCGCCACCGAACGCCTGGGCCGCGCCTGGGGCGTCGTGGGCCACCTCAACGCGGTGGCGGACACGCCGGAGCTGCGCGCCGCCTACAACGAGGCCCTGCCCAAGGTCACCGACTTCTGGACCCGCCTGGGCGCGGACGAGAAGCTGTACGCCAAGTACAAGGCCATCGACGCCGCCAGGCTGACGCCGGAGCAGCAGCAGGCGCACAAGAACGCGCTGCGCAACTTCCGCCTGTCCGGTGCGGAGCTCGCCGGCGCCGCCAAGGAGCGCTTCGCCGCCATCCAGGAGCGCTCGGCCGAACTGACGCAGAAGTTCAGCGAGAACGCGCTGGACGCAACCGACGCCTTTGCCTATTACGGCGACGCCAGCGAGCTCGATGGCGTGCCGGAAGACGTGGTGCAGGCCGCCCGAGCCGCCGCCGAAGCCGAGGGCAAGCCCGGCCACAAGCTGACGCTGAAGATGCCCAGCTACCTGCCCGTGATGCAGTTCGGCACCAACCGCGCGCTGCGCGAGCGCCTGTATCGCGCCTACGTCACGCGGGCCAGCGACCAGGGCGACCCGAAGTTCGACAACTCGGCGCTGATCAAGGAGATCCTGGCTCTCCGCCAGGAAGAAGCGAAGCTCCTCGGCTACCGCAACTTTGGCGAAGTCTCGCTGGTGCCGAAGATGGCCGACTCCCCCGACCAGGTCATCCAGTTCCTGCGCGACCTTGCCCGGCGTGCCAAGCCCTACGCCCAGAAGGACGTGGACGACCTGCGCGAGTTCGCAGCGGCCAAGCTGGGGATCACCGATCCACAGGCCTGGGACTATCCGTACATCGGCGAGAAGCTGAAGGAGGAGCGCTATTCCTTCAGCGAGCAGGAGGTCAAGCAGTACTTCACGGCGCCCAAGGTGCTGGCCGGCCTGTTCAAGATCGTCGAGACCCTGTTCGAGGTGGAAATCCGCCGCGACTACGCCCCGGTCTGGAACCCCGCCGTGGAGTTCTACCGCATCGAGCGGGCCGGCAAGCTCGTTGGCCAGTTCTACCTGGACCCCAACGCCCGCACCGGCAAGCGCGGTGGCGCCTGGATGGACGACGTCCGCGCCCGCTGGCTGCGGCCGGACAGCGGCCAGCTCCAGACGCCGGTGGCGCAGCTGGTCTGCAACTTCGCCGAGGGCGTCGAAGGCAAGCCACCGTTGCTTACGCACGACGATGTGATCACCCTTTTTCATGAGTCCGGCCACGGCCTGCACCACATGCTGACGCAGGTGAACGAGCGCGACGTCTCGGGCATCAGCGGCGTGGAATGGGACGCGGTGGAGCTCCCCAGCCAGTTCATGGAGAACTTCTGCTGGGAATGGGGCGTGCTGAAGCACATGACGGCCCACGTGGATACCGGCGAGCCGCTGCCGCGCGAACTGTTCGACAAGATGCTGGCCGCCAAGAACTTCCAGAGCGGGCTGGCCACCCTGCGCCAGATCGAATTCGCGCTGTTCGACATGCTGCTGCACACGTCGCACGACCCGCAATCGGACATCATGCCGCTGCTGCAGCAGGTGCGCGAAGAAGTGGCGGTGCTGCAGCCGCCGGCGTTCAACCGCATGGCGCACACCTTCAGCCACATCTTCGCCGGCGGCTATGCCGCGGGCTACTACAGCTACAAGTGGGCCGAGGTGCTTTCCGCCGACGCTTATGCCGCCTTCGAGGAAACGGCGGGTAAGGACGGCTTGCCGAGCGTGCAAACCGGGCGAAAATACCGCCAGGCCATCCTGGAGGCCGGCGGCAGCCGTCCCGCGATGGAGTCGTTCAAGGCCTTCCGCGGCCGCGAACCGACGCTGGACGCCCTGCTGCGCCACCAGGGGATGGCCTGAACATCTACAACGAACGGGAGCTGGAGGAAGGAAGATGGCGTCTGTTTCCATGCAACGCATGGTGTTGGCCGCGCTCTGCGCGACCAGCCTGGGAGCTTCGGCACAGGTCTATCGCATCGTCGGGCCGGACGGCAAGGTGACTTTCTCCGACCGGCCTCCGGCAGAAACTGCCGCCAAGCCGGCGGCAGCAGCGCCGGCCGGCGGCAACACGGCGAACGCCGGCGGCGGCCTGCCCTATGACGTGCGCACCGCTGCGGGCAAGTACCCGGTCACGCTGTACACCGGCACCGATTGCGCGCCCTGCAACAGCGCGCGCAACTTCCTGTCCGGCCGCGGCATTCCCTATTCCGAGAAGACGGTCAGCACCAACGACGATGCGGCCGCCCTGCGCAAGCTCTCGGGCGAGGTGCGGGTGCCCTTCCTGACCATCGGCGGCCAGCAGCTGCATGGCTACTCGGAGACCGAGTGGTCGCAGTACCTGGACGCCGCTGGCTACCCGAAGGCGTCGAAGCTGCCTTCGGGCTACCGCAACCCGGCGCCCACGCCGATGGTGGCGGTGCAGCAGGCCCAACCCGCGGCCGCCGCCGCGGCGCCGCAGGCACCCGCCGTGGCCCCCGTGCCCGACGCCCCGCCCGCCACCACGGCCGACAACCCGGCCGGGATCCGCTTCTAGTACGCTATCGTCCGCACGCCGGACGCCGTCCCCAGGAGGCACACCGAGGCCTTCTGGTGGGCGAACACGCCCACGGTCACCACGCCCGGCCACTGGTTCACTTCGCTCTCGAAGGCAAGCGGCTCGCGGATCTGCAGGCCGGTGACGTCCAGGATGTGCTGGCCGTTGTCGGTGACCAGCGGCTGGCCGTCCTTCTGCCGCACCTGGGCCGTCCCGCCCATGGCCTCGAACTGGCGCACGATGCGCTGGGTCGCCATCGGGATCACCTCCACCGGCAGCGGGAACTTGCCCAGGAATTCGACCTTCTTCGATTCGTCAGCGATGCAGACGAAGCGGCGCGACTGCGCCGCGACGATCTTCTCGCGCGTGAGCGCCGCGCCGCCGCCCTTGACCATGTAGCCGCGGCCGTCGATCTCGTCGGCGCCGTCGATGTAGACCGCCAGCTCGCGCACCTCGTTGCTGTCGAACACGCGGATGCCCAGCGCCTGCAGGCGCTCCGTGGAGGCCACCGAGCTGGAAACGGCGCCCGGAATGCGGTCCTTCATGCCGGCCAGGGCCTCGATGAACTTGTTGACCGTGGAGCCGGTCCCCACGCCCACGATCTCGCCGGGCACCACGTACTGCAGCGCCGCCCGGCCCACCAAAGTCTTGAGTTCGTCCTGCGTCACGCGACAATCCCCGGTTCGTCTGTTGAAGAAACCGGAATTATCGGATGTCCCTCCTTCCCTACGGCCTGGCCCGGCCTTTCCTGTTCGGGTTCGACCCGGAAACCGCCCACGAGCTGACCCTGGGCTCGCTGGCCCGGCTCCAGGGCACGCCGCTGGCCATGGCCTACAGCAACCGCTTCGTGGCCGACCCGATCGAGCTGGCCGGCCTGCGTTTCCCCAACCGGGTGGGCCTGGCAGCCGGCCTGGACAAGAACGCGCGCTGCATCGACGGGCTGGGGGCGATGGGTTTCGGGTTCGTCGAGGTGGGCACGGTGACGCCCAAGCCGCAGCCGGGCAACCCCAAGCCGCGGATGTTCCGGCTGCCGCAGGCCAACGCGCTGATCAACCGCCTGGGTTTCAACAACGACGGGCTGGATGCCTTCGTCGCCAACGTCCAGCGCTCCAGCTTCCGCCGCAAGGGCCGCATCCTGGGCCTGAACATCGGCAAGAACGCGGCGACGCCGATCGAGGCGGCCACCAGCGACTACCTGATCGCGCTGGAAGGCGTGTATCCGCACGCCGACTACGTCACGGTCAACATCTCCAGCCCCAACACCAAGAACCTGCGGGCGCTGCAAAGCGACGAGGCGCTGGACGCCCTGCTCTCCGCGGTGGCAGAGAGGCGCGAGCAACTCGCGCAGCAGCATGGCCGGCGGGTGCCGATCTTCGTCAAGATCGCGCCCGATCTCGACGAAGCGCAGGTGCAGGTGATCGCCGCGACCTTGCGCCGCCACGGCATGGATGGCGTGGTCGCCACCAACACCACGATTTCGCGCGATGCGGTGAAGGGGCTTCCTCACGCGGAAGAAACGGGCGGCTTGAGCGGCGCGCCGGTGCTGGCGGCCAGCAACCGAGTCATCGCGCAGCTGCGCGCGGCGCTGGGCGCGGGCTTCCCGATCATCGGCGTGGGCGGCATCCTGAGCGCGCAGGACGCGCTGTCCAAGCTGCAGGCCGGCGCCGACGTGGTGCAGATCTACACGGGCCTGATCTATCGCGGCCCGGAGCTGATCGACGAAGTGGCGCGCGCCTTCCAGCGGCAGCGGCGCGCGTGAGCGTCACATTGACGCGGCGACGAGTTCCGCGATCGCCATGGAACTCGTGAGCCCCGGCGATTCGATGCCGAACAGGTTCACGAGGCCCGGAACGCCATGGAAGGCCGGCAGGTCGATGCGGAAATCCGGCGCCTTCTCGTTCGGTGCGTGGATCTTCGGCCGCACGCCGCTGTAGCTGGGCGCCAGCGCGCCATCCGGCAGGCCCGGCCAGTAGCGCCGCACCTCGGCGTAGAAGCCTTCGGAGCGCGCCGGATCGACCTGGTAGTCGATCTCCTCCGGCGTGCGCACGTCCAGCCATTCGATGTCCGGCCCGAACTTGGCCTGGCCACCCAGGTCCAGAGTCAGGTGCGTGCCCAGGTGCGCATCGGCCGGCGCCGGGTAGATCAGGTGCGTGAAAGGCGCCCGCCCCGCCAGCGCATAGTAGTTGCCCTTGGCGAACCACTCGCGCGGCACGAAGCGGGCGTCCAGGCCCTCGAAGCTGCGCGCCAGCGCGGGCGCATGCAGCGCCGCGGAGTTCACCAGCAGGTCGCAGGCCAGCTCGCTGCCGTCGGCGAAGCGCACCAGGTGCGGCTCGCTGGCACGGGTGGACAGGCGCGTCGACACGACGCGCGAGCCGAAGGCCATCATGCCGCCGGCGCGTTCCAGGTCGCCCTGCAAGGCCAGCATGAAGCCGTGGCTGTCGACGATGCCGGTGCTGGGCGAGGAAAGCGCCGCGATGCAGCGCAGTTCCGGCTCCAGGGCGAGCGCTTCGCGTTGCTCCAGAAACTGGACCGGTACGCCGTTGGCAGCCGCGCGGTCCTGCAGCGCGCGCAGGGCAGCCACTTCCGCCTCGCTGTTGGCTACCGTCAGCTTGCCGCAGCGGCGGTGCTCCACGCCATGCGAGGCGCACAGCGCATAGAGCAGCTCCTTGCCGCGCACGCACAGCTTCGCCTTCAGCGAACCGGGCTGGTAGTAGAGGCCGGCGTGGATCACCTCGCTGTTGCGCGAGCTCACGCCCTGACCGATGCCGTCGGCCGCCTCGGCCACGATCGTCTCGCGGCCGGCCTGGGCCAGCGCCCGTGCGACGGCCAGCCCCACCACGCCCGCGCCGATCACCAGCGCGCCGACGCGGTCCATCAGGCGAGCTTCCTCGGGTCGGTGGCCAGCAGCTGTTCGACCATTCGGCGCAAGTTGGCGTGCAGGGTCTCGAAGCCGGCGTTCGGCTGCAGCGTGGCTTCGTCCATGTACAGCTTGCGATTCAATTCGACCTGGATGCTGTGGCGCTGTGCCGCGGGCTTGCCGTAGCGGCGCACCAGTTCCACGCCCTTGTACGGGTGGTTGTACGAGACGTCGTAGCCGAAGCCGCGCAGGATGTCGCACAGCCGCTGCGACAGCGCCGGATCGGCCGTCGTGCCGTCCCGGTCGCCGATGACGAAATCAGCGTGGGCCAGGCCGGGGAAATCGGTGGCATAGGTCGAGGCCACCGCCGGCATCGAGTGGCAATTTAGGTGGATGCTGTAGCCGTAGCGCGCGTGGGCGGCGTCAATGGACTCTTCCACCGCCTGGTGGTAAGGCCGCCAGCAGCGGTCGATGCGCTCGCGGAGCTCCGCCGCCGTCAGCTTGCGGTCGTAGATGGGCACGCCGTCGTCGGTCATGCGCCAGATCAGGCCCTTGCCCAGGCGGACCTTGTTCAAGGCCTTGGGGTCGGTTTCGACGGCGTCGGACCAGGCGTCCTCCAGGAGCGTCACGTCCACCTCGGTGGTGTTGCGGTTCACGTCGATGTAGCTGCGCGGAAACAGAGCCTCGACCCAGGCCACGCCCAGGGCGGGCGCGAAGTCGTACAGCTTCTCCACATGGGTGTCTTCGGCCTGCCGCAGCACGGCCAGCTCGCAGGCATGGCCGAAGTCCGCGGGGTAGGCGACGCCGCTGTGCGGCGAATCCAGGACCAGTGGCGCGCTGCCCGGAAGGTATCGGATCAGCGGAGATGATGGCATCCCGCCATTGTCGCCGAGCCCGATGCCGCTTAGGATGGCCCGAAACAATGCCGGGCAGGAGGCTTGCGGTGCGGATGCGATTGGCGGCGACGACTGCCCTGCTCTCGGCGGCCCTGGCCGTCCACGCGCAGGAATACGACTGCATGATCGAGGCGCGCCAGAACGTCGAGATCCGCAGCCCGGTGGAAGGCCTCATCGAACACGTGCAGGTCCAGCGCGGCGACAGCGTTCGGCGCGGCCAGGTGCTGGCCATCGTCGAATCCAGCATGGAAAGGGCCGCGCTCGACGTCGCCCGCACCCGCGCCGACATGACCGGCGAGATCAAGGTGGCCGAAGCGCGGGTCGAACTCGCCACCAAGAAGATGGAGCGCGCCCGCGAGCTGTTCCGCCAGCAGTTCGTGTCCGCCAGTGCGCTGGACGAGGCCGAGGCCGAGTACAAGCTGTCGATGGAGGACCTGCGCCGCACCCGCGAGAACCAGCGCCTGGCCCAGGTCGACATGACCCGGGCCCACGCGGCGCTTGAGTTGCGCACCATCCGCTCGCCCTTCAACGGCGTGGTGGTCGAGGTGCTGCTGCGGCCGGGCGAGCTGGCCGCCACCGCCACCGTGAAGAACCCCGTGATGAAGCTGGCCGAGGTCGACCCGCTGCACGTGGAGGTGGTGCTGCCGTCCAAGCTGTTCGGCAGCATCCGCCGCGGCCAGCAGGCCACCGTGCTGCCCGAGGCGCCCGTCGCCGGTACGTATCGCAGCACCGTGAGCGTCGTCGACCGCGTGATCGACGCGGCGAGCGGCACCTTCGGCGTGCGGCTGGAACTGCCCAACCGCGAAGGCCGGGTGCCAGCCGGGATGCGCTGCCGCGTCCGTTTCCAGTGAGGCCTGCGCTCAGGCCGCGCGGTACTCCTGCCTGAGCATTCCGGCGGCGCGGACCATCGCCGCGAGCTTGCCGCGCGCGGAATCGCGCGGCAGGTACTTCATGCCGCAATCCGGGGCCAGGATCACTTGCTCCGGCGCGATGTGCTCCAGCGCCCGGCGCACGCGATCGGCGACCTCCTCCGGCGTCTCGACGGCTGGGTCGTCCAGGTTGAGACAGCCGACCAGCACCTGCTTGTCGCCCAGCTCGCGCAGCACCCGGGTGTCCAGCTGCGACTGCGCCGTCTCGATCGACACCTGCCGGCAGCGGCAGCCGGCCAGCTCCGGCAGGAAGGAATAGCCGCTGGGCCGCTGGTGGATGATGGCCGCATAGCCGAAGCAGATGTGCACGCAGGTCGTGCCTTCCACGCCTTCGAGCGCGCGGTTCAGCGCCGCCAGGCCGTACTGGCGTGCCTTCTCGGGCCGCGCCTGCATGTAGGGCTCGTCGATCTGCACCACGTCGGCGCCGGCGGCGAACAGGTCCTTGATCTCCGCGTTGACGGCTTGCGCATAGTCCATCGCCGCTTCTTCCTCGCTGGCGTAGAAATCGTTCTGCGCCTGCTGCAGCATGGTGAAGGGACCGGGGACGGTGATCTTGGTCCTGCGCGTCGTTTGCCGCTTGAGGAACAGCAGGTCGTCCACTTCCACCGCATGCCGGCGGCGGATGCGCCCGACGATGCGCGGCACCGGGTTCGGGTGGCCGGAGCGGTCCAGCGCGCTGCCCGGGTTGTCCAGGTCGACGCCTTCGAGGGCGGTGGCGAAGCGGTTGGAATAGCTTTCGCGCCGGATCTCGCCGTCGGAGACGATATCCAGGCCGGCCTCCTCCTGGAAGCGGATGGCCAGCAGCGTGGCGTCGTCCTGCGCCTGCGCCAGGTAAGGCTCGGGGATGCGCCACAGCTCGCGGGCGCGCACGCGCGGCGGGAAGCGGCCCGCAAGCTTCGCGCGATCGATCAGCCACTCGGGCTGGGGAAAGCTGCCGACGATGGTGGTGGGAAACAGCATGCGGGGCTCCTCCTGGGATCGGCGCACTCTGGCACGCCGCCCCGGGCCCCGCATCCCGGTTTACCCGGCGCGCGGCGTCCAGGTGATGTAGTTGCCGCCGTGCCTGGGCGCCTGCTTGCCGACGCGGCCGTCCGAATACGCGACGTACTCGCGATGGCCGCCGCCTTGCGCGTCCGACTTGGCCCAGGCGATGGTGCCGACCACCTTGGGCGGAGCGGCCTTGGCCACCTGCGTCGCGCGGCGGTGCGGCGACGCCGCGGCGTGCGTGAGCGTCTCCGTAGCCACCCGCGCCAGGACCAAGGGCGCCGGCGCCGGGATGGACGGCATGGGCAGCGCGCCGCCGGCCAGCAGGCTCTCGGCCTGGCGGGCGCCCATGAACACGTTGCGGATGTGGCGCAGCGTCTCCACCGGCAGCTGCTGCGTGTTCAGCCCGCTCCAGGCGCTGCGGGCGTGGCTGGACAGGTTGTAGTAGATCGAGATGCCTTCGCGCAGCTTCTGCGCCCGCGCGTCCGGCGCCAGGTCGAGGCGGGCGACGCGCTGGGCGCTCCACACGGCGGCCTCCTTCAGCAGGCGCGCCGCGGCATGCACCGCTTCGACGGCATCGTTGGGATTGCGCAGGCCGACGGCCTTGGCGGTGCCCGGCTCGAACTGCGCCAGGCCCTGGCTCGTCACGCCGTTGCGGCCCATGCCGCTACGCGGCACCCAGCTGGTTTCCGCGTTGATGACGCCGTAGACGTCGCGGAAATCCAGGCCCACGTCGGCGAGCCCTGCGCGCGCCGCCGCGGAGCGGGCCAGCAGCAGGCGCGACTGCGCATCGGGCGTCACCATCTCCCGGCCGCCCACTTGCACCTGCACCCACTTCAGGCGCGAGCGCAGCTGTTGCAGGTCCGGCAGCGGTTCCTTTTCGGCCACTGCGATGATGGCCGGTTCGGCTTCGGCTGGCGCCAGGGGCAGCTGCTGAAGGACCGGCTCTTCTTCGCCGGCCTCGTCGCCCTCTTCCGTATCGGCGGGTTCCTCCGCGGCCGGGCCTGCAGCCACCACGTGCCGGGCCGCCGGCACGGCGGCGATGGCAAGCGGTTTCGCAGACTGGCTCAGCAGCGGCTGCGGCACGGCGGCGGGTCGCAGGGGCAGCGTCGAGGCCGTCACGCCGGCGGCCAGGAGGGCCAGCGCGAGGACATTGCGGACGGGAGCGGCGAAGGAGGAGTCAGGCTTCTGCATCAAGCCTTGTCTGACCCGTCCTACACGAGGGGTTCCATCCGTCCTACGCCGGGCTGCGTGAATGCGTCACGAAAGGCCGGCTGGCTTCACCTGAGCTAGTCGCGCCGGCTCAGCATTGCGCTCAGCGCAAGGCCGACCACGGCGCCTACCGCGGCCGCGACGCCGACGGCCTGCCAGGGATGGTCGCGCACGTAACCGTCGGTGGCGCGGCTGGCGGCCAGCGTGCGGTCGCGCACGCCCTGCTCCAGCGAGCCCAGCCGCAGCCTGGCGGCCGCCAGGCTCTGCTGCAGCCGCCCGCGGACCTCTGCCGTGGCTTCGCCGGCACCGTTGGCCGCCGAGCGCAGCAGCGCCTCCGCGTCATCGACGACGGCGCGCACATCACGCGCCAGTTGGCCTTGCTGTTCGGACTGGGTTTCGTTCATGGAAAGCTCCTTGTTGCGATAGCGCTGCGACCGCCCCAGTCTCCGGCGCGGCGCGCAGGCGGCGCTTGATGCAAGTCAAGCGGCCTGCGCGCGGTCCCGTCCCGCTACAGCCGGATGCGGATATTGGCGTTCGGGTCCTGCTTGCGACCCAGCTGGTTCGCGAAGCTCTCCATCCACTCCGGCGACGAGGCCGGCGGCAGGTCGCCGTCCAGCCGACCGTTCCAGTCGATCACCGGCGCGGACGGCGCGCCGGTGGTCGTGCCCTTGGCCGACACGTTGGCGCTGCGGACCAGGCCGGTGGGCAGCGATGCGCGGTTGTTCTGCTCCACCACGTTGAGGCCGCCGTCGCCGCGGGCGTCGTCGGACGCCGAGGAGATGCCCAGCTTGTCGATCAGCCGCGCCAGCGCGGACAGCAGGCCCGAGCCCGTGCCGCCCGCCTGCACCGCAATCGTCGTGTCGTTGTCGCCGACCACCGTGTCGTTGCCGTCGCCGCCGCGCAGCGTGTCGCGGCCGGCCTTCACGTCGAGGTTGTCGACCAGCTCCGTGCCTCCCAGCTGCACGGCCGCCGCTACCGGCGTGCCGAAGCCGCCGCGGAAAGCGGAGACGATGGTCTGGCTGTCGCCCACCAGCGTGTCGTTGTTCGCGCCGCCCACGAGCACGTCGTCGTCGGCGCCGACGCTGACGTAGCCGAGCAATTGCGTCACCTGCAGCGACAGCGTGCCGCCGGACGGCGTGGGGCCGGTGGCCGGACGCGCATCGACCAGCGCCGCAACCGCGAGCGCCTGGTCGCCGGTGAGGGTGTTGTTGCCCGCGCCGCCGTCCAGCGAATCCTCGTCCGCGCCCACGCTCAGCGAAGGCACCAGCGAGCCTATGCTGACGCTGACCGCGCCGGAGATGCCGCCCTCGTCGACCACGCCCACCACCACCACCTGCTGGTCGCCGATCAGGACGTCGTCGCCATTGCCACCCAGCAGCGTGTCGCGCCCCGCGTTCACGTCGAGGTTGTCGATGAGGCCGTTGATTGCGATGCTGCGCGCGCCCGCGCCGTCCTGCAGCCGCACGCCCGCCAGCCGCACGTCGTTGTCGCCGGTGAGCACGTCGTTGCCATCGCCGCCTTCCAGGCGGTCGCCCGCGCCGTCCAGCGTCACGTGGTCGGCCAGCGAGCTCACCACCACCTGCACGGCATCGTTCGGCTGGCCACCCGTGAGGACCAGGCCCGCCGTGAGCATGTTGTCGCCCGCCAGGTCGTCGTTGCCGCCGTCGCCATGCAGGTAGTCGACGCCCGCCTGCACGTGCAGGTCGCCCAGCAGGTCGCCGACCAGCACCGACAGCTTCAGCACCGGCGCCAGCGAGTTGCCGGTGCCCGCGCCGCCGCCCACCACGACGGCTAGGTTGGCCGTGTTGTCACCCACCAGCAGGTCGTTGCCGTCGCCGCCGGCCAGCGTGTCGGCGCCAGCGTCGAGGTCGGCATGCGCGACCAGTTGGTCGAAGGACACCAGTGTCAACGTCGCGGGCCAGCCGGAAGTCGGCGCCTGGTAGCCGCTGACCATGGCACCGGTGACTACCGCACTCACCAGCAGGTCGGAGTCGCCAGTGAGGCGGTCGTTGCCGGCATCACCGCTGAGCGTGTCGTTGCCCGTGTCGACGTCCAGCGAGTCCACCAGGTTGCCGAAGTCGACCGGCACGGCCCTCTGCGATAGCCACCAGACGCTGGCGACCGGGGCCGCGGCGCCGGCTTCGGCTGCGAACAACGGGCCGGATACGGCCGCCACGACCTGCACCTGCTGGTCGCCGATCAGTTCGTCGTTGCCGTCGCCGCCGGACAGCACGTCATTGGCGCCATTCAGTTCGATGCTGGCGGCGAGGTCGTCGAATTCGACCAGGCTGCCGTCGAACAGGCGCCGACCGGTGTAGCTGCCGGTACCCGGCGAGGCCAGCACCACCTGGCCGTCGACGATGGCGGCAACGGTGAGCGTGTCGTCCCCGACCAGGCTGTCGTCGCCCGCGCCGCCCTGCAGGTTGTCGGCGGCGCCGAAGGAGGCCACCGTGTTCACGATGCCGTCGAAGTCCACCAGGGCCGCGTAATTCCAGGCCCAGCCCGTCGTGAAGGCGGCCGTTCCCGTGAGCAGCGGGCCTTGGGTGGCGGCGACCACGCGCAGCGAGCTGTCGCCCACCAGCCGGTCGTTGCCGTCCACGCCCTGGAGCACATCGGAAGCGCCGTAGACGTTGAGGCCATCGACGATGCCCCGCACTTCCACCGCGCTGCCGCCCACGTAGCCGACCACCGGCACCGAGGAGCCTTCGGCCGACAGCACCGGGCCGGCGACCAGCGCGCCCATGAGCACCTGGTGGTCGCCAACCAGCGTGTCATCGCCGGCATCGCCGCTCAGCGTGTCCGCCGCGCCGACCAGGTTGACATCGTTCACCAGGCCGACGATCTTGACCTGGTCATAGCCCGGACCATGTGGGGCCCAGGACCAGCCGCCCCAGTGGCGCCAGTCGCCCGGGCCCTTCCAGTGCCACCAGTCGACGCCCAGCGACAGCGGACCGCCGGCGAAGGCATAGGCCGTGAAGCTGTCGTCGCCCACCAGCAGGTCGTTGCCGTTGCCGCCAGACACCTGGTCGGCCGCACCGGTCATGGTGATGGTGTCGACCAGGTTGTTGACGACCACGGTGCGGTCGTAGGTCTGGTAGCCCGCGGGACCAGCCAACGGCCCTTCGATGAGTACCGAGATCGTGACGCTGTCGTCGCCGGTGATGCGGTCGTCGCCGTCACCGCCATTGAGCACGTCGGTTGCGCCGCGCAGCGTGACCTGGTCCACCAGGCCGCCGATGTTCAGCGTGACGAAGCCGCTGCCCGCCGCCGCCGGCGCGGCCGGCAGGGCCGGCGCGAACGGCAGCATGATGGTGTCGGCCGGGCCGTCGCCAGCGGCTTCGGCATCGAGCTGCTGCAGCGCGTCCGGATCGCCCAGCGGATCGGCGCCCACGCCCACCGTGACCAGCAGCTGCGAGTCGCCGACCAGCTGGTCGTTGCCCGCGTTGCCGGACAGCGTGTCCGAGTTGCCGGTGATCGTCAGCGCAGGCAGGTGCACCAGCGACAGCCAGTCGGGCGCGCCGCTGGCCTGCACGTCGACGGCCACAGTGACGGCGACGCTGAAGTCGCCGACCAGGCGGTCGTTGCCGTCGCCACCGGACAGGGTGTCGCGGCCGCTCGTGTAGTCCAGCGGCTGCAGCACGCCCTTGACCGGCTTGCCCATGGCCTGCACGGCGATGCGGAAGTCGTCGGCCGCCTGCTCCAGGCCCGGTTGCAAGGTGGTGGCGTGGCCGCTCGCGCCTACCAGCACGAAGCTGGAGTCGCCGACCAGCAGGTCGTCGTCCGCGCCGCCGTTCAGGCTGTCGCTGGCCACCGTGACGGCCGGCGTGGCCTGCGGCGGCAGCACGCGGTCGATGCGCGCCAGTTCCTGCATGGCCGTATCGAAGTCCGACAGCAGGTTGGCCAGGTCGCGCTGGAAGGGATCGACGATGACGCTGTCGTCGCCGACCAGGCGGTCGTTGCCGGCGTCACCGCTCAGGCTGTCGTTGCCCAGCAGCAGGCCCGTGTGGCGGCTCACGTCCGGCAGCGCCGCGGCGAAGACCGTGTGCGTGCCCAGCGCGTCCTTGTAAGGCGTGAGGCCGGTGAGCAGCGACATGTTGCGGTCGCCCTCGTACACCACGGTGCCGAAGGGATCGACCCCTTGCAGGCCCGAAGGCAGCAGCGTGGTGCCGGGCGCGACGATCGCCGCCAGCGAACCTTCGGCGCCGCGGCCCAGGCCGTAGGCATGCGCCACGATCGGCAGGCCTTCGTCGGTGGCGGCGAAGTGGTAGCTGTTGTCGCCGATCAGGATGTCGTCGCCGTTGCCGCCGGAGATGGCGTCGTTGCCCTCGTTGCCCTCGATGTAGTCGTTGCCGTCGCCGCCGGACAGCGTGTCGTTGCCGCCCTGGCCGAACAGCATGTCGTCGCCGGCGCCGCCGCTGATGACGTCGTTGCCCTCGGCCATCAGGGAGACCGACAGCAGGTGCGTGGACCAGCGGCCCCAGGCGTCCTGCGTGCCGGTGACCAGCCACAGGTCGTCGCCCATCTGGCTGGTGGCCATGGCGTTGTTCGAGGACAGGTCGCGCCGGCCCGTCACCGTGCCGTCGTCCAGCAACAGCACCTGCACGGGGCCGGTGGCGCCGCGATACACCAGGCCTTCGTCACCCAGCACGATGTCGTTGCCGTCGCCGCCGGACAGCGTGTCGTTGCCGTAGCCGCCGATGACGATGTCGTTGCCGCCCTGGGCATCGATGGTGTTGTCCTGGTCGTTGCCGACGAGGATGTCGTCCTGCTGGCTGCCCGTGAGGTCCTCGAAGGCGGCGCCGGTCGTCAGCGTGAGCGTCAGGTTGGCCGGGTCGATGACCTGCGAGGTGCTCTTGCGCAGGTCGATGCTGACTGTGCCCGCGAACTCGCTGAAGTCCAGGCTGTCGCGGCCCGTCGTGGTCGTGCTCTCGAAAGCGGTATCGGTGCCCAGGTGGCCGCCCTGGAAGACGTAGCGGTCGCCGCCGTCCTCACCGTACAGCAGGTCGTTGCCGGCGCCGCCGTACAGCACGTCGTCGCCCGCGCCGCCGTGGATGACGTCGTTGCCGCTGCCCAGGCCGGTCGCGGTATCCGCCACCTTGACGACCGCGCCGTTGGCGAAGGTGATGGTCGCGCCGTCGCCGATCAGCCAGTCGTTGCCGGTGCCGCCGTCGATGGCGTCGTTGCCCGCGCCACCTGCGATGACGTCGTTGCCGTCGTCGCCGGTGATGCTGTCGGCGCCGCCGGTGGCTTCGCTCACGCTGAGGCTCTGGACGAGGCTGCCGCCGGCGAAGGACAGGCTGGCGCTGTCGCCGTAGATCACATCGTCGCCGGCATCGCCGTGCAGCGTGTCGCCCAGTGCGCCACCGACCAGGATGTCGTTGCCATCGTTGCCGTTGATCGTGTCGATGCCGCCGATGCCGGTGTTGATGCTCGCCGCCGAGACGCGCAGCCCGCCTTGCAGGCTGACCGTCGCCTCGTCGCCGAACAGCAGGTCATTGCCCGCGTCGCCAGTGATCGTGTCGCCGGCCGCGCCGCCGATGACGATGTCGTCGCCGGCATCGCCGTGCAGCTGGTCGGCGTCGCCAGTGCCGCTGGCGGTGGAAGTGGCCGTGCGCAGGTCGCCGCCGATGTACGAGAGCTGGCCGCTGTCGCCCAGGATCAGGTCGTTGCCGTCGCCGCCGTTGACCATGTCGCCGAAGGCCCCCGCGACGATGACGTCGTTGCCGGCGTCGCCGGTGATCGTGTCGGTGCCGCCCACCGCTTCGGTAATGCTGGTGGCTGAGTCGAGCACGCCGTCCACCGAGCCGGTTCCGAGGAAGTTCAGGCTCGCGCTATCGCCGAAGATCAGATCGTCGCCGGCATCGCCGTGCAGCGTGTCGCCCAGTGCGCCACCGACCAGGATGTCGTTGCCATCGTTGCCGTTGATCGTGTCGATGCCGCCGGTGCCGGTGTTGATGCTCGTCGCCGAGACGCGCAGTCCGCCTTGCAGGCTGACCGTCGCCTCGTCGCCGAACAGGAGGTCATTGCCCGCGTCGCCGGTGATCGTGTCGCTGGCCGCGCCGCCGATGACGATGTCGTCGCCGGCATCGCCGTGCAGCTGGTCGGCGTCGCCAGTGCCGCTGGCGGTGGAAGTGGCCGTGCGCAGGTCGCCGCCAATGTAGGAGAGTTGGCCGCTGTCGCCGAGGATCAGGTCGTTGCCGTCACCGCCATTGACGGTGTCGCTCATGGCGCCCGCGATGATGGCGTCGTTGCCGGCGTCGCCGGTGATGATGTCTGCGCCGCCCGTAGCTTCGTTGGTGCTCGCCGCCGACTGCAGCACGCCCTGCACCAGGCTCACCGTCGCTTCGTCGCCGAAGATGAGGTCGTTGCCGGCGTCGCCATGCAGCGTGTCGCCGCCCGCGCCACCGACCAGGATGTCGTTGTCGTCGCCACCGCTGATGGTGTCGATGCCACCGACGCCGCCAGCACTGCTGGTGATCGTGATCAGGTCGCCGTTGTTGTAGGCCAGGCTCGCGTTGTCGCCGACCAGGTAGTCGTTGCCGGTGCCGCCGCTGATGCCGTCGCCGCCGAAGCCGCCGACCACGGTATCGAGGCCATCGTCACCGGTGATCGTGTCGTCACCACCGATGGACGTGTTCAGGATGGAAGCCGACTGCAGCACGCCCTGCACCAGGCTGACCGTCGCCTCGTCGCCGAAGATGAGGTCATTGCCAGCGTCGCCATGCAGGAAGTCGCCGCCGGCGCCGCCGACCAGAATGTCGTTGCCATCGTCACCGTGGATGGTGTCGATGCCACCGACGCCGGACGCGCTGCTGGTGATCGTGATCAGGTCGCCACTGTTGTAGACCAGGTCTGCGTTGTCGCCGACGAGGTAGTCATTTCCGGTGCCGCCGCTGATTCCATCGTTGCCGAAGCCGCCGACGACGGTGTCCACGCCATCGTCGCCGGTGATCGTGTCGTCTCCGCCGATGCCGGTGTTGATGGTGGACGCGGTCTGCAGGACCCCTTGCACCAGGCTGACCGTCGCCTCGTCACCGAATATGAGGTCGTTGCCCGCATCACCGTGCAGCGTGTCGCCGCCAGCGCCACCGACCAGGATGTCGTTGCCATCGTCACCGTGAATGGTGTCGACGCCGCCGACGCCGCTAGCACTGCTGGTGATCGTGATGAGGTCACCGTTGTTGTAGGCCAGATTCGCGTTGTCGCCGACCAGGTAATCGTTGCCGGTTCCACCGCTGATGCCATCGTTGCCGAAACCGCCGACCACGGTATCGTTGCCATCGTCGCCGGAGATCGTGTCGTCGCCGCCGGCGGAGGTGTTCAGGCTGGAAGCCGACTGCAGGACGCCCTGGATCAAACTCACCGTCGCTTCGTCACCGAAGATCAGGTCGTTACCCGCATCACCGTGCAGCGTGTCGCCGCCCGCGCCGCCGATCAGGATGTCGTTGTCGTCGCCACCGCTGATCGTATCGACACCGCCGATTCCGCTGGCGCTGATAGTGATCGTGATCAGGTCGCCGTTGTTGTAGACGAGATCTGCGTTGTCGCCGACCAGGTAGTCGTTGCCAGCACCGCCATTGACGCCGTCGTCGCCGAAGCCGCCGATGGCCGTGTCGTTGCCGCCATCGCCGGTGATCGTGTCGCCGCCGCCAGTGGCGGTGTTGATGCTGGAGGCGGTCTGCAAGACGCCCTGCACCAGGCTCACCGTCGCCTCGTCGCCGAAGATCAGGTCGTTACCCGCATCGCCGTGCAGCGTGTCGCCTCCAGCGCCGCCGACCAGGATGTCGTTCCCGTCATCGCCATGGATCGTGTCGACGCCGCCGACGCCGGACGCGCTACTTGTGATCGTGACAAGGTCGCCGTTGTTGTAGACCAGGTTCGCGTTGTCGCCAATCAGGTAATCGTTGCCGGTGCCGCCACTGATGCCGTCGTTGCCGAAGCCACCGATCACTGTGTCGTTGCCGCCATCGCCGGTGATCGTGTCGTCGCCGCCGGTGGAGGTATTCAGGCTCGAAGCCGACTGCAGGACACCCTGGATCAGGCTCACCGTCGCTTCGTCGCCGAAGATCAGGTCGTTACCCGCATCGCCGTGCAGCGTGTCGCCGCCCGCGCCGCCGATCAGGATGTCGTTGTCATCGCCACCGCTGATGGTGTCGACGCCACCGACGCCGCTCGCGCTGCTGGTGATCGTGATCAGGTCGCCACTGTTGTAGACCAGGTCTGCGTTGTCGCCGACGAGGTAGTCATTTCCGATGCCGCCGCTGATTCCATCGTTGCCGAAGCCGCCGACCACCGTGTCGATGCCATCGTCGCCGGTGATCGTGTCGTCTCCGCCGATGCCGGTGTTGATGCTGGACGCGGTCTGCAGGACTCCTTGCACCAGGCTGACCGTCGCCTCGTCGCCGAAGATGAGGTCATCGCCAGCATCGCCATGCAGCGTGTCGCCGCCGGCGCCACCCACCAGGATGTCGTTGCCATCATCACCGTGGATGGTGTCGATGCCACCGACGCCGCTGGCGCTGCTGGTGATCGTGATCAGGTCGCCACTGACGTAGACCAGGTCTGCGTTGTCGCCGACGAGGTAGTCATTTCCGATGCCGCCGCTGATTCCATCGTTGCCGAAGCCGCCGACCACCGTGTCGTTGCCGTCATCGCCGGTGATCGAGTCATCGCCACCGATGGACGTGTTCAGGCTGGAAGCCGACTGCAGGACGCCCTGGATCAAACTCACCGTCGCTTCGTCACCGAAGATCAGGTCGTTACCCGCATCGCCGTGCAGGAAGTCGCCGCCGGCGCCGCCGACCAGGATGTCGTTGCCATCGTCACCGTGGATGGTGTCGATGCCACCGACGCCGGACGCGCTGCTGGTGATCGTGATCAGGTCGCCACTGTTGTAGACCAGGTCTGCGTTGTCGCCGACGAGGTAGTCATTTCCAGTGCCACCGCTGATGCCATCACCGCCGAAGCCGCCGACCACCGTGTCGATGCCATCGTCACCCGTGATCGTGTCGTCGCCGCCAGTGGAGGTATTCAGGCTGGACGCGGTCTGCAGCACGCCATGCACCAGGCTGATCGTCGCTTCGTCGCCGAAGATCAAGTCGTTGCCGGCATCACCGTGCAGCGTGTCGCCGCCAGCGCCGCCAACGAGGATGTCGTCGCCGTCGTCGCCGTCGATGGTGTCGATCCCGCCCACGCCGCTCGCGCTGGATTTCGCGGCGACGAGGTCGCCGGTGGCATCGTAGTTCAGCATCGCGTTGTCGCCGAACACCAGGTCGGCCCCGGCGTCGCCATGCACGATGTCGTTGCCCGCGCCGCCGATGATCACGTCGTTGCCGTCGCCGCCGCTGATCTGGTCGTCGCCGCCCGTGGCCGCATCGATGCTCTGCACCACCGACACGATGCCCGCAACGTAGTCGATCTGCACGCTGTCGCCGACGATCAGGTCGTTGCCGGCGCCGCCGGACAGGAGGTCGCCGCCGGCGCCGCCGATGATCGTGTCGTCGCCGTCATCACCCGTGATCGTGTCGACGCCGCCGGTGCCGGTGTTGCTGCTCAGCACCTGGATGAAGGCGCCGTTCAGGAACTGGACCGGATCCTCGTCGCCGACCAGCAGGTCGTTGCCTGCGCCGCCGTGGATTTCGTCGTTGCCGGCGCCGCCGATCACGATGTCGTTGCCGTCGCCGCCCCACAGGTGGTCGTCGCCACCCGTGCCAGGCAAGGTGCTGGTCAAGCTGCGCAGGTCACCGCCCACGTAGTCGAGCCAGCCGTGGTCGCCGAGGACCAGGTCGTTGCCGCCATCGCCGGTGATCGTGTCGCCGCCACCGCCGCCGGCCAGGACGTCGTTGCCGTCCAGGCCATGCAGTTCGTCCGCGCCTTCGCCCGGGATGGCCACGGTCTCGATGCTGAGCACCGTGTCGCCCAGCGCCGGATTGGCAACCGCCATCTCGCCCGGCACGTCGCTCAACACGGTGTTGGCCGCGCCGGCGAAGCGCACGCGGCCGCCGTCGCCGAACAGGATGTCGCCGGCCGAGCCGCCGGTCAGGCTGTCGTTGCCGGCGCCACCGAACACCACGAGCCGCGTGGTAGCCGCAGAGGCGTCGACCTGGTCGTCGCCGCCCTGGGCGTCGATGACGAGGAACTCCGGCGCCGCGGCTGTCACCGTCACGTGGTCCGCGCCCTGCCCCGCATCCAGCACGGTAGCCGTGAGCACGCCGTCGGTGTGGTTGGTCGACGCCACCGTGAAGGTGTTGCCGCCCGCACCGCCGGAGATGGTGATGCCGCCGGCGAAGCTGCCGCCGGTCGCGCCGTACTGGATCAGTCCGGGGGCCAGGCCCTGGATGGTCGAAGACGTGATCACCACGTTGCTGTCGGCGACCGTGGCGCCGGAATCGTCGACCTGCAGCGTGTTGGAGCCGCCACCGGCGTCGATGGCCAGCGTGCCGCGCACCCCGTCCAGCGAGTGTGCAAGCGAGGAGACCAGCACGGTGTCGTCGCCACTGCCGGTCGCCAGGTTCGTGGAGCCGTCCTGCGTGGAATGCACGTAGAAGCTGTCGCCGCCGGTGCCGAGGTTGACGTTCAACGTCTGCAGGCCACCGTAGGTGATTCCGCCGCCCGTCATACCCAGGCCGGTCAGGGTGCTGGCCGTCAGCGTGCCCATGTTGACCGTGCCGTCGGCAGTGTCGTCGACGTTCAGCGTGTCGCCATCGCCGCCGCCATTGACCGACAGCGCCGCCGCGATCCCGTTGACGGTACCCCCCGTAGCCGGCGCCAGGCTGCCGACGTTGATGGTGTCGGCGCCGGTGCCGGTATTCACCGTCAGCGCGGCACCGATGGTCTGCACGTTGACCGTATCCACACCGCCGCTGGTGTTCACCGTCGTGGTGTTCGACGTGTGCGCCACGTTCACCGTGTCGGCACCGGTGCCGATGGCCGTGCCGGTGTTCAGCGTGGTGATCGCGCCGGTGTCGGTGATGTTGAAGGTGTTCCCACCGTTGCCGAGGTTGACGTTCAGCGCCTGCAGACCGCTGTAGGTGATGCCACCACCGGTCATGCCCAGGCCCGTCAAGGTCGTGGCGGTCAAGGTTCCCGTGTTGGGCGAGCCATCTCCGGTGTCGTCGACGTTCAGCGTGTCGCCGTCGCCGCCGCCATTGATCGCCAGCGCCGCTGCGATACCGTTGACCGTTCCGCCAATGGCCGGCTCCAGGCTGCCGACGTTGATGAAGTCGGCCCCGCTACCGGTGTTGACCGTCAGCGCCGCGCCGATCGTCTGTACGTTGACCGTGTCCCCACCGCCGCCGGTGTTCACCGTCGTGATGTTGGACGTGTGCGCCACGTTCACCGTGTCGGCACCGGTGCCGATGGACGTTCCGGTATTCAGCGTTGTCGTCGCGCCGGTGTCGGTGATGTTGAACGTGTTCCCACCATTGCCGAGATTGACGTTCAGCGCCTGGAGGCCACTGTAGGTGATGCCGCCGCCAGTCATGCCCAGGCCGGTCAAGGTCGTAGCCGTCAAGGTGCCCGTGTTGGCCGCGCCATCGCCGGTGTCGTCGACGTTCAAGGTATCGCCGTCGCCGCCGCCGTTGATAGTCAGTACCGCCGCGATGCCGTTGACGGTGCCGCCCGTGGCCGGCGCCAGGCTGCCGACGTTGATGGTGTCGGCGCCGGTGCCGGTATTCACCGTCAGCGCGGCACTGATGGTCTGCACGCTGACCGTGTCCGCGCCGCCGCCGGTGTTCACCGTCGTGACGTTGGACGTGTGCGCCACGTTCACCGTGTCGGCACCGGTGCCGATGGCCGTGCCGGTGTTCAGTGTGGTGGTCGCGCCGGTGTCGGTGATGTTGAAGGTGTTCCCACCGTTGCCGAGGTTGACGTTCAGCGCCTGGAGACCGCTGTAGCCGATGCCGCCACTGGTCATGCCCAGGCCGGTCAGCGTGCTGGCCGTCAGCGTGCCCGTGTTGGCCGTGCCATCGCCCGTGTCGTCGACGTTCAGCGTGTCGCCGTCGCCGCCGCCGTTGATCGTCAGCACCGCCGCGATGCCGTTGACGGTGCCGCCCGTGGCCGGCGCCAGGCTGCCGACATTGACCGTATCGATCTCGCTACCGGTGTTGATCGTCAGCGCGCCGGCGACCGCCTGCACGTTCACCGTGTCCGCGCCCGCGCCGGTATTGACCGTCGTGACGCTGGAGGTGTGCAGCACGTTCACCGTGTCAGCGCCGGCGCCGGTGTTCAGCGTGGTCACCACGGCCGTGTCGGCGATCCCGAAGGTGTCGCCGCCCGTCCCGAGGCTGATGTTCAGCGCCTGCAGGCCGCCGTAGGTGATGCCACCCCCGGTCATGCCCAGGCCCGTTAGCGTGCTGGCCGTCAGCGTGCCGGTGTTCGCGCTGCCATCGCCGGTGTCGTCGACGTTCAGCGTGTCGCCGCCGCCACCGCCGTCGATCGACAGCGCCGCGGCGATGCCGTTGACCGTTCCGCCCGCCAGCGGCGCCAGGCTGCCGACATTGATCGTGTCCCCCTCGGTGCCGGTGTTGACCGCCAGGACGGCTGCGATCGTCTGCACGTTCACGGTGTCCGCGCCCGACCCGGTGTTCACCGTCGTGGCGTGGGACGTATGCAGCACGTTCACCGTGTCCGCGCCCGCACCGGTGTTCAGCGTGGTCGCCGCACCGGTGTCGACGATGGTGAAGGTATCGCCACCCGAGCCGAGGCTGATGTTCAGGTTCTCCAGGGCACCGTAAGCGATGCCGCCACCGGTCATGCCCAGGCCGGTCAGCGCACTGCCCGTCAGGACGCCGGCCAGCGAGCCCGTGTCGGGGATCGTGTCGCCGCTGTCATCCACGTTCAGCGTGTCGGCGCCGAGACCGCCATTGACCGTCAGCAGGGCCTGGATGCCGTTCACCGTCGCCGGCGCGGCGCTCCCCACGTTGACGATATTGCCGTCGTTGCCGCCATTGATCGTCAGCGCCGCGCCGATCGCCTGCACATTGACCGTGTTCCCGCCGGCCCCGGCGTTGACCGTGGTGACGTTGGAAGTGTGCAGCACGTTCACCGTGTCGGCGCCCGAGCCGGTATTGAGCGTGGTGACCGCGCCGGTGTCGTTGATAGTGAAGGTATCGCCGCCGGAGCCCAGGCTGATGTTCAGCTTCTCCAGCGCGCCGTAGGCGATGCCGCCGCCCGCCATGCCCAGGCCGGTCAACGTGGTGCCCGTCAGCACGCCCGCGAACGGGCCCGCATCGGCAAGCGTGTCGCCGCTGTCGTCCACGTTCAGCGTGTCGACGCCGAGCCCGCCCATGACCGCCAGCAGCGCCTGGATGCCGTTCACCGTCGCCGGCGCGCTGCTGGCCACGTTGATGGTGTTGCCGTCGTTGCCGCCGTTGATCGCCAGCGCCGCGCCGATCGCCTGCACGTTGACCGTGTTCGCGCCGGCGCCGGTGTTGACCGTCGCCGCGTTCGAGGTGTGCAGCACGTTCACCGTGTCCGCGCCCGCACCGGTGTTCAGCGTGGTGACCGCGCCGGTGTCGCTGATGGTGAAGGTATCGCCACCCGAGCCCAGGCTGATGTTCAGGTTCTCCAGGGCACCGTAAGCGATGCCGCCACCGGTCATGCCCAGGCCGGTCAGCGCACTGCCCGTCAGGACGCCGGCCAGCGAGCCCGTGTCGGGGATCGTGTCGCCGCTGTCGTCCACGTTCAGCGTGTCGGCACCGAGCCCGCCATTGACCGTCAGCAGGGCCTGGATGCCGTTCACCGTCGCCGGCGCCGCACTCCCCACGTTGACGGTAGTGCCGTCGTTGCCGCCATTGATCGTCAGCGCCGCGTCGATCGTCTGCACGTTGACCACGTTCAGCCCGGCGCCGGTGTTGACCGTCGTGGCGTTGGAAGTGTGCAGCACGTTCACCGTGTCGGCACCCGCGCCGGTATTGAGCGTGGTGACCGCGCCGGTGTCGGTGATGCTGAAGGTGTCGGCGCCGGAACCGAGGCTGATGTTCAGCGCCTGCAAGGCGCTGTAGCTGATGCCGCCGCCCGTCATGCCCAGGCTGGTCAGCGTGGTGCCCGTCAGCACGCCCGCGAGCGAGCCCACGTCGGCAAGCGTGTCGCCGCTGTCGTCCACGTTCAGCGTGTCGCCGCCGCCTCCGCCGTTGATCGCCAGCGCCGCCGCGATCCCGTTCACCGTCGCCGGCGCCGCGCTTCCCACGTTGAAGGTGTCCGCGCCCGCGCCGCCGTTCAGCGTCAGCGCAGCGCCGATCGCCTGCACGGTGAAGGTCTCGTTGCCGCCGTTGCCGTCGATGATGGTCGCGGCCGAGGTGCCCGTCACCGTGAAGCTGTCGTTGCCGCTGCCCAGTTCGAAGCGCAGGTTCTCCAGGCCGGAATAGCTGATGGCGCCATTGCCCAGCCCCTGCACGGTCGTGGCGCTCAGGGTGGCGTTCACGGCCGCCGGCGCCAGGTGGTCGTCCACCACCGCGCTGTCAGTTCCGCCGCCACCGGAAAGCACCAGCGAGGCAGCATGCACCTGTGTGAGGTCGTCGACCAGGATGGTGTCGGCGAAATTGCCGCCCGCAAGCGTCACCACGGGCGCGGTCAACGAGCCGTCGATGGTGATCGTGCCGCCCGCGACGCTGCCGTCGGAGATCGAGATGCTGGTCGCCGCCTGCACCGGCGCGCCGGCTTGCACCGTCACGTTGCCGCCGGCCGCCAGCACGACGCCGCCCGTCACGCTGGCCACCATCAGGCCGTCCAGCGGATTGGGAATAGCGTCCGGATTCGGGATGGCGTTCGGATCCTGCGCCACCGGCGGCGGGGCGCTTGCCACCGTCAGGTTGCCGTCGGTCGTGAGGTTCACGCTGCCCTGCGCCGTGACGCCCTCCATCGCCGTGCCGCCGCCGGCCGGGGTGAGCGTGGTCACCAGCAGCGAGCCATGGTTCTCGAGCCACAGCGATCCGCTGTCGGAAGTCGCCGCGATGGCGCCCACCTGCAGGCTCAGCGGATTGGCCTGGGTGCCGATGCCGCGCGAACCGCTCAGCATGGCCTCGGTGCCGACGATGGCCGGACTCGCGAGGGTCGAACCGTCAACGATGGTACCGCTGGCAATCACGCGCACGCGCCCTGCCGCCTGCAGGTGGCCCAACGTGATGTCGGCGCCGCCGACCTGGACGGTCCCGGCGTCGGACACCACGCTGGTGTACGTGATGTCCTGGGCGGAGCCGATCGCCACGTTGCCCGTCGCGTGGGCCGTCGCCTGGTCCGCGCTGGCGTTGAGCGCGATGCTGCCGGCCGCCGCGGTCAACGTCACCGCATGCGCCGTCAGCTGGCCGCCGCTGATGCCGGCCTGCGAAGCGAGGCTCACGTTGCCGCTGCCGGCGTCGACGCTGGTCAGCGTGAGATCGCCCGCGCTGACCACCACGTTGCCGTTCCCGGTGGAAATGTCGTCCAGCGCCACCGCGCCGGCCTGGGCCAGCGTGAAGTCGCCGGTGATGTGCGCCACGACGTGATTCACCGCCGTACGTGCGAGCGACACGGCGCCGCTCGCCTCGATGTCGAGAAGGTCGCCCGTGATCGAAGTTCCCGTCCCCGCCAGCAGGACAACGCCGCCGTTCGGCGCGTTGAGATTCACGCTGCCGGTCGAGCCCGCGCTGACGCTGCCGATGGACAGCGTGCCGCCACTGGTGAGCGCGACGCCGCTGCCGGTGACCAGTTGCGCGACGAGGCTGCCGCCCGCCGTCACGCTGGCCGAGCCGCCCGCCACGACGGAATCCAGCGTCAGCGCGTCCTGCTCGGTGATCGCCAGGTCGCCGCCGGCCGTCGCGTGCAGGTCGCCGATGCTGGTGGTCAGCGTGAGGTCGCCGCCTGCATTCGCGATGAGGGTCGCCGCCTTCACGCGGTCCGTGGACAGGCTGTTCGCGCGCATCGCGATGTCGCCCGTCGCATCCAGTTCGACGCTGTTGCTGCCGCCGGCCTGCACCAGGCCCACGGCGATCGACCCTGCGGACACCGTGACCGGGCCGCCGGTGCTGCCCACGGAGCCGAGCACGATCGCGTCCTGTTCGGAGAGCGACACGGTCCCGGCCGCGCTGACATTCGCCGTATTCACCGCAGTGTTGAGGTTCACGCCGCCGGCGCTGCTGACGCTCAGCGTGTCCGCGCTGACGAGGGCGCTCGGCGACAGCATGCCCACGCTGCCGGTCCGCGCCGTCAGCGTCACGTCGCCGAGCGAGTGCGTGGCGACCGTCCCGACCTGCAGCGCATTGGCCGTCAGCGCGATGTCGTCGCTGTCGGAAGCCCCGGCCGATTCGACATCCACTGCGGCGAGCGTGCCGCCGGAGCTGATGGCGATAGCGCCGTCGTAGGTGCTGACCTGCTGGAGCGTCAAGGTGTGGCTTGCGGCATCCGTTTCCGTGATGGCGATGCCGCCCGCCAGCGCCACGTTCGCCGTCAGCGTGTTGACGTTCGTGGTCAGCGTGATGCCCGTCTTGGCCTCGGCATCGAGGCTGGGGGCCGTCACCACCACGCCCGCGGCGCTCGTCAGCGTCGTGTTCGCGTTCAGCGTCACCGCCCCGCCCCCGGTCACGTTGCCGCTCAGGCTGATTGCGCCGACACCCAGCGTCCCCTGGTTCGCCACCAGCTCGATCGCCCCGCCGGCGCTCAGGCCGGCCACCGTGATCGAGCCCGCCTGGTGCAGCCCGATGGCGCCGGTGATCGCGGTCGCCGTGAGGGTGCCGACGGCGATGTCGAGATCGGGCGAGACCTGCAGCGCACCGGCGCCGATGTTGCCGCCGGCGTTCAAGGTGAGCGTCTGCGCGAAGAGGTCGATGTCGCTGTGGTTGCTGTCGCCCTCGTAGATCGAGCCGCCCGCCGTGATCTGCACGTTGCCGCCCGCGCCTTCGAGGTCGCTGACGGCGACGTTGCCGCCGGCATGCAGCTTGATGGAGTTGCCGCCCGAGGTGACGTGGATGACGTAGATGTTGCCGGTCGCGGTGACGTCGACAATGCCGCGCACGTCTTGGTCGAGGTAGTAGTCGCCGACCACGTTGACCACCAGGTCGGTCAGGATCGCGTTCGTGGTGCTGAGTTCGAGGTCGTAGACCGACGCCGGCGAGGTCACGCCGGATACGTAGGCCTTGCCCTTGGCGTACAGGCCCACGGTGCCGGCCGCGACGTCGACGTCGGTGTCCGCCGGCTGCGTTTCCTTGATGTCGCCGAGCTTGGACGTCACGATGATCTTGCCGTGCAGGATGCCGGCCGCCATCGCGTTGATGTTGACGTCGCCGCTGGTGGCGGTCACGTTGATGTCGTTGCCCGTGGCGTCGGTGGACGACTCGGCGCGCGTGACGTTGATGGTGCCGCCGGCCGTGATGTCGATCGCGCCGTTGACGGCCGTCACGCTGTTCAGCGTGACGCCATTGAGCTCGTTCAGCACGATGTCGCCGGCGCCGGTCGTGCGCAGGTCGACGTTGCTGGCGGAGGTGATCAGGTCGATGCCGGTGACGGCCCGCACGGTCAGCGTCCCCGCCACGTCCAGGCGCCGGCCGCTGTCCTGCCGCACCACGCCGCCCGCCGCGGTCAGCGTCATGTTGGTCGCGCTGACGTTTGCCGTCGTCGAGTCGCCGCGGTAGTACACGTTGCCGGCCTGCGCTTGCGTCGTCACGGGGGTCAGGCCCAGCGCGCTGAGGGACAGTGCCAGCAGCGTGTACTGGGGCGTCAGCAAGCCGATGCTGGCGCGGTCGGCGGCTGCCACCGCGGTGCTGTTGTCGGCGTAGTAGAGGTTGCCCTGGGTCGGATCGGTGTTGCTGCCGACCGAGTCCCAGAAGGTCTCGACCTTGCCCGTGAGCGAGTTGAAGGCGGTGAAGGCGAAGCGCTTCGTCGTCGCGTCCTGCCAGGCGTACGCCTTGTTGCCGGCCAGGTCGGCGGCGTACTGGACGCCGTTCGCGTCCTGGTAGATCAGCATGCCGGTGGTGGCGTCGATGATGAACGAGGTGATGACGCCCGTGCCGAGCGCGTTCACCTGCAGGTTCGCCAGGCTACCGGAGCCGATGCCCTTGATGACGCCCTGGATCACCACGTCGCCATCGTCGCTGGTCAGCTGCACCAGGTCGCTCGCGTTGATCGTCCCGTCGATCACCAGCGACGGCCCGGTCTCGAGGATGACCGTCTTCGCCTGCAGGTTGGGCAGGCTGGTGGCCGACCCGATCTGGATGGTCGTGCCCGCGCGCAGCTCGATGCGGTCGGTGACCGCGGGCAGGGACGGCGTCCGAACGGCCTGGCCGGCCACCAGCGTGATGCCGCCCGTCACGGCCAGCGTGCTGCCGGCCTGGACGGAGGTGTTGCCGTCGACGGAAGTGAGGCTGATCGAGGAGCCCGCGCCCGGGGCGCTCACGGTTCCCGGTGTCGTCGAAAGAACCGTCCCGTGGCTGTCGGTCAGGAGGCGGCCGACGGAGAGGTCGCCGCCGGCCGTGATGTTCACGTGCACCGTGCCGCTGCTGGACAGGCTGCGTGCGAGCAGCACGACCAGGCCGGGCGTGAGCTCCGAAGCCCCGTCCACGTCGACGAGGTCGATCGAGCCGGTGGTGCTGGTCGCTTCCACCAGCGTGTTCATCGCCGTGTTCAGCGTGGTGATGCTGCCGCTGGCGCGCAGGATGAGTTCGTCGGCGACGAGGTTCACAGCGCTTGCCGCCACGAGGCCGGACTTGCCTATCGTCCCGCCGGTGGCGGTCAGGGTGATGTCGCCCTGCGAGTTCAGCCCGGTCGCGCCGGTTCCCGCCAGCAGTTGCGCCGCCTCGGCGGCATTGGCCGCATAGACCCCCGCGGAGACATAGCCGACCTGCAGGTTGCCGGCGGCCGTGATGGTGATGTCGTTCGCATCCCGGTTGACGGTGGAGACGACGTACTGCGCCACCACGTTGCCGCCGCCCGTGACGCTGATCGAGCCGTCATAGCTTTCGACGTCGGCCAGGACCAACTGGCGCGTATCGCTCTGGGTGATGGTGATGTCGCCAGCGGAGGTCGTCTGCGCGCTGATCGCATTCACCAGCGGCGTGAGGTTGAGCGGACCGTCGGCGACGACGGACAGGTGGTCGCCCTTGAGCGTGCTGCCGCTCGCCTGCGTCAGCGAGCCGTGGGCCAGCAGGTCGATGTCGCCGCCCGAGACCACCGATTGGACCGTCAGGTTGCCGGCCACCCCAGCCACGCTGTCCAGCGCGCTCAGCGTGATGGTGTTCGAGTTGCCGCTGCCATGCGTCTGCACGTCGGTCGCGGCGAGGTTGCCGAGCGCCGTCACGTCCACCGCGCCGTTGTGCGTGGAGACGTGGTCCAGCACCAGGTCGCCCGCGTTGCGCAGCGTGATGTCGCCCGTCCCGCTCGTCTCGGCATTGACGTGCGACACCTGCATGTCGGCTTCGATACCGGTGCCCGCCCGGACGTAGAGGCTGCCCGCATCGATCACCGACCCGGCGTAGGACGAGCCGGCCACCCGCGTGAACGGCGAGACCGTGGCGTCCACGCTGCCGCCGGCCGTCAGCGTGACGGTGCCGGTGCTCGTGACGGAAGAATCGGTCAGCGCGATGTCGCCGGCCTGGGCCGTCAGCGTGACGTTGCCGGTGAGCGCAGCGCCGATGTTGCCCGTGATGTCCTGCGCCGCATTCACCGTGATGGTGCCGGCCGTGATGGCGGAACCGAGCTCCACGTTGGCGCTGGAGCTCACGCTGACCGTGCCCGGAGCCGTGACCGCGCCGGAGACGTCGGCATCGCCGGTCGCCTGCAGCAGCACGTCGGAGCCGCCGGTGAGCTCGCCCGAACTGGCGACGGTCAGCGCGCCGCCCGCCGTCAGCTGGATGCCGCCGGCCGACTGGAGCTGGGCCGTCGCGGGAATCGCGTTGCTCGTGCCGGCAGGCGTCACGCCCTGCACCGTCAGGCTGCCGCCCGCGGCGACCTGCATGGCGCTCTGGGCGCCGGTCTGGGCCAGGTTGGCGCTGATGGTGACGTTCGCGCCCTGGATGTTCAGGCCGCCGCCGGCGCTGATGGAATCACCGGCGAAGGCGCCGGTCGGCTGCGCCGCGCCGTCCTCATACACGCGCTCGGTGGTGTAGACCACCTTCGTCTGCGTCACCGGCTGCGACTTCCACAGCGTCACCGTCTGCTGCGTGGTCACGGGAACCTGGATGTTCTGCGTCTCGTAGCGCGTCCGCAGGCCGGTGATGTCCGACGACTCGCTCACCCACTGGTACTTGGCCGTGTAGCGGTCGTCGGTGATGTTCGTCCACTCCGAGATCCAGTGCTGGTTGTAGTTGGTGTAGGTGCCGTACAGCGTCTGGTTGCTCCAGGACGGGTCGTACTGGATCACGTAGCCGCGCTGCGCCGTCGCGACGAGGTCGTTCCAGGCGCCCACGGTGCCGTTGGAGCCGGTCCGGAAGTCTCCGTACATCTCCACGGCGAACTCGTTGCCGTTGGCATCGTTCGGCTCGCCGCTGTTCCAGTTGCGATAGCCGGACGTGTTCATGGAGATGACGTTGGCGGAGATGTTGTACCCACCATTGCCGTCGAAAGTGCCGCTGTACCACTGGCGCAGCCACAGCCAGCCGTTCTGGGACAGCAGGCCGCCGATCCAGGCGTCCGCGTCGCTCGGGAACGTCAGCCAGACCGCGTGGTTCTGGGCCTCCGTCAGCGGCTCGGCGAGGAAGCCGCCGGCCGCAGCCGCCTTGTTGGCCGCCGTGAAGAAGTCGGTGGGCGTGGAGACGTACTGGTAGTGGCGGGCGTTGTAGACGCTGCCATAGGACGTCCCGATTGTCACGGTGTGCTGGCCGTACGCGTAGTTGGTCGCCACCGAGGCCGTGTACGGGTTGCCCAGCGCATCCTTGCTGTAGTACTGGGCGTGGGTGGAGCTCGGCAGGTCGCCCGCGATCGTGCCGGTCGTCGTGTCCCCCGTCCACATCGGCACATGGCCATAGTTGCCGTCGCTCGTGCCCGCTTCGTTGTAGACCTGGGTCTCGCGCACGCCACTGTCGGAATAGGTGATGTTCCACTGCGGGATCACCGTCACGTCCGTCGCGACGTTCGTCGGATTGCCCGACTGGCCCGGATTCGGGTAGTACTCGGTCCCGGTGACGGTGCGATAGTTCGTCGCGTAGTTCGCCGTGGCGACTTCCGTGTAATTCAGGTTCGCCTGGTCGCGGTACTGGCCGACGACCGTCGGGTTGTCGGTCACCGTGCCCTGCGAAACGACCTTCAGGATCTGCGCCTCGATCAGCGCTTCCGCGCCGGACGGCATCCGCAGGTACTTGTCGCTCCAGCCGGGCACGTCGATCAGGACGACGTCCGGGCTGCCGCTGAAAGTGGGGTTGACCGGGTTGGTGTGCGAACTCACGCCGTTGACCGTCGACCACACGATCTCGTTGGTCGCCTGCACGTCGTACAGCGGCTTGTAGCCCAGGTACGCGAGCACCGCGTTGCGCTGGTCGGTCGACAGCTCGTCGAAGGTGATCCACGAGCCGTCGGCGTTCTTCAGGTTGGCCGGCGCCTTGATCACCTTGCCGTCGGAGCCCAGGATCGTGTTCCAGATGGCGGTGTTGCTGACGTCGTAATCCACGCCCGCCACGAAGAAGGCGCGCTGGGTCTGGGTTGCCTCGTTCCAGTAGCCCGCCTGCACCAGCGTGATGTCCATGGTGGTGAACCGCGAGCCGATCACCACCGTGTCGGTGCCGACCGGGACCGTCCGCGTGCTGTCCACCATGGTCGTCACGTCTTCCACCCTCGTGCCGGCCGGGACCTGGATCGAGCCCGTCACGACCTGCACCGTCGTCGCGTGCGTGACGATGTGCGGGTTGGCGGGATTGGTGCTGCCCGCATCGGCGGCGTAGGCGACCACGCGCACGTCGCCGCCTGCCAACACGTTGGCGGCGCCCACCGCATGGATGTGCGCGGAACTGAGCACGTCGACCGTTCCGCCCACCAGCTTGACGAAGCCCGCCTGCGCCGTGCGCGAGAACTGCGCGGCGAGCGACTGCGCCTCGCTCAAGTCGCCCGGCACCCCGGCGTTGATGTCGATCGAGCCGCTCGCCTCGATGTCGCCGTAGATGGTGGCGCTGTCCACCGCGTTGATCAGGATCCGGCTGCCGGCATCGCGCGTCTGCAGGAAGCCGTCCATCTCGATGGTGGGCGCCTGGAAGTGGATCAGGCTGCCGGCCTCGACCATCGCCCGCGCGGTGGTCGTCGGGCTCAGTTCGACGGCGATCAGGTTGCTGGCATCGAAGTAGACGACGGAACCCGCATGCCGCGTCTTCACCAGCGCGTCGTCCACCAGGTGGATTTCCGCGCCGGCGATGTCGATGCGGTCGCGCGCGTTGACCAGTTCGTACACCAGCACGCTGCCCTGCGTGGAGGCGATGTGCACCTGCGCCACGTCGACTTCGGGATGGTCGCCGTCCTTGTAGACGTTGCCCACCATGCCGAGCAGCAGGATGTCGCCGGTGGCGTCGATGTTGATCGTGCCGCCGATGGCCGTGTGGATGGTGCCGCCGGACTGCCGGATCACTTCGCCGCCGTAGATCGGGTTGCCGCTGTCGTCGAGGATCTGCTTCCCGCTGGCGTCGATCAGGAAGCCGTCCTGGTCGATCGCCTTCAGGGTGCCGTTGACGTCCGTCACCGCGTGGCCGTTGGCGTCGGTCTGCACCACGAGCTGGGTCAGGAAGACGCCGGTGCCCTGGTCGTTGCGCCCGCCCGTCAGCGTGACGGTAGAGACCGCCTGCACCGTGCCATCCAGCAGCAATTGCCCCGAGGCCGTGAGGTCGGCGGTGGCGTTGCCGCCGCGCGAATCGACCAGGCCGTAGAGGTCCGCGTCGCCGGCCACGTTCAGCACCACGTGGCCGCTGGCGCCGGTGTCGGCCCAGGTGCCGTGGCCGGTCGGGTCGCTGATGAAGGAGCTTTCGGTCGTCGTCTGCAGCAAGGCGCCGTTGGCCGGATCGACCGTCGCCAGGTTCACCTCGCCCGTCGCCTGCAGCGAGCCGCCCACTGGCACGAGCGCACCGGTGCCGTCGTAGGCATCGCCGCCGACCGAGACGGCTCCATGCACCGTGACCTGCACGTCGGCGTCGTGGCCGGTCCAGGTGGTGGTCGAGCCGTCGGTGCTGGCGCCGGCCAGCAGCTCGCCGCTCAGGTTGAGGCTGCCCGCGTCGACGCGCACGCGCGAGCCGTCGCCCGAACTCGCCACGATCGCACCCGCGAACACCTGCATCACGCCTTGCGAACTGAGGTCGACTTCGGTCACCGCCGTGACGACGGCGCCCAGCATCTGGTAGTGCGTGCCGTCCTGGCTCAGGCCCACGCCGCCCAGCACCAGCGAGTTGCCGGAGTCGAGCGTCAGCACCGCGCCGCTGCCGGTCACGTGCAGCGAGCCGTTCGCCACCGTGACGTTGTCGCCGCCATGCACCCGCAGGTTGCCGGCGCTGCTGACCGAGCCGGCGATTTCCGCCGCGTACGTGGCTTCGATGTCGACCATGGGCGAGCTGCCCGTGCCCGCCGTGGTGCCCACGATGACGCCCTGCACCGTGACGTTGAGGCCCTGGACCGTGATCGGCGCGGCCGCTTCGAGCCAGCCGGACTGCTTGGCGACGAACACGTCGGCCTGGGTGGACCGCACGGTCAAGGCATCGATGTCGCCGACGTCGGCGATGTGCGCATTGACGATCACGTCGGCCGCGCCGGCGATGCTGATGGTGCGCGCCGCGCTGCCGCCCGTGCCGGTGACCTGCAGGTGGGCGGACGGCGTGAGCACCACGCTCACCGTGGCGCTGGCCGCGAGCTGGTTGCCGGTGAGCTTGTACAGCGCATACGGGTCCAGCGGGTCGCGCACGCTCTGTTCCATCCGCGTCGAAAACTCGGTGTGCGACAGGCCGGCGCCGGTGGTGCTGAGGACGATGCCCTGGTCCGCCTCGATGTCCTGGCGGATCACCAGGCCGCGGCTGGCGCTCAGCGTCACGGTGGAGCCGGCGCCGCCGGCGATCACGTTGCCCTTGATGTCGCCGAATTCGCCCGCGTCGAAGGCGATCGAGCCGTGCAGCGTCCGCAATTCGCCGCTCAGGTCGACCTCGATGTCGATGCCGTCGGGCGAGGTCCCGCTGTACAGGTTGATCGCCTTGTCGGCCAGCACGTGGCCAGCGATGTACAGCTTGCCGTTGGGGCCGGCCGGCGCGCCGATCGAGATCGTCGAGCCGGTGCCGGTTGCCATCAGCGACGCCGGCGTTTCCTGCGATGCGACTTCCGTACTTCCGAACTGGCTGAAACCGAGCGCACCGGCGTCGCCGGACAGCACGCTGAATGCATAGGAGCTGGCCAGCAGGATGTGGCCGTCGCGCAGTCCGACCGTGACGGCCGGATAGCCGGGCCCGAACTCGGTGGCGAAGTTCGTGTAGACGTCGCCCAGCGAGCCGTCGGCGTTGACGGTGTTCCAGGTCGCCCCGTTCAGGGCGGTCTGCAATTGCGCGACGAGGTCGGCGATGCCGGTGTTGTCCGCGGTCAGGCCCTTGTCCAGCGTCACCGTGGCCCGGATATGGGCGCTGGCCTTGTCGACCTCCAGGACGAAGGTCGCGCTGTCGTCCAGGGCGCCGGTGGCATGGGCGATCCAGCCGTCCGCCTCGATCTCGTGCGCATGGTCGGGTGCCAGGATGTCGATCGAACCGGGCGCATTGAGGTTGATCGCGCTGTCGTCCTGCCAGGTGGAGACCTGGGCCGAGCCGTAGAGCACGAGGCCCACGCCCGAGGCGGCGCGTACGTCCGAGCCGGTGCCGCCGCCGACCAGGTCGATGGTCTTGCCCGCGCGCAATTCGGTGCCGACGCGGATCTGGCCGCCGGCGTGGACGCTGATGACGGAGTCACCGGTGCCGTCGACGATGCGCCGGCCGACCATCTGGAGCTGGTCGTCCAGCACGGTCTGCACCGTGCCGCCGGGCAGCACGACGCCCTGGATGTCGGCGTCCTGTGTCGCGCTGAGGGTGATCGTGCTGTCGGCACGGTGGGTCACCACCTCGCTGGCCGCATGGACCAGCACGCTGGTGCGGTCGGCATGGTCGCCGCCGTCGATGTCGATCTGGTCGCCGGCGTAGACGTAGCCGCCGGTGGTGATCGGCTGGTGGTTCACGTCGAACGTGTTGCCGCCGATGTAGGCCTGGCCCATCGCGCTGATGGCCACGTCGGACCAGGTATCGGACCAGACGAGCACGCCATCGACCGAATTCGCGCCGGCCACCACGTAGCCCATGATCTCCAGGTCGCCGGTCGTCGCGGTGACTTCCACGTGGCGCCCGCCGTAGAGGCCGCCAGGCGTGCCGACCACGACCTCGCCGCCCCGCGCAGTCACCGTGTCGGAAGCCTGCAGGCCGGTTTCGACATCCAGCTTGCCGGCCGGCCCGGCCTCGGCCAGGATGCTCGAATGCGTCCCGTCGAAGGTGACGCCGGCCGTGCCGATCTCGCCGCCGGCCACGACGGCGCCGTACAGCACCACGTCCTTGGTGCCGTAGATGGCGATGTTGCTGTAGTCGTCGGACGTCGTCAGGTGCGCCGTGTGGGCGACGTAGACGCTGTTGCCGCGGTCCTCGCTGCTGCCGGTGGTCGCCTGCAGGTTGTCGTCCAGGGCGCCGTACACCGAGATGGCGCTGCGCGCCTGCGTGAAGCCGTCGTAGAACACCCAGGCTTCGGAGCGCACGACCACGCTGCTGTCGGCGCCGAGCGCGTCGATGTTGCCGCGGATGATGACGGCGCCGGGCGCTTCGATCCGGAGCTGGGCATCGTCGGCCAGCGTCGTCAGCGTGCCGGCCATCAGGACGCTGAACTGGGTGAAGCCGGCCAGGTAGGTTTCCTGCTGCCCCACGTTGTTGAACCAGGCGCTGTGGTTGTACAGCGCCGTGCCGGCGCTCAGCTGCATCTCGCCGCTGGTGGTGACAGTGCCGTCGATTTCCAGCTCGTGCACGCTGTCCAGGTGCACGGTGCCGCCTTCGGCGGTCTTCACGGCCGTGACATCGTCGAAGCGCGCGCCAGCCAGCACCGCACCGCCGCTTTCGATGGTCAGGGCGTTCTGCGCGCTGATCTCGACCAGCGCGTCCTGGCCCTCCGCCGTGACCGTGCCGCCGAACAGCAAGTCGAACTTGCCGCCTGCGGTGAGTTCGATCTTCGCGTTGGCGCCGTCACCCTGGATGAGGCCCAGCACGAACATGTCGGCCACGGACGTCAGCGTGATCAGGCCACCCGCCTGCGTCGTCTCGATCGTGCCGAAGTCCTGGTAGACGCTGTTGCCGTCGACCTCGACCAGCTGCGGCGCCTGCAGGTCGGTGTGGCGGCCGAGGTAGACCGCACCCGTGCCCTGCACGAAGATGACCCCCGCGCTGCTGGTCAGCGTCGTGTCGGCCAGCACCGAGAGGTCGTGGTCCGACTCCAGCACCAGGTCGCCGACGCTCGTCACGACGTTCTGGACGTCGATCGACATGTTGCCGCCGGCCGTCATCTGCACCGAACCGGCAACGGCGGTGATCGTCACCTGCGCCAGGGTCACGAGGTCGCCGGTGGCATCGAGGGTGACGTCGCCTGCGCTGGTCACGATGTTGGCGCCGCCCAACGTGAGCTTGCCGTCGGCATGCAGGTCGATGGAATTGCCCAGCGCACTCATCTCGACGTCGAAGGTCGTCGCCAGGTCGCCGGCGACCTGCATCGAAATGACGTCCGTGCTCTTGACGCGCGTGTAGTCGCCCAGGTTCACGTCGCCGCCGGCCGTCACCTGCACGGCGCCGCCGGTGGCGTTCAGCCACGCCTCGGTGCCCGTCGTCAGGTCCTCGCCCAGCTGCAGCAGCACGTTCGCCGATGCAGTGACGCGCGAGTCGTCCCCCAGGCTCGCGCTGCCGCCGGTCGTCAGTTGCACGGCGCCGCCATTGGCGGTGACCAGCACCCGGCTGCCTGTCGTCAGGTCCTCGCCCAGTTGCAGCAGCACGTTCGCCGATGCGGTGATGCGCGAGTCGTCCCCCAGGCTCACGCTGCCGCCGGTCGTCAGTTGCACGGCGCCGCCATTGGCGGTGACCAGCACCTGGCTGCCCGTGGTCAGGTCGCCGGGCAACTGTATCAATACCCGGCTCGAGCTCGTGACCGTCGCCTGGTCGCCCAGGCTCACGCTGCCGTCGGCGTACACCAGCACGGGGCCGTTGCCGGCGGTCACCGCCGTACCGGCCGCGGCATGGATGTCGTGCGCCGACATGAGCAGGACCATGCCCGTCGTCGCCCGCAGCACTGGCGCGCTTCCCACCGTGGCCATGTCGCCGGCCCCGGTGGCGTGTTCGGTCGCCAGGTCGAGGCTGCCCTGCGCGGTGATGGCGTGGCCGAAGTTCATCGTCCCGCCCGGCTGCGTGAGGTTGATGCCCGTACGCGCGTCGGCGTTGGTGGCGCCGCTGCCGGAATAGGAGCCGAAGACCAGCAGGTCGTTGGCGGCCGTGCCGATCGAGCCGGTGGTCGCCGCAAGAGTGAGGTTCGTGCCGGTGACGCCTTCCGCCAGCGTGCTGGTCTCGGCGTCGACCGGGGTCAGCCGGTAGCCGCCACCGGTGGTGGCGCCGAGGTCGAGCGCCGGGCCGCCGGACGTGGCGCTCAGCTGGATGTGGGTCGCATCGACGACGATGACGTAGTACAGGCTGCCCGGGTTCAGGTTCCCGATGGGAGCCGATCCGGCGGCCATGGAGTACAGCACCTTCTGCCCGTTCGTGAACGGCTGCGTGGCCAGCGCGATCTGGTCCAGCGTGGCATCCACGGCACTGAAACTGGCGTCGCGCTGCACCGCGTCGACGATGCCCCCCTGCGCCGTCAGCGCGACGTCGCCGAAGATGCTGGTGATGGCGCCGACCCGCAGGTCGCCCTGCGACTCGGTCAGGCTGACGCTGCCGCCGGTGACCACGTCGATGTGGCCGGAGCCGCTCAGGTTGCTTGTGGCCGTGAGGGCAATCGCGGTGGCGGCCGTGGCCGGCGCCACGGAACGCAGGGTGATGTTGCCGGTACCGCTTTGCGCGCCGGCCGTGATGGAACCGATGCTGAAGCTGCTGGTGCCGGTGGTCCTCTTGCTGCGGTCCGCGAACTCGGTCGGGTCGAAGCTCTGTGCGGTGCCCTGGTCCGGGCGGAAGTGCCGGATGTAGGCCTGGCTCAGGCCGGCCACCGCGACGAACAGGCCCTTTTCGGTGCCCGTCTTCGCCGTCGTTTCCACTGCCAGCGATTGCAGGAGCACGTCCACGCTGTCGCCAGCCTGGAGCTGGTCGACGCTGAAACTGGTGCCGCCGCCGGTGCGCTGGATGCCTTGCAGCGCGAGATACGCACTGCCGCCGGCCGTGACGCTCAGGTGCGTGCCCACCACCAGGCCACTGCTGGCCAGCTCGGTCTGCAGGCGGCTGCCGGCCGCGCCGATGTTGCCGGCGGCCCAGAGCGTGACGGCGTTGCCCAGGATTTCGCCGCCCGCGCCCTGCAGGATGTCGCCGCCGAAGTTCTGGATGTTCACGCTGCCGGTCGGGTCGTCGATGAGACCTGCGATCGTGATGTCGCCCGTGCCTTCGTTGCGCACCTGGATGTCGGTCGGGCCGACCGTGTGGTCGATGCCGAACTGCAGCGTCACCGTGCTGCCGGCGATGGTCACCGTCGGTTGGGCGGTGGTGTTGACCGGCTCCAGGCCGTTCAGCACCAGGTCCTTGCTCGACTTGTTGGTGATGGACACCCGGTCGTAAGTGTCCTGCACGTGGAAGGTGCCCAGCGTGCCGCTGACGGTGTCCGCGTTGAAGTACGCGGTGGCCGGCTGGACGTTCAGCGTCGGCGACACCGTGATGGTCGTGGCGGAAACGGTGGCGCTCACGTTCACGTCGGTGCTGATGCTGCCGTCGGCGCCGATCACCAGTTCCGCCGCCTTGCCGGGCAGGAACACGACGTCCGCGTCCCAGCTGATGGTGCGCGTGGCGGTCGTGCCGCCCTGGTCGCTTTCGCTCTCGTCCCCGAGCGTGATGGTGCCGAGGAAGCCGAGATCAATCTCCGGCACGTGCGCATGGGTGCCGCGGGACACGCCGTTGATCTGCTGCAGCGCGTTGACCGACAGGTTCAGCGCGATCACCGTCGCGCCCTGTGCGGCGCTGATTTCCGAGGTGCCGTGGTAATCGGTGTTCGAGGTCGCGCTCGCGTCCCCGATGCCGTCCACGTTGGCATAGGCGTAGGAATAGAGGTCGACGTGGGCATGGCTGGCCGTGATGTCGACCTCGTTGCCCTGCACCCGCGCGCCGGACTGGATGCGCACGGCGGAGTCGTCGTTGACCGTAGCCACCGCAGTGGAGTCCGAGTCGGCCCCGATGCCGCCGGTGTCGGTGCTGGCATTCGAATGCAGGCGGTAGCGGCTGCCACCGACCGTGCTGCTCAGGCGCACGGTGTCGCCGACGAAGCTGGCGTTCGGGCCCACCGTCGTATAGGCCGTCGACGCCGTGCCCGCGCCCACGTCGGTGTGTGCAACCGACGTCCCGAAGCCCACGAGGCCCGCGGCGTTCGCGTCGGACGAGGCGTCGGAACTGAAGTCCGCGCGCGCGTCGGCGCTGGCGATGTTGCCGGCGAGGATCGCCGCGCCGCTGCCGATGGTCACCTCGGAGTCGTAGTTCAGGTGGCTGGTCGCCTCCGCGTCGGCGTCGGCGGCCAGGCCGCCGCCGTCGGTGGACGTGTTCACCAGCACGGTCTGGTTGGTTGCCGACGTCAGCGTCACGTCGTGGCTGGCGGTCAGCGCGCCGTTGACGGTCAAGGTCGCCGTCGTCGAGACGTTGCTGCCGGCCGATGCGGAGCCGACGGAGACCAGGCCGCCGCCCGCATTGGCGGAAGTCGCCGTGGCAAAGCCGAGCGCGGTGGCGCTGGCCACGATGTCCGTGGCGCTGAGGTTCGCGCCGCTGCCGATCGCGGTGCGCACGATCGGCGTCGAAGCGGCATTGGTGGTGGAACCCGCCACCCGCACCAGGCCACCGCTGGCGCCGGCGGCGCTGGCGGTGACGATGCCGTCGCCGCTGGGCGCGCCGGCCAGCGCGCGGGCGCCGCCCACGCCATCCAGCAGCCCGGCGGCCTGCGAGGTGATGTCGACCGTCAGCTGGTGGCTGCCGGTGCCGGCGGAAGTGAGGTCGATGCCTTCGACGCCGATGGTGTGCGTTCCGGTCAGGCCCACGCCGGAGATGGTGAGCGCGGTGCCGCCCTTGGTCGCGGCCAGCTGGAAGGTGCTGGCCGTGCTGTTGACGACGAAGTAGGTCACGCCGTCGGTCAGGCCGGTCAGCGGCGCGTCCGAGGCCTTGCGCAGCACGTGCTGGATGGTCGCGTCGGCGGTCGTCTTCGACGGCGTCAGCGCGATCGGCGTGATCGCGATCGCGGCCGGCGTGCCGTTCGGGCCGGCCGCCACGCCGACCGCCTGGTCGTGCGTGGCCGCAAGCTGGATCTCGTTCGGCTTGGTCGGGTCGAAGATGACGAAATAGTGGGTTCCGTTCACCAGCCCGCCGATGGCGTGCGCCGGGTCGCTGACCGTGTAGACGACCTCGTCACCGGAAACCAGGCCATGGTTGGCGCCGAGATAGATGTTGTTGTTGTCGGCGGTGTCGCCGATGGTGCTGCCGCCGACCACGTCGACCGCGCCGCTGCCGAAGGTGTGCAGCACGGGCGTGTCGTGGTAGGTGACCGCCTGGCCGTCCGTGAAGCCGTGGCCGGCCAGCGTCACCGTGTTGTTCGCCACCGCGCTGCTGGCAATGGATTTGGCGGCCTGCAGGCCGACATTGGCGTCGACCAGCTTGATGTGCAGGTCGTCGATCTTGCGCACGATGTAGCGGCCGCCGTTCGTGAGCCCGCCTACGGAATCGCCACCGAGGTCGTTGTACCAGACGATGTCGCCGGTCTGCAGGTTGTGCGCCCGCGTGAACGTGATCTCGTCCAGCGCGGTGTCGACCAGCGGCGCGCCGGGCCCGTCGGCCGTGGACGGCGCCGCCGAGTCGAACTGCGTGCCCAGCTTCACGACGGTGTCGCTGACGTAGATGACGCCGTACTTGTGGCCGTCGACCAGCCCGCCGATCACCGGGTTGCCGTTGGCCTGGTAGGTGACCGTGTCGCCGGTGACCAGGCCGCTCTTCAGGCCCAGGTTGATGCTGTCGGCGGAGGTGTCGACGTTGCCCGCGCCGAAGGTACCGTCGGCCAGCGGCGCCGGCACCGCGCCGTGGGTGGCGCTGATGGTCAGGGTGCTGCCCGCCTCGATCAGCGTGTTGGCCGCGATCGTGGTCGTGACGTTGGGATTGGTCGAGACGTTGGCGTTCAGGTTGGCGACGTCGACCAGGCCGCCGGAGGCGCTGCGCGAGGTCGAATCGGCATCGGTGTTCGAGTTCGCCTGGATCGTGGCGTTGTTGGCCACCCGGATCACGCCGCCGGCATTGGCGCCCACGGTCGGGTGGGTGCTGGCCACGACGTTGGAGCTGCCCACCGACACCAGCCCGCCGCCGGCCGTCTCCGAACCTGACGTGGTGGCGTCGGCCGCCTGCGCGTTCACCGTGAGGTTGAGGGCGCCCGCGCTGCCGTCGGCGCTGGTGATGTTGCCGTACATCGAGGCCGTCGTCGTGCCCGCGGCGGTCGCCGTGGGATCGGTCGAATCCGCCCGCACCGCCGCGCCGCCCGAGCTCTTGATGCGGGCGTCGGCGAAGTTGCTGGAGCGCGAATCCACGCTCACGTTGCCGCTGACCGCGCGGATCGTCGCGCCGCTGCCGACCGAAGCGCCGACCACCGCGGCCGCCGTGCTTTCGACGGTGGCGCTGCCCACCGCCACGCCCGCCGCGGCGGAGAGCGACTCTGAGCTCGCGTGGGTACCCTGCCCGGCGAGGAACTGGCCGCTGTCGGTGTCGTACTCGTGGGCGGACAGCAGGGCTACGCTGCCGGCCGTGCTGGTCACCGAGGCGCCGCCCAGGATGTCGGTGCCGACGTGGGCGCCGACCGTGGCCTCGATGTCGACCAGGCCGACCGCGGCGCCGAAGCCGAACTGCATCGCGTTGCCGATCGCGTCGGCGGCCGTCAGCAGCGAGCTGGTGACGGCGATGTCGCCGGTCGACGTCATGTCGGCCGTCCCGCCGATGTAGGTGTGGACCGTCGGCGAAGTCGTCGCCGTGACGCTGGTGTCGTTCAGCGCGCCGCCCACGCCACCGCCGCCGGCGCGGCCGTGGGCCACGCTGCTGGAGTTGACGTCGGAAAGGATCTGCACGCTGGACGCGGCCTGCAGCACGCCGTCGAAGTGCGCGGAGATCGTGCCGCCGGTGCTGGCGGACGAGCGGATCACGCCGATGCCCGCGCCGACGCCACCGCTGGCCGACAGGCCGTCCGCCTGCGCCTTCTGGAACACGTCGGACTCGACGTCCACCGTGCCGGTCGCGTGCACACGCGTGCCGGAGCCGACGGCGGCTTCGACCACCGAGGCATCGCTGACCGTGATGGTGCCGCCCGCGGCGCCCGCCGCGAGAGCGACGCCGCCGAGCGTGACGTTCGCATAGGCCGGCGCCACCACGTTGCCCTTGTACGTGGGCTGCAGCGGGTTGCCCGCCGCGTCCTCGTTGACCCGGGCGTTGAAGTTCACGTCCTGGGCGGTGATCGAGCCGCCACCGTAGTGGCCGGCGAACACATGAGTGGCCAGCGTGCTGTTGACGACCGCACCGGCGGCCGCGAAGCCGGCGCCGGCCGAGATGCCCATGCCGTCCGCGATCGCGAAAGCCCGCGCAGTGGCCGTCACATTCAGGTCGCCACCAGCGACCACCTGGGCACCCTGGCCGAGATAGGCACGCACCGTCGGCGCCGCGTAGGCCGTCGTGTTGGTTCCGGCGCCACCGGCAAGGGCGCTGATCGCCACCGCGTTGAAGGCAGCCGTCACGCTGGACACCGCGTTGGCATGCACGTTCACGTCGCCGGCCACGTTGACCTGCGCTGCCGTGCCGGCCGAGGCGGTCCCGGCCACCGGGCCGATGAAGGCGTCTGTTGTGCTGGTATCGGAAGCCGTCAAGCCGATGCCCGCGCCGGATGCCAGACCGATACCCAACGCCGTGGTCGGCGCGCTCACGCTGTTGGTGGCGGTCGCGCCGACGTCGAGGCTGGCGGCGCTCACGGAAGCGCCGTCGTTCACGTAGGCACGCGTCGTGTTGGCGACGCCGATGTCGACCACCAGCGCGGTGATGGAGATGGCACCCGCAGAGGCGCCGGCCGTGTTGCCGGTCACGTTGGTGGTGGAATTCGCGTGCACGGTGATCGCCCGGCTGCCGGCGTCGATGTCGGCATCGGTGGCGATGTAGGCTTCCGTGGTCCGCGTGACCCGGACCACGGACTTCGCCCCCGCGCCCGTCAGGCCGCCGACGCTGGCCACCAAGGTGGTCGGCGCCGCATTGTTGGTGTCCGTGGCGCCGATGTCCAGGCCGTTGGCGACGATGGTGGTCGCGCCGCCCGCGTAGGCACGCGTGACGCCGCCGATGCGCGCATCCGACAGCATGACGGCCACCGAGCCGACCCCGGCGGAGCTGCCCTGCGTGCTCGGGTTCGCCACCGCGCTGGTGCTGGCCGCGATGTTGACGCCGTGCCCGACCGCCGTCAGCGTTCCGCCATCGGCATAAGCTTCGGTCGTGCCGTTCAGGTCCACGTGCGATTCCGCGCCCGCGCCGGCCACGCCTATGCTGGCCGACAGCGCCGACACGCTCGTCGAGCTGCTGACCGAAGGCGTGGAGTTGGCGGTGACGGAGATGTCGCCGCCCTGCGCCGTGACGTTGCTCGAAGCGATGAAGGCCTTGACGTCGTCAGCCACCGTGTTGTCGGTCAGCGCCACGCCGACGCCGACGCCTATCAGTCCCGCCGCGGCCGCCAGGGCGTCGACGGTCGCATGCATGGTGGAATTGCCGCGCGCCGAGATCACGATGCCGCCGGACGCGGTGACCTGGCCGGAATCGGCGACGCCCGCGCTCACGGTGGTCGTGATCGTGTTGGTGGAGCTTGCCGCGCCGCCACTGATGGCGAGGCTGGCCGGCGACAGGGCTGCGGCCGCGGAGGCCGCAATGGCATGCGAGGTGATGCTCGCCGATTCGGTGGCCGTCAGCGTGATCGAGCCCGCCGTGGCCTTGGTGTTCTGCGCATGGTGGATCGAAGCGTCGACCAGGTTGCCGATGCTGTTGCTGGCAAGCGCGACGCCGACCGACAGGGCACCGGCAGCGCCACCGCTGAAGGAGGCGGCCACGGAGGCGGCACCCGCATCGGCGGAGATCGTGGAGGTGTCGCTGGCCGTCAGCGTGATGGCGCGCGCACTGATGCCGGTGGCGCCGTCGCCGTCGATGAAGGCGCGCACCGAGCTGGCGATGGAGTTCGTGCTGCTGACGCCGGCGCCGCTGGCGGCCACGCCCACGCCGCCGCCGCCCGCCACGGCGGCCGAGCCGGCCGCGACAGTGGCGCTGATGCTTTCGTTGGCAGTGGCCGTCGCCGACAGGTTGCCGCCGGCGCTGACGCTGCTGTTCAGGATGTAGGCCTGCACCTGGTCGGGATCGGAATTGCCGTCCGTGTCCGAGCCGATCAGGTTCCGCGCCACGGACGCACCGATGGACGCGCCCACGCCGCCGCCGCCGCCCGCGGCAATGGCGGCCGAGGCCGTCAGCACCTGGGCCGAGATGCTGGCCGTGTCCTGCGCCGTCAGCGTGACGTTGCCGCTCGCCGTCAGCTTGCTGCCGTCGGCGAAGGCATTGGCCTTGCCCAGGATGACGTTGGTGGCTTCGGCGCCGGCGCCACTGAGGGCAATGCCGGCCGTCCCGGCGATGGCCGCCGCGGCGGAGGCCGCGGCCGACACCACGCCGATGTGCGAGGTGTTGCTGGCCGAGATGCGGATGTCGCCTGCCGTCGCCTGCGCCACCTGGTCGGCGTTGCGGATGTAGGCTTCGACGTCGTTGCGGATGCGGTTGCGGGCCAGCGCGACGCCGATGGACAGCGACACCGCGCCGGTACCGGCGAAGGAAGCGGCCAGCGAAGCCGCACCGGCGTTCGCGCTGACCGTGGCGTTGTCGGTGGCGTTGAGCGTGAGGGTCGCGCCCTTGACGCCGGTCGCGCCGTCGCCGTCGATGTAGGCCTTGGTGCGGTTGGAAATGCGGTTGTCGGCGCTGACGCCCGAGCCGCTGGCGCCCACGGCGCCCGTGCCACCGGCAGCCACGGCGACGGAGCCCGCCGCCACTTCGGCGTCGATGGACTCCTGCCCCAGGGCCGTGATGGTGATGGCACCCGGAGTGCTGATGCTGCTGTCACTGACGTAGGCCAGCGACTCCGCCGGCGTCTCGTTGCCGTCCAGGTCGAAGCCGATCAGGTTGCGCGCCACCGCGGCGCCGATGGAGACGCCCACGCCCGCCGTGCCGCCGCCGCCCACGGACACCGAGCCTGCGAGCACCTGCGCCTTGATCTGCGCGGTGTTGCTGGTGTCGATGGCGACGCCGCCAGGCGCGCTCAGCTTGCTTTGCAGGGCATAGGCATTCGCCTTGCCCAGGATCACGTTGGTCGACTCGGCACCCGCGCCGCTGAGCGCGATGCCGGCCGTGCCGGCGATGGAGGCCGATGCGGACGCAGCGGCCGACGTGGCCGTGATCGTCGCCAGCTCCGAAGCGTGGATGCCGATGCTGCCCACCGTGGCGCTCACGCCGTAGTCGGCGTTCGCGACGTACGCCAACACCTCGTTGTCTATCGTGTTGCGCGCCAGGGCCACGCCGATGGACAGCGACACCGCGCCGGTGCCGGCAAAGGCCGCCGCCAGCGAAGCGGCGCCCGCCGTCGCGCTGATGGTCGACCGGTCGGTCGCCGTGACCGTGATGGCGTCGGCACTGATGCCGGTGGCGCCGTCGCCGTCGATGTAAGCGGCGACCTGGCCTGCGATGCTGTTGGTGGCCGAAGCGCCCGCGCCGCTGGCGCCGCCGCCGGCCGTGCCGCCCGCGCCGATCGCGACCGAGCCCGCCGCCACGGTGGCGGCGACCGTCTCGTTGGCCGTCGCCGACAGCGTGAGGTTGCCGCCCGCGGCCACGCTGGAATCCTGGATGCTGGCGACCGTCTTGTCGGTGCTGTTGCTGCCGATCTCGTTGTGCGCCAGGGCCACGCCGATGGAGGCGCCGGCGCCGGTGGTACCGCCGCCACCCACGGCGGCCGAAGCCGTGGCGACCAGGGCCGAGATGTTGGCCGTGTTGCTGGCCGTGAGGGTGGTATCGCCGCTGCTGGCCACCTTGCTGTGCTTGAGGTCGGCTTCGGTGTCGCCGTCGATCACGTTGTGGGCGCCGGCGCCGGCGCCGCTGATGGCGAGGCCCGTGGTGCCGGCGATGGCCGCCGAGGCGGACGCAGCAGCGGCAGTGGCCGTGATGGTCGCCTGTTCCGAGGCCAGGAGGCTGACCACGCCGGATGTGGCCGAGAGGCCGGTGTCGGCATGGTCCGCGTAGGCCAGGACGGCGTTGGCTATCGTGTTCTCGGCCAGCGCCACGCCGATGGATAGCGAGACGCCGCTGGTGCCGGCAAAAGCCGCCGCCAGCGAAGCGGCGCCCGCCGAGGCATTGATGTTCGAGAGGTCGGTGGCCGTGAGCGTCACGGCGTCGGCGGTGATGCCGGTCGCGCCGTCGCCGTCGATGTAGGCCGCGATCTCGCCCGTGATGCTGTTGGTGGCCGAGGCGCCCGCGCCACTGGCGCCGACGCCCGTGGTGCCGCCGGCGCCGACCGCGACCGAGCCGGACTGCACGGTGGCGGAGATCGTCGCCTGGCCGGTGGCCGTCAGCGTCAGGTTGCCGCCCGCGGCGACGCTGGAATCCTGGATGCTGGCGACCGTCTTGTCGGCGCTGCTGCTGCCGATCTCGTTGTGCGACAGGGCGGCGCCGATCGAGGCGCCCGCGCCCGTGGTGCCGCCACCGCCCACGCTGGCCGAGGCCGTGCCGATGGAGGCCGTGATGCTGGCGGTGTTGCTGGCCGCCAGGCTGGTGTTGCCGCTGCTCGTGACGCTGCTGCCGATGATGTTCGCTTCGGTATCGCCGTCGATGACGTTGTTGGCTTCGGCGCCCGCGCCGCTCAGCGCGAGCCCGGTGGTTCCGGCCACCGAGGCGGAGGCGGAAGCCGCCGTCGCGTTCGCCGAGATCGTCGCGTGTTCGGTAGCAGTCAGCGTGATCGCGCCGGCGTCCGCCGCCACGTTGTCCGCGTCCTGGATGTAGGCGAGGACCGAAGTGTCGATGGTGTTGCGGGCCAGCGAGAGGCCGACCGACACGGACACCGCCGTGGTGCCGGCCAGCGACGCAGCCAGGGACACGGCCTGCGCATCCGCGCTGACGGTGCTCTGGTCGCTGGCGGCCAGGGTGATGTCGCCCGCGCTGGTGTGCACCGTCGAGGCATCGTCGATGTAGGCCGCGATGTCCGCCGCCACCTTGTTGTCGGTCCACAGCCCGGCGCCCGAGATGCCGGCGCCGGTGCTGGTGCCGGCGGCAAGGGCCATCGAGGTCGCCTTGATCGTGGCCGTGATCGCCGCCGTCGACTGCGCGTTGAGGCTGATGCCGTGCGCCGCGTGCAGGTCGGCGCCTTCGGTATAGGCCTTGACCGCGGTGGGATTCGCGCCACCGACGTACTCGTTCCAGCCGATCAGGTTGCGCGCCAGCGAGAAGCCGATGGACACCGCAGGCGAAGCACCGGTGCCGGCACTGCCGGCCACCGAGAAGGCCTCGACATCCGCCGTGATGCCGGAGCTGTTTTCCGCCGACAGCGCGATGCGGCCCTGCCCCGCGCCGTTGCCGCTGGCCGTGGCGCTGCCGCCCTGGATGTAGGCCTGCGCGCCGCCCGTGATCAGGTTCACCGCGGTCGCGCCGCCGCCGCTGAAAGCGCGGCCGCCGCCGGCGCCCGCGCCCACCGAGATGGAGGACGCACGCGAGGTCGCATCGATGGATGCGTCCTCGCCCGCGGTGACGATGATGCTGCCGCCGATCGCCGTGGCATTGGCCACGTCGGCGATGAAGGCCAGCACGCTGTTGTGGATCTCGTTCCGGGCCACGCTCAGGCCCACGGAGACCGACAACGCCGCGGAGCCGGACACGCTGACCGACTCCGAGGCGGCCTCGACCTGCGCGTCGACCTGCGAATGGTCGCCGGCGGTCACCGACAGGTTGCCGGCACCAGCCTGCGCCACGGACGCCGTGTCGATGCTGGCCTGCACCGCGGTGTTCAGCTTGTTCAGCGTGATCACCGCGCCGACGCTCACCGAGGTCGACTGGGTGATCTGGCCGCTGATGGAAACGGAGGTCGCGCTGACGTCCGCATCGATCGTGGCATGCGACTCCGCGTCGACGGTGATGCCGTGGCCCGCGTGCAGGTCTGCGCCCGTGACGGAAGCCATCGTGGCCACCGGGTTCGCGCTGGCGAGGCCGGTGCCGAACAGCGCGTCGACCGTGTTGTAGAGGAAGTTCTGCGCGTTGTAGCCGATGGTGTTGAAGGCCAGCGTGACGCCGACCGAGATGCCCTTGGACTTGACCGAGCCGGTGATGTCGGCATCGATGGCGGCCGTGTCGCTGGCCGTCACCGCGAGATTGCCGCCCGCCAGGACGCTGCCGCCGTTCACGGTGGCCGACGCGCCGCTCAACACCAGGTTGGTGGCGATCAGGCCATTCAGCGCCAGCGAGGTGTTCTTGACGTAGCTGCTGCCTTCGGCCACCACGTCGACGTTGTCCTTGGCGTTCAGGATCGCGGCTTCGGTGGCCGTCACCGCGAAGTCGCCGCCCGCCGTGGCGGTGGCACCGGCCAAACCGGCGGCCGCACCACCGTGCACGTCGTTCATTGCCACCGCGAAGCCGAGGCCGTAGGACGAGGACTGGGCGAAGGGGTTGGTGTCGCCGGTCGTCGAAGACGACACGAGTTCCACGTCGGCGTCGATGCCGGACGAGTCGCCGGCCGTCACGTTGAAGTCGCCACCCGCGGCCACCGTGCGCGCGCCCGTGTAGCCGGCGCTGAAGGTGATGGAAGCATCAGCCGCGCTGCTCACCTTGTTCATGGTGATCACGGCGCCGAAGCTCAGGCCCTTGGCCCCGATCAGGTGCGTAGCCGGGTTGGAATTGGAGCTGGTGTCGTTGCTGACGTCCGCGTTGATCTGTGCGGCGGAAGTCGCCGAGACCGTGATCGCGCCGCCGGCGCTGACCGGCGTGTCGGTGATGGAAGCCGTGGCATCCGAGCCGACCTCGCCGCCGAAGGCATTCGCGACCGCCGGGTCGCCGATCAGCGCGTCGATGGTATTGAACAGCACGTTCTGCGCGTTCCAGCCGACGCTGTTGAACGCCAGGGTCAGGCCCACGGCCTTGCTGCCGGAGGTGACGGCATTGACGACGTCGGCGTCCAGGCTGGCCTGGTTGCTGGCCGTGACCTGCACGTTGCCGCTACCGCCCGCGGTCAATTGCGAGGACGCGACGCTGGCCGTGGCGCCGCTCAGCACCACGTTGGTGGCGATCAGGCCGCCGATGGCCAGCGAGGTGCCGTCGCGGAAGTTGCCCGGACCGCCTTCGGTCTTGGCTTCGCTGCTCAGGTCGGCGGTGATGCTAGCGGCTTCCAGCGCCGTGACGCTGATGCCGCCCTGGCTGGAACTGGCCCGCTCGCCCGTGATGGAGGCGGTGGCGCCGCCGCGCACGTCGTTCATCGCGACGCCGCCGGCGACGCCCACGGCCGTGCCGTCGACGAAGGGGTTGGTGTTGTTCTCGTTGGCCGTCGCCGTGCTGGCGAGGGTGATGGTGGCGGTGATGGCCGCGGCATCGTCCGCATGCACGGCCAGGCCGGTACCGGCCGCGATCGACCGTGGCCCGAGCACGCCGGCGCTGTCCGCGATGGTGGCCGAAGCGGCGCTGCTGACCTTGTTCATGGCGACCACGGCGCCGAAGCTGATGCCGCTGCGGCCCGTGAGGTGCGTCGCGCCCTCGTCGCCGGCCTCGGTGACGTTGCTGACGTCGGCCGCCAGCGTGGCGGCGGAATGCGCGCCCACCTCCACCTGGCCGGAGGCGGACACCTTGCTGTCGGTCACGCTGGCCGTGGCGTTGGAACCGACATTGCCGCCGAAGGCGTTGGCAATCGCCGGGTCGCCGATCAGCGCGTCGATCGTGTTGAACAGCACGTTCTGCGCGGCCCAGCCGATGGAGTTGAAGGCCAGGGTCACGCCCACGGCTTTCTCGCCGCCGGTGGTGGCGTTGACCAGGTCGGCCGACAGGTTGGCCGTGTTGGAAGCCGTCACCCGCACGTCCGAGCCGGCGCCGGTGGTCGTGATCGTGGAGTTGCTGACGGTGGCCGACGCGCCCGATTGCACGACGTTGGTGGAAATCAGGCCTCCCACCGCGAGCGAAGTGCCTTCCCGGAAGTCGCCGGGGCCGCCTTCCGTCTTGGCTTCGCTGGTCAGCGAGGCCGCCAGCACGGACTGTTCCTGCGCGCTGACCGTGACGTCGCCGGTGCTCGTGATGCTGCCGCCACTGACGGCGGCGGTGGCGCCGCCGCGCACGTCGTTCAGCGAGACACCGCCGGCGATGCCGACCGCTGCGCCGCTGACGAAGGGGTTGGTGTTGTTCTCGTTGGCCGTCGCCTCGGAGGACAGGTCGATGGTGGCGTCGATGCCCGCGGCATCAACGGCGGAGACGGTGACGCCCGCCGCCTGGGTGCTGCCGCCCGTGAGCCAGGCGGACGCCGCGCTGCTGACCTTGTTGACCGCCAGCACGACGCCGAAGCTGAAGCCGTTGCGCCCGGTCAGGTGAGTGTCGCCCTCCTCGCCGGCGCTGCTCGAATTTCCGATGTCGGCGCTCAGGTCGGTGCCCGTACGCGCATGTACGGCGACGGCGCCGCCCGCCACGAGCGTGCCGCCGCTGACCGAGGCCGTGGCGTCGGAGCCGATCTCGGCGCCGAAGGCCTGGGCAATCTCGGGGCTGCCGATCAGGCCGTCGAGGGTGTTGAACAGCACGTTCTGCGCCGCCCAGCCCAGCGTGTTGAAGGCCAGCGTCACCGCCACGGCGTCCTCGCCGCCGGTGGTGGCATTGACGGTCTTGGCCGCCAGCTTGGCGTCGTTCTCGGCGCCGACGTCGATGCCGCCGCCCGCCGTGAGCGTGGTATCGCTGGCCGTGGCCGTGGCGGAGGCCAGCACCACGTTGGTGGCGATCAGCCCGTTGACCGCAAGCGAGGTGCCGGAGCGGAAGTCGCCGGGGCCGCCTTCGGTCTTGGCTTCGCTGGTCAGCGTGGAATCCAGCGTGGTGTGCTCCAGCGCCGACACGCTGATGGCGCCGCCCGCGCCCACCGAGCCGCCGTCCACCTGCGCGCTCGCGCCGCCGCGCAGGTCGTTCATGGCGACGCCGCCGGCGATGCCGACCGCCGCTCCGCTCACGAAGGGGTTGCTGTTGTTCTCGTTGGCCGTCGCCGCGCTGGCCAGGCTGATCACGGACGTGATCGTGGCGTGGTCGTCGGCCAAGACCGTGACCGCCCCGCCAGCGGTGGTGTCGCTGTCGTCGATGAAGGCCACAGCCTTGCTGCTGGCCTTGTTCATCGACAGCACGACGCCGAAGCTGATGCCGCTGCGGCCGGTGAGGTGCGTCGCGCCCTCCTCGCCGGCATCGGTGACGTTGCTGATGGTGGAGCCGAGCTCGGTGGCAGTGGCCGCTTCCACGTCCACCGCGCCGCCGGCCTGGACCTTGGACGAGGTGATGGAGGCCGTCGCGCCGGAGCCGATCTCGCCGCCGAAGGCCTGGGCGATCGCCGGGTCGCCGATCAGGCCGTCGATGGTGTTGAAGAGGACGTTCTGCGCCGCCCAGCCTATCGTGTTGAAAGCCAGCGTCGCGCCGACCGCGGTCTCGCCGGCGGTCACCGCGTTGACCGTGCTGGCCGTCAGGCTGGCGGTGTTGCTTGACGTGACCTGCACGTCGCCGTGGGCGTCGATGTCCGCATCGCTGACCGTGGCCGTGGCCTGGGCCAGCACGACGTTCGTGGCGATCAGCCCACCGACCGCCAGTGAGGTGCCGGAGCGAAAGTCGCCGGGGCCGCCTTCGGTCTTGGCTTCGCTCTTCAGCGTCGCCTTCAGCTGCGATTGCTCCACCGCCGCCACGGAGACGCCGCCGTCGCTGCTGCCGACGCTGGCCTCGTCCAGGATCCGGGCGGTGGCGCCGCCGCGCACGTCGTTCATGGCGACGCCGCCGGCCACGCCGACCGCGGTCCCGCTCACGAACGGGTTGGTGTTGTTCTGGTTGGCCGTGGCTTCGGAGGACAGCTCGATCGTCGAATCGATGCTGGCGCCGTCGGTGGCGGCAACGGTCACGCCCTCGTCGCCATCGACGGAGCCGCCGTCGATGTAGGCGCTGGCCGCGCTGCTGACCTTGTTCATCGACAGCACGACGCCGAAGCTGATGCCATTGCGTCCGGTGAGGTGCGTGGCGCCCTCTTCGCCGGCCGTCGTGTCGTTGCTGATGTCGGAGCCGAGCTCGGTCGCCGTTTCCGCTTCCACTTCGACCGCGCCGCTGGCGCTGACCGTGGCGCCGCTGATGGAGGCCGTCGCGCCGGAGCCGAGGTTGCCGCCGAAGGCATTGGCGATCGCCGGGTCGCCGATCAACGCGTCGATGGTGTTGAACAGCACGTTCGATGCTGCCCAGCCGATGGTGTTGAAGGCCAGCGTCGCGGCTATGGCATCTTCGCCGCCGGTCACGGCATTGACGGTCGCCGCGGTGAGCTTCGCTTCGTTGTCGGCCCGCACCGAAACGTCGGAGCCGGCGCCGGTGGTCGTCACGCTGCCGCCCGTGATGGACGCTTCGGCGCTGGCCAGCACGACGTTCGTTGCGATCAGCCCGCCGACGGCCAGGGAGGTGCCCGAGCGGAAATCGCCAGGCCCGCCTTCGGTCTTGGCCTCGCTCTTCAGCGAAGCGTCCAGGATGGAGTGTTCCGTCGCTTCGACGGTGACGTCGCCGCCGGCGGTGATCGCCGCGCCGCCCTTCACGTCGGCCGTCGCGCCGCCCCGCAGGTCGTTCATGGCGACGCCGCCGGCCACGCCGACGGCGGTTCCGCTCACGAACGGGTTGGTGTTGTTCTCGTTGGCCGTCGCCTCGGCGGACAGTTCGATCGTCGAGTCGATGCCCGCGGCGTCGCTCGCATCGACGGTGACGCCTTCGTCGCCGTTGACCGTCCCGCCATCGATGTAGGCGTCCGCGGCGCTGCTGACCTTGTTCATCGACAGCACCACGCCGAAGCTGATGCCGTTGCGGCCCGTCAGGTGGGTCGCGCCTTCGTCGCCCGCCGTCGTGTCGTTGCTGATGTCGGAACTGAGGTCGGTCGCCGTCTCGGCGTGCACTTCCACCGCGCCGCCGGCATCCACGTCCGAGCTGCTGATGAACGCCGTGGCGCCCGAACCCAGGTTGCCGCCGAAGGCATTGGCGATCGCCGGGTCGCCGAGGATGCCGTCGATGGTGTTGAACAGGACGTTCTGGGCCGCCCAGCCGATGGTGTTGAAGGCCAAGGTCGCCGCGACGGCGGTCTCGCCGCCGGTGACCGCATTGACGGTGTTCGCCGTGAGCTGGGCGTCGTTGTCCGCCGCCACCCGTACGTCACCGGTGGCGCCAACCTGCGCGCCGCTGATCGAGGCGGTGGCCGAAGCCAGCACCACGTTGGTGGCGATCAGGCCGCCCACCGCCAGGGAAGCGCCCGAGCGGAAGTCGCCCGGGCCGCCTTCGGTCTTGGCCTCGCTGGTCAGCGTGGCCGTCAGCACCGATTGCTCGGTAGCGGTGACCGTCACCGCGCCGCCCGTGGCGGTGGCGCTGCCTCCCGCGATGGACGCGCTGGCGCCGCCGCGCAGGTCGTTCATCGCCACGCCACCGGCCACGCCCACCGCGCTGCCGCTGACGAAGGGATTGGTGTTGTTCTCGTTCGCCGTCGCGGCGCTCGAAAGCGCGATGGTCGAAGCGATGCTGGCGCCGTCCAGCGCCGCCACCGCCACGCTGGCGCCGCTGACGTCGCTGGCTGTGATGGTGGCCGAGGCCGCGCTGCTGGCCTTGTTCATGGCCACGACCACGCCGAAGCTGAAGCCGCTGCGGCCCGTGAGGTGGGTGTCACCCTCCTCGCCGGCATCGCTGGTGTTGCCCATGTTCGCCTGCAGGTGCGTGCCGTCCTGCGCCTGTACGCCGACCGCGCCGCCCGCGGTGACCGAGCCGCCGCTGATGGAGGCCGTGGCATTGGAGCCGAGGTTGCCGCCGAAGGCGTCGGCAATCGCCGGGTCGCCGATCAACGCATCGATGGTGTTGAACAGCACGTTTTGCGCCGCCCAGCCCAGGGTGTTGAAGGCCAGCGTCACCGCGACGGCATCCTCGCCACCGGTCACGGCATTGATCGTGTGCGCCACCAGGCTGGCATCGTTGGTGGCCGCCACCTGCACGCCACCGCCGGCCGTGAGGTCCGCGTCATTCACAGTGGCGGTGGCCGATGCCAGCCCCACGTTGGTGGCGATCAGGCCACCCACCGCTAGGGACAGGCCGGCGCGGAAGTCGCCCGGGCCGCCTTCGGTCTTTGCTTCGCTGGTCAGCGTGGCCCCCAGGCTGGTTCGCTCCAGCGCCGAGACGGTGATCGTGCCACCCGCGCCCAGGGAGCCGCCGTCCACCCGCGCCGTCGCGCCGCCACGCAGGTCGTTCATGGCGACGCCGCCCGCCACGCCCACGGCATCGCCGCTGACAAAGGGGTTGGTGTTGTTGTCGTTGGCCGTGGCCGTGCTGGCCAGGCTGATCGTCGAGGCGATCTGCGCGTGGTCGTCCGCCGACACCGTGGCCGCGCCGCCGGCGGTGGTGGTGCTGTCGTCCACGTAGGCCAGCGCCTTGCTGCTGGCCTTGTTCATGGACAGCACGACCCCGAAGCTGGTGCCGCTGCGCCCGGTGAGGTGCGTCGCGCCTTCTTCGCCGGCATCCGTGACGTTGCTGATGCTGGACGTGAGCTGCGTGGTCGTGGCCGCTTCGACCTCGAGCGCGCCGCCGGCATCGACGTGCGCGCCGCTGATGAAGGCAGTGGCGCCGGAACCGATCTCGCCGCCGAAGGCCTGCGCGATGGCCGGATCGCCCAGGATGCCGTCGATGGTGTTGAAGAGGACGTTCTGCGCCGCCCAGCCTATCGTGTTGAAGGCCAGCGTCGCGCCGATCGCCATCTCGCCGCCGGTCACGGCATTCACCGTGTCCGCGCTCAGGCTGGCACTGTTGGTGGCCAGCACCTGCACGTCGGAGCCGGCGCCGGTCGTGGTGATGCTGCCGCCCGTGACGGAGGCTTGCGCGGCCGACAGGACCACGTTGGTCGCGATCAGTCCGCCCACGGCCAGCGAGGTGCCGGAGCGGAAGTCGCCCGGGCCGCCTTCGGTCTTGGCTTCGCTCTTGAGCGAGGCATTCAAGGTCGACTGCTCCAGCGCCTCGACGACGACGTCGCCGCCTGCGGTGATTGATGCAGCGTCCTTCAACTGCGCCGTCGCGCCGCCACGAACGTCGTTCATCGCGACGCCGCCGGCCACGCCGACGGTGCTGGCGCTGGCGAAGGGATTGGTGTTGTTCGCGTTGGCGGTGGCTTCCGAGGACAGTTCGATCGTGGAGCCGATCCGGGCCGCGTCGATCGCGACGACGGCAACTCCATCGCCGCCGTTGGTCGTGCCGCCGGAAATGGAGGCGGCCGCTGCGCTGCTGGCCTTGTTCATGGACAGCACGACGCCAAAGCTGATGCCGCTGCGGCCAGTGAGGTGCGTGGCCCCTTCCTCGCCCGAAGTGGTGACGTTGCTGATGTCGGAGTCGAGGTCCGTCGCCGTCTCGGCATGCACGTCCACCGCGCCGCCGGCGTCCACCTGCGCGCCAGTGATGGACGCGGTGGCGCCGGAGCCGAGGTTGCCACCGAAGGCGTTGGCAATGGCCGGGTCGCCGATCAGCGCGTCGATCGTGTTGAAGAGGACGTTTTGCGCCGCCCAACCGATCGTGTTGAAGGCCAGCGTCGCGGCGATGGCCTCTTCGCCGCCCGTCGCGGCATTGACGGTGTGGGCCGTCAGCTTGGCGTCGTTGTCCGCGCTGACGGACACGTCGGAGCCGGCGCCGGTCGTGGTCACGCTGCCGCCGGTGACCGAAGCTTCGGCGTTGGCCAGCACCACGTTGGTGGCGATCAGGCCGCTGACGGCCAGCGAAGTCCCCGAGCGGAAGTCGCCGGGACCGCCTTCGGTCTTGGCTTCGCTCTTCAGCGAAGCGTTCAGCACGGAGTGCTCCGTGGCCTCGACCGCCACATCGCCGGCGGCGGTGATGATCGCGCCGCCCTTCACCTGCGCCGTGGCTCCGCCGCGCAGGTCGTTCATGGCGACGGCGCCGGCGACGCCGATGGCCGTGCCGCTCACGAACGGATTGGTGTTGTTCTCATTGGCCGTCGCCTCGGCCGACAACTCGATCGTCGAATCGATGCCGGCGGCATCCGTCGCGTCGACGGTGACGCCTTCGTCGCCGTTGACCTTGCCACCGTCGATGTAGGCGGAGGCGGCACTGCTCACCTTGTTCATCGACAGCACCACGCCGAAGCTGATGCCGTTGCGGCCCGTGAGGTGGGTCGCGCCTTCCTGGCCCGCGTCGGTGTCGTTGCTGATGTCCGAGCTGAGGTCGGTGGCCGTCTCGGCATGCACATCCACCGCGCCGCCGGCGTCCACGTCCGAGTTGTGGATGAACGCGGTGGCGCCGGAGCCGACGTTCCCGCCGAAGGCATTGGCGATCGCCGGATCGCCCAGCAGCCCGTCGATCGTGTTGAAGAGGACGTTCTGCGCCGCCCAGCCGATCGTGTTGAAGGCCAGCGTCGCCGCAACTGCCGTCTCGCCGCCGGTGACCGCGTTCACCGTCTTCGCGGTGAGCTTGGCGTCGTTGTCGGCGAGCACCTTGGCGTCGCCTGCAGCCGTCACGTCGGCATCGCTGATCGAGGCGGCGGCCGAGGCCAGCACCAGGTTGGTGGCGATCAGGCCGCCGACGGCCAGGGAAGCCCCCGAGCGGAAGTCGCCCGGGCCGCCTTCGGTCTTCGCCTCGCTGGTCAGCAAGGCGGACAGGACTGCCTGTTCGTGGGCATCCACCGTCACGGCGCCGCCGCTGCCTACGGAGCCGCCGGCCACGGTGGCGCTGGCGCCGCCGCGCAGGTCGTTCATCGACACGCCGCCGGCCACGCCGACCGCGACGCCGCTGACGAACGGGTTCGTGTTGTTCTGGTTGGCGCTCGCCGAGCTCGCCAGGCTGATGGTCGAGGCCATGCTGGGCGCGTCGCTGGCCGTGACGCTGACGTCGCCGCCGGCCGTGATGTCCGCATCTTCCAGGGACGCATAGGCGCCGCTGCTGGCCTTGTTCATGGACAGAACGACGCCGAAGCTGACGCCGCTGCGGCCCGTGAGGTGGGTGTCGCCCTCCTCGCCGGCGTCGCTGGTGTTGCCCACGTCCGCGGTGAGCACGGTGGCGGTCTGGGCCGCCACGGTCACGGCGCCGCCCGCCTTGATGGTGGAGCTGGTGATCGACGCGGTGGCGTTCGCGCCGACCTCGCCGCCGAAGGCCTGCGCGATGGCCGGGTCGCCGATCAGCGCGTCGATGGTGTTGAACAGCACGTTCTGCGCCGCCCAGCCCAAGGTGTTGAAGGCCAGCGTGGCCGCCACAGCCTTCTCGCCGCCGGTGACGGCGTTGACGGTGCTCGCCGTCAGCGAGGCGGCGTTGTCGGCGCTGACGGTGACGTCCGAGTGCACGCCGGTGGTCGTCAGGTCCGCGCCGGAGATGGAAGCCGTTGCCGCCGCCAGCACCAGGTTGGTGGCAATCAGGCCGCCAACCGCCAGCGAATCGCCGCTGACGAAGTCGCCCGGGCCACCCTCGGTCTTCGCTTCGCTGGTCAGGTGCGCGACCAGGGATGCGCCCTCGTGCGCGCTCACCGTCACGGCGCCGCCGCTGGTGAGCGTGCCGCCGGTGATGGCCGCCGTGGCGCCGCCGCGCAGGTCGTTCATCGCCACGCCACCGGCCACGCCCACGGCCTCGCCACCGACGAAGGGGTTGGGGTTGTCGATGTTGGCCTGGCCTTCGCTGGACAGGCTGATGCTGGCGTTGACCTGCGCCGCGTCGTCGGCGTGCACCGTGATGCCGCCGCCGGTATCGGTCTTGCCGCCGGTGATGGAAGCCGATGCCGCGCTGCTGACCTTGTTCATGGACAGCACCACGCCGAAGCTCATCCCGCTGCGCGCGGTGAGGTGCGTGGAGCCTTCGTCGCCGGCATCGGTGGTGTTGCCGACGTTGGTGGACAGAGCCAGGACGGTCGAAGTCACCGCCTCGACGTCGACGGCGCCGCCGGTCTTGACCGTCGAATTCGTGATGGCTGCCGTTGCGCCCGAACCGATGTTGCCGCCGAAGGCATCGGCAACCGCCGGGTCGCCGATCAGGCCGTCGATGGTGTTGAACAGCACGTTCTGCGCCGCCCAGCCGATGGTGTTGAAGGCCAGCGTCGCCGAGATCGCCTTCTCGCCGCCGCTGACGGCGTTGGTGCTGTTCGCGCTGAGGCTTGCCTGGTTGTATGCCGTGACGTCCAGGTCGGAGCCGGTGCCGTGCGTGGTGATGGTGGAATCCGTCACCGTCGCCTGGGCCGCGGCCAGCACCACGTTGGTGGCGATCAGGCCGCCCACTGCCAGCGACTCGCCGTCGCGGAAATCGCCGGGGCCGCCCTCGGTCTTGGCCTCGCTCTTCAACAAGGCGTTCAGCTGCGAAGCCTCGAAGGCGCTCACCGTGACGTCGCCGTCGCTGGTGATGCCAGCGCCGTCCAGCACGCGGGCGGTGGCGCCGCCGCGCAGGTCGTTCATGGACACGGCGCCCGCCACGCCCACGGCATCGCCGCTGACGAAGGGGTTGGTGTTGTTGTCGTTCGAGGTCGCCGTGGCGGCCAGCGCGATGTCCGAGTGGATGTCGGCCCCGTCCAGCGCGAACACCGTGACGCCGCCGCTGCCTGCCGTCGCCGTCCCGGCATCGATGTAGGCCGAGGCGGCGCTGCTGGCCTTGTTCATCGACAGCACGACGCCGAAGCTGATGCCGCTGCGGCCGGTCAGGTGGGTCGCGCCTTCCTGGCCGGCGTCGGTGGTGTTGCCGACGAAGGACGTGAGCTGGTTGCTGGAAACCGCCTGCACGTCGACGCCGCCGCCGGCCGTGGCCTGTGCATGGTCCAGGAAGGCGGTCGCGCCCGCGCCCACCTCGCCGCCGAAGGCCTGGGCCAGCGCCGGGTCGCCCAGGAGGCCGTCGATCGCGTTGAACAGGACGTTCTGCGCCGCCCAGCCGATCGTGTTGAAGGCCAGCGTCGCGCCGATGGCGGTCTCGCCGCCGGTGACGGCGTTGACGACGTTGGCATCGAGCTGCGCGAGATTGGTCGCCTTGACCGCTACGTTGCCGCCCGCGCCGGCGCTGGAATTGGCGATCGAGGCTTGCGCCTGGGCCAGCACCACGTTGTTGGCGATGAGTCCGCCCACCGCCAGCGACCTGCCGGAGCGGAAGTCGCCCGGGCCGCCTTCGGTCTTCGCCTCGCTCTTCAGCGCGGCGTTGAGGACTGCGTACTCCTGCGCGGACACGGTGATGTCGCCGCCGGCCGTCAGCGCCGCGCTCGCGCTCACCGTGGCGGTCGCGCCGCCCCGCAGGTCATTGGTGGCGACGCCGCCGGCCAGGCCGACGGCCGTGCCGCTCACGAAGGGATTGGTGTTGTTGTCGTTGGCGGTGGCCGTGGCGGACAGTCCGATCGTGGAAGCGATGCCCGCGGCGTCGACGGCGGCGACGGTGATGCTGCCACCGGCACCGGTCGTTCCGCCGCTGATGGACGCCATCGCTGCACTGCTGACCTTGTTCATGGAGAGCACGACGCCGAAGCTGATGCCGCTGCGCCCGGTCAGGTGCGTCGCGCCCTCTTCGCCCGCGTCCGTGTCGTTGCTGATGTCGGAGCCGAGTTGGGTCGCCGTTTCGGCATGCACGTCCACCGACCCGCCCGCGTTCACCTGCGTGCTGCTGATGAAGGCGTTGGCGCCCGAGCCGACGTTGCCGCCGAAGGCATCGGCGATTGCCGGATCGCCGAGGATGCCGTCGATCGTGTTGAACAGCACGTTCTGCGCCGCCCAGCCGATGGTGTTGAAGGCCAGCGTGGCGCCGATGGCGTCTTCGCCGCCGGTCACCGCATTGACGGTCGCGGCCGTGAGCTTGGCATCGTTGTCCGCCAGCACGCGCACGTCCGAACTGCTGCCGGTGGTGGTGACGCTGCCGCCCGCGATCGAGGCTTCGGACGCCGACAGCACGACGTTCGTCGCGATCAGCCCGCCGACGGCCAGCGAGGTCCCCGCGCGGAAATCGCCGGGACCGCCTTCCGTCTTCGCCTCGCTCTTGAGCGAAGCGTCCAGCTGCGATTGCTCCGTGGCCTGCACGGTCACGGTGCCGCCGCTGGTGATGGTCGCACTGCCCTTGACCTGCGCGCTTGCGCCGCCCCGGACCTCGTTCATGGCGACGGCCCCGGCCACGCCGACGGCGCTGGCACTGGCGAAGGGATTCGTGTTGTTCTCGTTGGCCGTGGCCACGGAGGACAGCTCGATCGTCGAAGCTATGGCGGCGGCATCGTTCGCAACGACGGCGACACCCTCGTCGCCGTTGACCGTGCCACCGGAGATGTAGGCGTTCGCGGCGCTGCTGACCTTGTTCATGGACAGCACGACGCCGAAGCTCATGCCGCTGCGCCCGGTCAGATGGGTCGCGCCCTCCTCGCCCGCATCCGTGTCGTTGCTGATGTCGGAGCCTAGATCGGTCGCCGTTTCGGCATGCACGTCGACCGCGCCGCCGGCATCCACCTGCGCGCCACTGATGAAGGCGGTGGCGCCCGAGCCGAGATTGCCGCCGAAGGCGTTGGCGATCGCCGGATCGCCCAGGATGCCGTCGATGGTGTTGAACAGCACGTTCTGCGCCGCCCAGCCGATGGTGTTGAAAGCCAGCGTGGCGGCAATCGCCTGTTCGCCACCGGTCGCTGCGTTGACCGTGGCTGCGGTGAGCTTGGCATCGTTGTCCGCGCTGACGGAGATGTCGGAGCCGCTGCCGGTGGTGCTGACGCTGCCACCCGTGATCGAGGCTTCGGCACTGGCGAGCACGACGTTGGTCGCGATCAGCCCGCTGACCGCCAGCGAAGTCCCGCTGCGGAAGTCGCCGGGGCCGCCTTCGGTCTTCGCCTCGCTCTTGAGCGAGGCGTTCAGGACGGATTGCTCCCGCGCCGACACCGTGACGTCGGCGCCAGCGGTGATGGTGGCGCCGCCCAGCATCTGGGCGCTCGCGCCGCCCCGCAGGTCGTTCATGGCGACGGCGCCGGCCACGCCGACCGCGGTCCCGCTCACGAAGGGATTGGGGTTGTTCTCGTTGGCCGTTGATTCGGAGGACAGCTCGATCGTCGAATCGATACTCGCGACATCGACCGCTTCGACGGCGACACCCTCGTCGCCATGGACGGTGCCGCCGCTGATGTAGGCCGCCGCCGCGCTGCTGGCCTTGTTCATGGACAGCACGACGCCGAAGCTGATGCCGTTGCGGCCGGTGAGGTGCGTGTCGCCTTCCTCGCCGGCGTCCGTGTCGTTGCTGATGTCGGAGCTGAGGTCGGTCGCCGTTTCGGCGTGGACGTCCACCGCGCCGGCGGCGGTCACGCTCGCGCCGCTGACGAAGGCGGTGGCGCCGGAACCGACATTGCCGCCGAAGGCATTGGCGACCACCGGGTCGCCCAGCAAGGCGTCGATGGTGTTGAACAGCACGTTCTGCGCCGCCCAGCCGATCGTGTTGAACGCCAGCGTGGCGCCGACGCCGGTCTCGCCGCCGGTCACGGCGTTGACGGTCTTGGCGGTGAGATGCGCGTCGTTGTCCGCCAGGACCTGGACATCCGATCCCGCGTTCGTGGTCGTCACGCTGCCGCCGGTGATCGAGGCCTCGGCACTGGACAGCACCACGTTCGTCGCTATCAGGCCGCCGGCCGCCAGCGAGGTGCCGGCCCGGAAATCGCCGGGGCCGCCTTCGGCCTTGGCTTCACTCGTGAGCGTCGCCTGCAGCTGTGCCTGCTCCTGGGCCTGCACCAGCACGTCGGCGGAGCTGGACACGATCGCGCCGCCCTTGAGGCGGGCCCTGGCTCCGCCGCGCACGTCATTTGTCGCCAGGCCGGCGGCCACGCCGACTGCGTGCCCGCTGACGAAGGGATTGGAGTTGCCCGCATTGGCCGTCGCCGTGCTGGCCAGGGTGATGGCGGCCAGGATGCCCGCCGCATCGCCCGCCGTGACCGCCAGGCCCGAGCCGCTGACGTGGCCGCCATCGATGTAGGCATTGGCGGCGCTGCTGACCTTGTTCATGGCCAGGACGGCGCCGAAGCTGATGCCGCTGCGCCCGGTCAGGTGCGTGAGGCTCGAACCGGTGGCCGTCGTGTCGTTGCTGACGCTTGCATTGGCCTGGGCTGTCGCCGTGGCCGCCACGTCCACCTCGCCAAGGGCATTCACGGTCGAACTGGCGATGAAAGCCGTCGCGCCCGCGCCCACGTCGCCGCCGAAGGCATCGGCAATGGTCGGCGCGCCGAGCAGCGCGTCGAGCGTGTCGAACAGCACGCCCTGCGGCTGCCAGCCGATGGTGTTGAAGGCCAGGGTCGCGCCGACCGAAGTCGCGCCCGAGGTCACCGCGTTCACCGTGGTCGCGGTGATGTTCGTCTGGTTCGACGAGGTCACCGTGACCTTGGCGCCGGCCGCGGTCGTCGTGATGGTCGAACCCGTGACCGAGGCCAGCGCCCCGCCCTCGACCTGGTTGGTCGCGATCAGCCCGCTCGCGGCCAGCGACAGGCCCGTGCCCAGGAAGGCCGAGCCTCCTTGCGTGCTGGCTTCGCTGGCGAGCGATGCCGAGATGGTCGCCAGTTCACTCGCACTCACCGTGACGTCGCCGCTGCTGGTCACCGTAGCTCCGGCCACGGTCGCGGTCGCGCCGCCCTGTACTTCGTTCAGGGCCACCGCGCCCGCCATGCCCACGGAAACGCTGAGGAAGGCGGAACTGCCCGCGTCCGACTGCGCGGACAGCGTGATCGTCGAGGCGATGGCCGCCGAGTCTTCGCCCGACACCGTCACGCCGGCGCCGCCCACCGAGCCGGCCGAGACGGAGGCGGCGGTGGCGTCGTTCACTTTGTTCGTGGCCAGCACGAAGCTCGCGGCCAGCCCGCCACCGGGCAGGATGCCGGCGCTCGCGCTCTGCGCGGTGTTGTCGATGCTGGCCTTGATCTGCGAGGCCGTCGTCGCTTCGATCGCGACGGCGCCCGCCGCGCTCACCGCGCTGTTGGTCACCGAGGCCTGCGCCTGCGAGGGCGTGCTCACGCCAAAGGGCAGCACGTTCGCCATCCAGTCCTCGGCCGGGTCGCCCAGCAGGTCCGCGACCGTGCCGCTCAGGACCGCGGTCATGCTCCAGCCCACCGCATTGAAGGCGACGGTCGACCCGAAGGACAGCGCCGGCAGCGGGTATTGCTTGGCGCCGGCCGTCGCCGTGGCCACCAGGCTGGCGTCGACGGCCGCGGCATTCCGCGCGTCGAGAGTGACGTCGCCCGAGCCGGTGGTGGTGAGGGAGGAATTCGCGGCCGAAGCCGTGACGTCGCCGTTGACGACGTTGACCGCATAGATGTTCGCGGTCTCGGCCAGGATGGCGCTCGCATCGACCTGGGTCAAGGCCGTGACGTGCGCCGTGTTCACCGCAGCAATGTCGATGTCGCCGCCCGCGGCCGTGAGGTTCGATGTGCTGACGGACGCGCTGACGTCCTTGTTCACGTCGTTGCTGCCGCTGCGGCTGCCGTCGCCCTGCGAGGTGGCGGTGTACGACGAGCCGTCCTGCGCGCTGACGCTGATGCCGCCCGCGCCCGCCGTCACGCTGCTCGTGTCAACAGAGGCCCGCACCTCGCCGCGCACGGTGTTGGCGCTGGTCGCAGCGGAGGTCGCATACGCCGACGTGTTGCCGGCCTGCACGGACAAGCCCGCCACGTCCAGGTCGGCGTTGGCTACCGAGGCCAGCACGCTGTCGCGCGAGAAGATCGTGGAGTTCTGGGCCAGGAAGTCCGAGGACACGCTGCTGCCCAGCGTGCCGGTGTTGCTGGCCGACACCGTCACCAGCGCGCCCGTGCCTTCGATAGCCGTGCGCGGGCCGTCGCCGCCGATGGACGCATGCGTCGTCCGGTCGAAGGCCATGTTGGCCTGCAGGAAGTCGTAGGCGGAGGCGTCGGCGTCCGTCGCGCTCGCCAGGTTCAGGTGGATGTTGGCGTTGTCCGTGGCCTGCACGGACACGGCGGTCACGGCAGTGACCTGCACGCCAGCGTCGATGCTGGCGATGGTCGTCATGGTGACCGGCGTGGCGATCGTCTCGATGTCGGCGACGCCGGTCAGGCTGGTATTCAGCAGGTCCGAGAGGTCGAAGCTGGGGCCGACGAGGTTCGTGCTCTCCTCGCTGAAGGACTCGCCGCGCAGCAGCTCGCCCATCAGGATCTTGGAGTAGCTGTGGTTGCCGATCGGGCTGGTGGAGCCGGGCTGGTACGGCACGTCCGGGTTGACGTACAGGTCCAGGTCGCCGGCCGGCGCGTCGTAGCCGGCGACGCTGGTCGTATGGAGCACGACGACGCGGTCGGCGTCGCCGGCATCGAGCCGCTGGTCCAGCGGCTTGCCCGGGATGTCCAGCGTCGATTCGAACAGCGGACCCGCCGGGTCCAGCGCGAAGATGCGCGCGATGCTGTGGCCGCCCGTGAGCACCTGGTAGTCGTGGCCGGCGACGCCGCTGACCTGCCCGCCCAGGCTGTGCCCGATCAAGGTCGTCGTCGTCGGGTCGAGGTTGGCATCGACAAGGAACTGCGCCACGGCCTGGCCGACACCTGCGGTGGCATCGGCGGCGGCCGGGTAGTACGGGTTGTCCGCCTGGGGTGACCAGTCGACGAAGAGGACGTTGCCCTCGGGGTCGTACTGGCGCGCCGCGTTCAGCTGGTCGAAGTAGCTCTGGCCCAGGCCGCCGGTCCAGCCGTGGATGACGATGTAGGTCGCCTTCGACGTGTCGATCGTGTCGCGGCCCCAGTTGTAGATCTTGACGTCGCCGCCGTTGTAGGTCGCCATCACGGTGGCATCGGTCGACGAGTCGTCGTAGGCCGGCGAGCCCACGCCGCTGGTGCCGCCCACCGCGCCGGTGACGTCGACGCCGATGTCGGAGTCGGTGTGGGCCGTGACGTTCAGCGTGCCCGCCGTGACCGTCGCGCCGGTGCCGATGCGCGCTACCGCCTGCGAGGCCGAGGCGACGGTGGCCGCGGCGCCGGTCGACGTCACCGCGATCGTGTTCTGCACCTGAGCCTGCAGCGTGAGCACGCCGCCCACGTTCATGGTGCCGTCGACCTCGACCTGGGCGCTGGGCGCCAGCGGGTCCGGGCTGGTCGCGCTGGTCACGCTGCTGGTCGCCTGCGCGAGGAAAGTGATGTCGCCCGTGGTGCTGACGGTAGCGGCCGCGGGAAGCTGGATGTTCTCCGCCTGCACCGTCAGGTCGCTGTCGGCCAGGTGGGCCGTGCCCACGGTGACGCTGTCGACGCCTCCACCGCCATCGATCTTCAGCGCATCGAAGTGCCCCAGCAGCGTGATGTTCTCGAAAGTTCCCTGGCTGGTGATGCCCAGGCCGCCGCCCAGGATGTCGGCGACGTTGATCTGGTCCGCGCCGGCCGTCGCGTCGACGATGACGCTGTGCGCCTGGTCCGGCTGGAAGGTGATCGGCTCCAGCCCCGTGTAGTCGATCTGGGTAGCGTCCAGCGTGATGCTGCCGTCGCCCGGCCCGGTGGCGTCGAAAGTCACCGTGTCGTAGTGCCCGCCCTTCACGGTCAGCGAATCGTTGCCCGCGCCGCCGCTCACGCTCACGTGCACGGCCGCCGTCACGTCATCGAGCTCGATGCTGTCGTCGCCGGCGCCACCGTGGACGACGATGGAATACACCGCGTCGTAGGCGTCGGGCGACGCGTTGATGCTGACCTTGATGCTGCCGTCCGCGTTGGCCCGGCTCTGCGTGAGCACCAGCGCGTTGCCGCCGTCGGCAAGATCGACGGTGAGCACCCCGTTCGCCACCGAGGCAAGCGGATCCCCCGAAAGCAGCACGCGCTGTTCGAGCATCTCGAACAGCACCTTGCGCCTTTGCGGTGGCCGGCGGACCGGCGGCCTGGCCGCGGTACGGCGGCGGGCGGGAATGAGGCGGGTCAGGGCAAGCGCACGAGCTCCGGCCGTCCGGAGAACTCCAGAAATCCACGATTGAGGCATGGCACCCTCGCTTCGGTCCCAGCGACCGGACAGCGCGGCATTTCTTGCGGACGCCTTGCGCTATGCGGTCGCCGGGAAATCCAACGTTCCTGGCACGAAATTCGTCTTTTCTCTCACGGTCGTTCCCAACGCCATGCCGCCGTGTGCCTGCAGTGCGGTCTCGCGCGAGCGAGCCGCACCGGGCCTCAATGCACCTTCTTGCTGTCTGCCGCCTCGTCGGCCGTGGCGACGGTCGTAACCGCCGCCGCCGACGCGAGCCGCTCGCGCATGCCGCCGATGTTGCGCAGCGAGAGCAGGTGGGCGTAGATCAGTTCCAGCTCGTCGGACTTCACCAGTTCGGCGAGCTTGTCCGAGGACAGCGTTTTCAGGCGCGCGCGGTCCACGGCCATGAAGCCGCCGAGCGCGATGCGCTCGCCGGAATCCAGGCTGACCTGCGCGCGCATGGGCTCGAGCAGGTTCAGCTCCTTCAGCTTGCGGCAGAAGTCCTGCGTGCGCTGGAACTCCAGCTGGTACTGCTGCAGGAACTTCAGCACGTTCTGCGTGTACTCCGAGGGCTTCTGCGGCTCGTCGAAGAGCGCCTTGCCGGCGCCGTCCTGCTTGAAGCCGGGGAAGGACTCGTCGATGCACAGGGTGAAGCTCTTGCCCTCGTCCCGGCTGGCGAACACGAAGGGATAGCGCCGCAGGAAGGCCGGCACGTAGCGCGCCTTCCAGCCGCCGTCACCGGACAGGTACAGGTTCTCCTCGTCGCGCATCCCCAGCAGCACCGCGGGCGTCACCACGTCGCCGGTGCCGGCGAAGATGATCACGTATTCCGAGGCGGCCGCCAGGAACTCCACCGCCGTGAGCGGCACCGAGTTCACCGTGCGGCTGAAGCCGAAGTCCGCTCCCGCATCCACCGACCACTTGCCGTGGCGGCTGTACTGCACCGGGACGGCGCTCTCGTAGATCATGAGTTGCTTGGCCATGCGAATTGCCCTCTGTGGTTGGCGTTGGTTGAGGAATGAATCTGGAACGGCTATCCCGCGGGTGCCTTGTGCGCCGCGGCGCGCTGTGGCTTGACGTCGATGCCGGTGAACTGGGCTTTGCAGCGGATGCCGGCCGGCATGCGCCGCTGCGGATTGGCGAGTTCCAGCCGCACGCCGAAGGTGCCGCTGGCGGCGTCGACGATGCGGTCGATGACCTTGACGTGGCCCGTGTAGCGGGCACCGGCCGGGATCTCCGGCAGCACCTGGGCGTCCATGCCCGCCTTCACCTGGCCGTAGGCTTCCACCGGCATCAGCACCTCGACGTACAAGGTGTCGATCTCGGCCAGCTTCAGGATCGGCTTGCGGCCGACGCCGGCCTCGGCGAACTCGCCCACGTTCAGCAGGCGCTCGACCACCACCCCGTCGATCGGGCTGCGGATGGTCTTCATGCGGATCACTTCCTGCTGGCGCGCGAGCTCCAGCTCCGCGAGCTTGCGGTTGTCCTTGGCGTCCTGCAGTTCGGACTGGGCCAGCTGCTGTTCGGTGACGGCTTCCTCGCGGGCCTGGGCGGACACGAAGTTGTTCTCCTCCAGGCTCTTCTGCCGCTTGACCTTGGCGGTGCTGAATTCGACCCGGGTCTCGCCGGAGCGTACTGCCCCGTCCATGACCGAACGATGACGCGCGATGGCCGCGGCCGCGCGGTCCACCGCCGCATCGAGGACGACCAGGTCCTGCCCGCGGCGCACGTTGTCGCCGCGGTCGACGTTGACCTTTTCGATGAGGCCTTCGATGGGCGCGCGCAGCTCGATGATCTCGCGCGGCTCGATGACGCAGTCGAAATCCGCGGCCCGCGCCGGCAGGACGCAGGCACCCGTGGCCACGGCCAAAAGCACCAGGACGGGTCGTACAGCTCTCATGCTCGCCCCTTCATTCGGTTCCGCCCGCGAAGGCGAGTGCGCGGTCCAGCCGCCTGTCCTGCTCCAGCGTGGACCGCCGGTCGGCCCCATTGGCCGCCTCCGCGGCCTGTTGCGCGCGAGCCTGCAGGATCCGTGCCGCCCAGCCGGGCAGCGCCTGCTCGCGCGTTGCGTAGCGTGCGGCCAGGATCCGGGCCAGGCCCGGCGAATGGCGCGCGAATATAGCATCGTCCACCGACACGATCGCTTCGTGCGAACCCGGGTCGCCCTGCCGCGCGCAGCGGCCGAACAGCTGGCGGTCGATGCGCGCAGACTCGTGGAATTCGGTCAGGATCACGTGCAGGCCGCCGCGCGCCACGACCTCTTGCGCGAGCCGGATGTCGGTGCCGCGGCCCGCCATGTTGGTGGCGATGGTCACGCGCCCCGTCCCGCCGGCCTCGGCGACGATCGCCGCTTCGGCGCTGTCCTGGCGCGCGTTGAGAACCATGTGCTCGATGCCCAGCGCCGACAGCACCTCGGCGAGCTCCTCGGACGCAGCCACCGAGCGCGTCCCCACCAGCACCGGGCGGCCGGCGGCGCGCTGCTCCTGCACGGCCCCGGCAACCGCCTGCCACTTGCGCGTGCGGTCGGCGTAGAGGCGCGTGCCCAGGTCGCGCCGCTGGGTCACGCGGTGCGTGGGAATGCGCGTGACCTTCAGGCCGTACACCGCTTCCAGCTCCGGCCCGACCTCGCGCGCGGTGCCGCTCATCCCCGAAACCCGCAGGTAGCGCCGGAACAGGCGCTGGTAGGTGATGCGCGCCAGCGTGCCACGCCGCGCGCTGACGGTGCAGCCTTCCTTGGCTTCGACCAGCTGCTGCAGGCCGCGCTCCCAGGAGCGGTCCGGCATCACGCGGCCGGTGTATTCGTCGATGATCATCACCTTGCCGTCGCGCACCAGGTAGTGCACGTCCAGCACGAACAGGTGCAGCGCCGCCAGCGCCTGCTGCACCAGTTCCTCGCGCGCCAGCTCCGAGCGCCACGCCGGCGGCAAGCGGTGCGCCAGCTCCTGCAGGCGCTTGCGGCCCTGGGGCGTGAGGTGCGCGGCGCGGTCCTGCCGTTCGATGCGGAAGTCCTCGGCGGCATCGAGCGCCTGCGCGATGGCCAGGGCCGTCGCGTGCAGTTCGGCCTGGGCCACGTCGTCGCCGCCCGCGGAGATGACCAGCGGCGTGCGCGCCTCGTCGACCAGCACGCTGTCGGCCTCGTCGATGATGGCGAAGGCCAGCCCCCGCAGCAGCAGGCGCTCGGCGCGGTCGCCCAGGCCGAACATCTGCTGCACCAGCAGCCGGCCGCGGCCGCGGTTGCCGGCCAGCACGAGGCCGTCGCGCAGGTAGTCGAAGCCGAGGTCCTTGTTGGTGCAGTAGGTGATGTCGGCGAGCCAGGCGGCGCGGCGCTCGTCCGGTTCCTGGTCTTCCTGCGCGACGCCGACGCTGAGCCCGAGCGCTTCGTAGACCGGCCGCAGCATGGCGGCGTCGCGAGCCGCGAGGTAGTCGTTGACGGTGATCACGTGCACCGGCTGGCCCGCCAGCGCCGCGGTGGCGGCCGGCAGCGAAGCGGTGAGCGTCTTGCCCTCGCCCGTGTCCATCTCGGCCAGCAGGCCCATCAGCATGGCGTGGCCGCCCATCATCTGCACCGGGAAGTGGCGCAGGCCCAGCTCGTGCCAGGCAGCGGCGCGGACCAGCGCGAAGCTGCGTGCCACGAGCGGCAGCGCGAAACCCTGGCGCAGCAGCGCCGGCCGCAAGGCCTCGGCCTCGCCGCGTAGCGCCTCGCGCCCGAGCGCGTCGATGGCTGGCTGCAGGCGCTCCACTTCCCGCACCAGTTCACGTTCCTCCTTCAATGCCGTCGGCAAGGGCCGCCGCAGCCAGGCGCTGGCCGCGAGCAGGCGCCGGTCGAAAGCGCTTTCCCAGCGGTCGGCGCGCTCCGCATAGGGCGCGGGACCGCGTTCGACGCTGCGCCAGAATGCGGTTTCGGTGGCCATGCCGGTCAGACGTTGAAGCGCTGCAGGAAGGCCTGCCGCAGCCGCCGGTACCACTGCTCGGCCAGCGGTTCGGGGGGATGGATGAAGCGCACGTAGGCGCGGCCGCCGTAGCTGGCGCTGGTCACTTCCGGCGGCAGCTCCAGGTCGAACTGGAAGGTGCTCGCCAGCGCCCGGGCGCCCTGCGGGTCGCGCGGGTCCGCCGCGATGGCGCCGCCGCCCTGGCTGGTGAGCGCGGCGCTGGGCAGCTGTTCGCGTGCGGCCGGCACCTCGCGCACGACGCGCGCCGGATGCACCTGCTCCAAGTGGTCGGCCAGCCGCACTTCGGCGCGTACCACGCCGGCACGCACCAGCGCGATGTCGTCCTGCGAGACCACGGCCCGCACCAGCGTGCGCGCGTCCTGCGCGACATAGCCGATCAGCTCGCCCTTGCGCAGGAAGCGGCCCGGCAGGTCCTCGGGCCGGTCGATCACGAAGCGGCCGGTCGCGGCGCTGCGCACCACCAGCTGCGCATTTCGCTCCTGCAAGCGCGCGAGCGCGGCGCTTTCGCGCGCGATGTCCTGGCGGGTGATCTCGGCCTGCACGCGATCGTCGAACAGCTGGCTGTCCAATCGCGCCTGGTACTCCTCCAGCTTGGCCTGCGACAGCACGATCTGCTGGGCGAGCGCCGGGTCTTCGGTCTGCACCAGCGCCGTCCCGGGCACGAGCCGGGCGCCAGGCGCCAGCATCACCTTGCGCACGAAGCCGCTGGCGCCGGCGCGCACCTGCGCTTCGTCGGGCAGCCACACCACGCCTTCGGTGCGCGTGCGCAGCGGCATCGGCACGGCCAGCACGATGACGACGACGCCCAGTGCCAACACCGCCATGGCCGTAGCGGCACGCCGGCGCTGGCCCTGCGCCCGCGGCAGCGCCGACAGCCAGCCGACCGCCTTGAACACCGGCAGCAGCAGCATCGACGCCGCGCCCCACAACGCCAGGATCACGCCGATGAAGAACCAGGCGCCCGCCACATAAGTGACGATGGCCACCAGCACCGTAACGCGATAGGCGAAGGCGAGCGGCGTGTATGCCAGCAGCCAGCGGCGCTCGCCCGCGGTCAGCGGCGGCGGCTCGGCGTCGCGCATGCGGAACAGGTACTTCTCGGCCAGGTGGCGCCAGTACAGCGTGCCGCGCTGCGCCAGGTTGGGCATCTCGATCAGGTCGGCCAGGATGTAGTAGCCATCGAAGCGCAGCAGCGGGTTGACGTTGAACACCACGGTGGACACGCCGGCGATCAGCATCACGTTGAAGGCGACGGCGCGCAGCAGCCCCGGCTCCGCCGCCGCCCACACCAGCATGGCGATGCCCGAGAGGTACAGCTCCACCATCATGCCAGCGGAGCCCACCAAGGTGCGCCGCCACTTGCTGCGGAAGCCATTGGCGGCGGACGCATCCACATAAGGCACCGGCGTGAACACCAGCAGCAGCACGCCCATCTCGTGCACCTCGCCACCGCCGGCCTTGACCGCGTACGCGTGGCCCAGCTCGTGCAGGCACTTCACCACCGGGAAGCAGATCCACAGCAGCAACAGGTTGTGGGCGGACAGAACCCGGTCGTCGAGGTTGCGCGTGAGCTCGGGCAGGTGCACCACCACCAGCGACAGCGCGATGAGGCCCAGCAGGCAGAAGGCGATGGCGCCCGGCACGCCGAACAGCGGCCGCACATAAGGCAGCGTGCGCTCCAGGAAGCGGTCCGGGTCCCACAGCGGCAGCCGGATGCTGAAGGGGTTCTTCCACTGCGCGCTCTTGCGCTGGCGCGAGACCTGGCCGAAGCGCTGGAACAGTTCCGCCGAATCCGGCGTCACTTCGCAATACAGCAGGTCGGCGGCATGCAACTGCGACAGCAGGCGGATCACATCCTCCTGCCCCGGTGCGTCGTCGCCCAGCTGCTCCACCGCCTCGGCCCAGACTTCGTCCATGGTGCGGCGGCCATCCATGAGCCCGAGCAATTGCCAGGCCGCCGGCGTGAAGCGGTTGAAGCGGCCCGAAGCGGTGTCGTGCACCACGTACCAGACCTCGCCGCGGAAGCGGTGCCGCCGCACGCGCGCCTGCGGCTTGATCGCCGGGCGCAACCGCGCCAAGCGATACCAAGAGGGACTGAGGAAAGACTGCGCGGTCATGTCATGGTGTCCACGACCAGAAGGCAATGCGCGCCCAGTCCACGAAGGAGCGGGTCCAGATCCAGGCCAGGCTGGCCCGGCCGGCGTCGATCTTGCCCACGCCTTCCATGCCGGGGCGCAGCGTGGGCGGGGCGTCGGCGAGCGTCGCCTCCACCCGGAAGAAGTTGCGGCCGTCGCGCGGCGTGGAGACCGAGGTGACGGCGCGCACCGAGAAAGGCAGCGTGCGTTCGGTCAGGCCCGCAAGCGCCAAGGTGCCCTGCTCCTGCGGCCGCACGAAGCCGACGTCGCGCTCGTCCACCTGCAGCACGACCCGGTAGGCGTCCAGCGGCGCCACTTCGAACAGAACCTTGCCCTGCTCCAGCGGCGCGCCGAGCAGCTGCGACAGGTCGCCCGTGACGACGATGCCGTCGAACGGCGCCGTCAATTGGGTGCGCGCGAGGCGCTCATCCACCAGGGACAGCTGCGCGTCGGCCTGGCCGACCTGGGCTGCGAGGATGCGCGAAGCCACGCGGTCGCGCCGGGCCAGCGCGTCGCGGTACTTGCGCTCGGCCTGTTCCTTTTCGCTGGTCCAGCGCACGCGCTCCAGCTGCAGGTCGCGGTCATCCAGGCGCGCGAGCAACTGGCCGGCCTTGACGTGGTCGCCGGCACGCACCTTCGCCTCGGCCAGGAAGCTCTCGAAGGGCGCGACGATGGAGCGCTGCGTCGCGCCCTCTATCATGGTGCGCGCCGAGACGCGGAACTCGCCGTGCGCCAGCAGCACGAAGACGCAGGCGGCGACGGCCAGCACCGCGCCCAGCTTCAAGGTGGGATGGCGCGGACCGAACAGGCGCTCGCGCAGGACGGCAAGCTGCTCGACCCAGCGGCCGCCGAGCGGACGCTCGCGCTCCAGCAGGCGCTCCAGGCCGGGCGCCACCAGTTCGGCAAGCACCTGCACCAGCAGCACCGTTTCCGTGTCGAAGGCCGGGCCCTTGCTGCGTTCGAGCATCAGAGCGCCGATGTTGCGTCCGCCGCTGGCAAGCGGCACCGTGAGCACGGCCTCGGCCGAAGCCCGCGCCGCCAGCTCGCGATGCGCCACGCTGACGCGGCCGCGCGCCGACGCGACAGGGGGCAAGGCGACCGCGCTGTCCTGGTCGATGGCTTCTTCCATCGCCGTCGCGATGGCCTCGACCAGCTGCGAACGCGGATCGAACCAGGCGGTGCGCGACAGCGCCTGCACCTTCAGCTGGCCGCCATGCAGCAGGCCGATGCAGACGCGGTCGGCCTGCACCCGCGTGCCGAGCTCGTTGACGAGCGCCATCGCGGCCTCGCCGAGTTCATGGTGCTGCTGCATGGCCTGCAGCAGGTCGAGGGCGGCGGCGGCACGCTCGAGCCGGCGCGATTCGCGGCCGGCGCCCTGGCGGCGCAGCAGGGCCTCGAGCCAGCCCGCGCCCCACAGCAACTGGCGCAGGACAGCTTGCAACTGGGCTTCGGGCCGCGCGGCCAGGTCGAGAACCACCGCGCCATGGACGGCGCCTTCGGTCTCCACGGGGAAGGCCACGTGCAGCGTGCCGCCCGCGACCAGCGCCTGATCGGCTGCTTCGAGGCCGAGCACCGTGCCGCTGCGGCTGCCCAGCGCGCGCTGCGCGGCTTCGGTGAGGTAGCTGAGGTCGCGGCGCGGGTCGGGCCACACCGCGGCCGGCACGTAACTGTCGGTGCCGGGTGGTTTCAGGAGCAGGAGGCCGGCGCGGACGCCGGGGACCGCCGTGCATTGGAGGGCGAGCCAGGCCAGGCAGAACTCCGCGTCGGAACCGGCGTTGGCAAAGGCCGTCCATGCATGCGCGTCGGTGGCTGCGTGCGCATGCAGGGCGGTGCCATCACGGGCTCCGAAAGGCGCGGAGGTGACGGTGTTCATCGCCGCCGCGCGTGGCCGAGGATCGCTTGCATGCGGGTCCCTCCTGCAAAGGTCGGCCATCGTAACCCCTCGAAACTATTTGTCCAGAGCGGACATGCCCCGTTGCATTCGGCAACGGACATAGACACGTGCCTGGCCAGGGCATCGTGCGCTGGACTTGGAGGGATTCATGGGCTCGAGCCGCGGGCGCTTGCGTCACCGCTTCGGCGTTCTGTCATTGGGGCGCGGAGCATAGGCGGCCCAGCGCGCATCGCACTACACCTGTTTGGCGATGCGCGTTTCGAAGGGCCGGCGGCCCTTCGACGGCCGTTGCAGACGGTTACCCGCCGATATCATTCGCGCCCTTAAGGGGTACGGTGAAACCCTGTTAACACGGAAGTTCCAATCGCGGCCGTGCGCGGGACCGGCCACCGCCCCAATGAGAAAGGCCCTCGCAAATCATCGACTTGCGAGGGCCTCGAATTGGTGGGTGATGCAGGGTTTGAACCTGCGACCCCTGCCGTGTGAAGGCAAGAGTTTCACTTCTTCCCACGTTCCTCAAGGTTCCCGGGCATTCCCTAGAACCCCCGGTTTCTTCAATTAAATCATCAACTTAGGAACCAGTCAACGGCCCTGCGCAAGCCGAGAGTTCCCGACGATTCCCGGTCTTGCCCGATTGGCTGTGGCGCAAAATTGGCGCAAGAGTCGGGTTTCTATCCAGCCTGGCATTGCCGCGTTCAAAGGCAGAGTCGTCGCGGAGGAAAATTGCGTCGCGGCTCCCCATCATTCGACGTGAACCATCCGCTCCTGTGTCACGGCACTTCGGAGCCTCTTCATGAGCGCCCAGGCGCTCACGATTTCCGGATGCCCTGCCGCCTCCAGCGACCGCGCGTACTGACCCACTTGGCTGTCGAACAACTGCCGCCCGCGCGGTGTGTCAGCGGCCCTCTCCAGCCAGCTTTTGCTGGGAAGGACCACGCGCTCAAGCCTGTCTGGCGGCAAGGAATTGACGATGCCCAACCCCGCGGGGTCGAAGTCAACAAATCCCCAAATCGGCTCGCTGCGCGACAGGACCACTTCCGCCACGTCCTTGTTGGCGAGTTCCGGGTCCCCCCGGTAAACAGCGAGCACGTCCTGTTCGCCTCGCCCAATCCAGGTGTAGGCCTCCAGTCGTCGAAACGACTCAAGGTTCTCGATCAGCATGAGGCGATCACATGTGACCTCGGAGGCCTGTTCTGGCGTTAGCACAATGTAGGCGCCTTCAGGTGCAAAGAGCTCATGGCCGTCCAGAAGGCACCGACCGAGGCTTTTGACGGCGACCGAGTTCGCGTGTGGCGCGGAGCTGAAGTCCTTCTCGGACATTCCGCCATAGACGGCCGAATCCGCGCGCGTGGCGCCGGGGCCCAAAGGTGTGACAGGTAAGTCGTGTGCGCGAAGAAGTCGCTCGGCCATGAGGAAGTGGACGTCGGTGTATTCCACCCGGTTGCCTAGAGACACGCCAAGACTGTAGTGCTCGCTGAAGAAGAGCGCGTAGTCGCCACCCCGCCTGACGGCTGGCCGCCGGCTCACCAGGCGCTGCAAGAAAGCAACTTGTGCTGCACTGAAGGCCATCACGCCACCTCAAGGATGGGCAACCCTCGTACTTCGATGTCTTGAAACTGCTCGTTTATAGGGAATGGCTCGAGTTCCGCGTCGTCGTCGATGAAATCGACCGGGAATCCGCTTCCCCGCAATTGCAAGCAGGAATACATCAGCCACGCCTCGTCCGGCATGTCGGCAAGCTCCGGACGGCCGGTCTTCCAGCGAAGGAGCGAAATCGGCTCGCTCGTCGCGGCCACCTCCGCGACCAAGTCGTGCAGCGCCGCCTGGTGTGGCTCCTGCAGCTCCTCGATCTCGGCTTCGTCTTCCTGCAGCAGCTGCGGGCCGGGGTCGGCCTCCACAGGCTTGGCAACGACCGCCTTCGGCATCTTGGCGACGGCCGCAAGCAGCCCATCGCGCACCTCGGGGTACGTATCCGTCACGTCCGGCTGCGGCCGCAATAAGAAGGGCTCAGGGCGAACTAAGGCTGGGTCTGCACTCTCGTCGAGGGTCACCTCCCAGCCATCCGAGGTACGGTTACGCGCTAGCCAGAGTGCGAATCGGGAAAGACGCTTGACGCGCACTTCCATGAGCTTCGCCTCGAACAGTCGCTTGCTGATAACAGCCTGCGCATCCTTGATTTCGGAGGTCCACTGCAGGCGCTTGGCGCCCAGGCGACGCGTGACCAACTGCTTCATGTGCGGCAGTCCAGCCGCGATGGCTTCATCGGACACCATCTCCACGAACCCGTCGATGGCCTCCACGTCCTGCAGGAAGTGCCTCACCTGCTGGGCGTAGTACCTGTTCTGCCGCAGCTTGGTGCCGAAGTCGTCGACGTTGCCGTACTGGGTGGCTATGAGCGAATGCAGCAGGCGCAGGTTGTTCTCGATGGCATAGGCCATCTCCACGACAGACTCGTCGAAGGCAACCTGCAGCCGGATGATGTCCTTGCTCTTCGCGCCGGCGAGCTTCAGCCGGCGCAGCTCGCGCCACTGCTCCCGGGCCTGCTGCATGGTGCCAGACACCCGGCGCAGGGCCTGGAAGGCCTGGTAGCTCGTGAAGTAGTCGGCGATGAACTCGCGCAGCCGTGGGTTGAGGCGGTAGCTGTCCTCGTCGTAAGGCTTCAGGACGCTCAGGCCGGAGAGAGCCTCGATGCTGGCATTGCGCTGCCTGTCGCCCCCGGAAACCGAGCCCTCGAAGGCCTCGGCCACGAGGTCAGCATGCTTCGCAAGTCCGGCCAGGAGCCTCTGGACCTGTTCGCCGCGCTCGCTCACGAGCTCTCTCCCGAATCGGCGTTGGCCTGGTCGACCAAGTCGTCATCGACCTCGTCACGGTCGTCGACTTCAGTGTCCGGGATGACCTTGTTCTCGTCCAGGAACTGCAGCACCGCGTAGAGCTGCTCAATCTTGCCCGTGACCTCGTACGCACCAGTGTCCTTGTTGGCCAGCACCACATAGCCGTCCTTGGCCAAGTGCTCCATCATCCTGCGCAGGTTCTCGTGGTTCGTGTTGCGCATCGCCGCGTTGGTGATGACGCCCAGGAGCCCCTTGAGCTGAGACTCGAGAGTGCTGGATTGGGCCACCGCCTCCTCTAGCTGGTACAGCATGATGATTTCGCCGGGCGTGAGCTGCACGCGGCTTGTGTCCGACTGGCGAATGAGGTCCAGCGTGAGAACGGCCGGGCCGTACTCGTCTCGGAACTTGAGCAGCTCGTTCTTGACCTGCGTGACCTGCTTGAGGCCAATGCGTTCATAGGCCATGAAAAAGGCGCCCTCCTCGCTCAGGCGTGCGGTGCGCATCCCCAGGGGCAGCAGCCAGGCGTCCACCTCTTCGCGCTCGGCGACGTCCTCCAGCAGGAGGAACTCGGGTCCATAGCGGTGCGGACAGATGTACTCTCCGGCCAGCAGGAGCTTCAAAACTTGTGCGTTCACGACACTGCCTCCCCTTCTGCGGGCCTAGATGCCTGTGCCTTGTCGGCGCCCACCACCCTGGGTCTGTATTCATGGATTCGGCCGCGGTCCTGGAACAGGTAGCGGCGCGCGAACATGGCTTGCTGCGCAGCGCCCAGCTCCGGAGATGCGGTCACTACGTCGATGCGGTTGTCCTGCAGCATGCGCATGAGCGCAGTGAAATTCTTCGGGTCGAACTTGCCCACTTCGTCCGTCACCCACGGCACGTGGACCGGCTCGGAGCCGCGGATGGTGTTGAGCAGTGCCGTCATCAGCGTGATGAGCACCAGGGAGGTGAGCCCCTCCGAGGAGATATTTTCCAGCTCGCTGGACCGCTTGAACTCCTTGTGCAGGCCGTTGTCGGTGACGCTGCCGCGCAAGGTGATATGCGAGGACAGGTTCACTTCAACGTTGCCGTCGGAGCTGAGCACGCTCATGAAGTCGCCCAGGGCCTGCGCCGTTTGGTCCGGCGGCAGCTCGCGGGAGTAGTCCTTGCCGTATTCGTTGGCGTGCGCGCGCAGGATGTCGTCCATGCGCGAGAGCTTCTTGTAGAAGCCCAGATTCTCGAAGTTCGTGATGATGTCCAGCCGCAGGTCCTTGATGCGCTCAAAGCAACGCACCTCGGTCAGTCCTGCCTGCAGCCGGCGGTTGAATACGGAGACTTCCCTCTCGAACGACTGAATCGCCTTCTGGAACGCGCCGATGTTGGCCAGCAGCGTCTTCAGCGTGATGTTCACGTTGTTGGCAACCTGCGGGCCAATGAGCTTGTAGCAGGTGCACAGCTCGGAAGCGCGAAGGATGTCGCTCTCTTCCACCCTCTTCAGACTCGCCTCCACCAGCTCCTGCACGGCGTTGTCCCGCCCGGTCAGCTGTTGGCGCAAGAAGCTGTAGTGGTTGTGCACGGTCTCCTCGGCTGACTTCAGCGTGGTGCGGTCCGCCCGCACCCTGCCGCGCAGGTCCTTTGCTGTGGTCTTCGCGTCGATGGCCGACACCCCGGAAGCCATGTAGCTTTCGAACTCCAGCTCGAGCTCCCCCAGGATTGCCAGCTCCGCGTCGATTTCCTCCGCGCGCTTTTCCTTGGTGGAGACCGCTGCCTGGTACTGCTCCGTGACCTTCTGGGCGCGCTGGTTGAACTGGGTAAGCTTCTCGGCCTGTTGCCGCGCTTGTTCCTGGGCCTGTTCGGCGGCGAACTTCAGGCCGGCCAAGGTGGTCGGGCCGCCGGCGTCCATCCATGCGCGCCAGCGCTCCACCAGCGCCAAATTGTTCTCTCGCGTCTTGACCTCAATCGCGATGGCCGAAGCCTCGCCCTTGAGCGCTTCTAGGCGCTTGACGTCCACCCCCTTGGACGCGAGGTGCTCCAGCAACTGCGCGTCGTAGGCGGCCAGGGTCGACTTCAGGTCGGCGGCGAGTTGCTTGATGCTCTCGTCGATGGCCCGGATGGCTTCGTCCTGCAGACTCTTGGCGTCGGTTCGCTGCTCTCCATGGGCCTTGGCGATGCCCGTCAGCTCCTCATCGGCTTGGGTGGCCAGCGCGCGCTGCTGGGCTCGGACCGCGTCGATTTCGCCCTTCAGCCGCGCCAGTTCCGCGACCGCCTTGGACGTCGCTTCCTTCTTTTCGGATTCGACCCGCTGGCGAGCAGCTGCCACCGCGGTCTTGAGCTCGCCAGTTTGCCCCTCCAGCACGCTGCAGCGAGCTTGCTTCAGCCGGGTGGCCTCTTCTGCGTCCTTCAGGGCGCGGGCCTTGCCCGCCAAGCCGTCCTGCAAGGTCTGCAGGTGCGCCAGCGACGCGGACTGGCGCGATTCCGCAGCTTCGACCGCCTTCCGCGCGAGCTCGTCGTCCGTCCAGTCGGGTGCCGCGAGGACGCCCGTGTTCAGTTGCCAGCCGTACAAGGTTTGGGCGGCCTCCTCGACAGCGGCTGGGTCCAGGTCATCCCGGTCCAGCAGTTCCGGACGCATGACCTTGGCCAGGTTGCGCTTCCAGGAGTCGTCGGGGTGGGAGTGCAGCGCTGCCAGCAGGCTGCCCGGGTTGGGCGCCAGCAGCAGGCGAGCTGCCTTGACACCAGCCTCGGCGGTTTCCAGGTCCCCCTTTGCCTTGCGGACAGCGTCCTCGTGGGCGGAAAAGGCCCGTCGAGTGTCGCCTTCCGCGCCACTCGCTTCGGAATAGGCCTGGGTGGCCCGCCCGTGCTCCTCCATGTGGGATTGCAGGCGGTCCTGGGCCTCCTGGACGTCCTTCAGCGCCGCCTCGGAAGCCGCGGGCGCCTTCTGGCGCTCCTTCCAGTTGCCCTGCTCTTCCAGCAGCGGTTCGAGGGCGACCTCCAGGTCCAATCGAAGCTGCGTGTGCAGCGCCGAGGCCTCCATTTTCGCAGTCGCTTCCGCTGCCCCGATTTGCTCGAGCGCCTTCACGTAGCGGTCACGGTGAGGCTGCTTGCTTTGCTCCAGCTGCAGGCTCATGTTCGAGCAGGAGGCGGTTGCCTCCTGCTTCAGGCGCTCGTACTTGGTGGTGGCTTCGCCGTGCTCGGCTTCAGCCGCTGCGGCCTGGTCCTGCAGGTTCTGCATTTTCAGGCGCAGCGTCGGCAGCTCCTGCACCTTCTGCTCCCAGGCGCGAGCACCATGCTTTTCGAAATACTGCGCCTCAGTGGCCTGCTCTTCGTACGTCTGCCGGCCCTTGGCAGCCGCACTGCTGGCGTTTGCGGACGCCTCCGTGAGGCCGACGCGCTCTACCAGTTGCTTCGCAATCGCGGCGTCGTGCTCCTCGACCAGAGCATCGATGGCCTTTGAAACTTGGAAGCGCTCCCCGTCGCGGAAGTCCTTCAGCGCAGCCACATCTGCGCGGCGGGTGCGGAACCGGGCCACGGCCGCATGGAACGCCTGAATATCGCCTTCCAGCTCGGTCACTTTCGGCGCCAGCTTGAACGCGTCCACGCAGGCTTGGCGGGTCTTGAGCCAGAGGTCGATTTGGCCCTTGCCCTGCTTGAAGGTTAGTTTCGCCCGCTCGGCACCAAGTCCCAGGTCCTGCTGCACCAAGCCAACCGCGACCTGCACGATGTCGCCGAAGTTGATGTGTTTCTTCACCATGGCCGCCACAAGCCGGTCCAGGTTGTTCAGCGGACGGGGACCGAAGGACCACTCCAGCGCGTAGCGGCGCAGGCGCTCCTTCTCCTTGCTGGTGGCCGGCGTGCGCAGGATGACGGAGCGGTACTCCGCGGTCGTGAGCTTCGAGGTGGTCTGTATGTCCAAGCTCGTCGCCGCCAACTGCGTCCGGTCGTCGTCGAGAAACTGGCCATACTCGACGAATAGCTCCTTACGAAAACCGCAGCGATACATGCGGTAGAACGGCACATCCGGCTCGTCGGTGCGCCGTCGAATGACCATCAGGCGCAGGTCATCTTCCCTATCGGAACCACGCTGGTACTCGAAGGCGATAGCGCTCGCGTCGGTGGGAAGGATGAAGCGAATCATCGCCTCTTGCCCCTGGCCACCAGAGACAATTTGACTCGGGAGATGACCGAAGAACAGCGGCAGGATACGCAGCGTGGTCGTCTTGCCGACGCCGTTGTCTCCGAGGACAGCTGCGCCACCCCGCGGGTCTATCGCGGTAATGCGCCCGCTGGGCACGTGGATGTTTGTACCCGCATTCACCAGCACCATCCGACGGAGCTGGTATTTCGCTGTTTCCTGCATCTTGTTTCCGTTCCTCAGCGTCTGCCTAGCCGCCGTTTGACACCAAATCCTCGAGTCCTTTCAACTCCAAGCCCATCGCTCGGCCAATCACCTCGTCAATAGACCACTCGAATAAATTGCGTTCGCGCGTGATTCCGTTTTGAACCAGCCACTACTCTGGTCAAGAAGCGACGTCGCGGTCCTCATCCAAGATAAGCAAATCGCCGGCATCAAGCGCTGGAGGTGTGTCGGCAACGGGAAGCTCCTGAACGTCGCGCAATTTCCGCTGGACAGCCCGCGTCCGGACTCCGACCTCGTCGAATTTCTTTGCCGCAGCGTCAATCGACTTCTTCGTGGCATCAACGATGTCGCCGAACTTCTGGAACTCCGTCTTGACGCTGCCAAGAATTCCCCAGACCTCGGATGAGCGCTTCTCAATTGCCAAGGTGCGAAATCCGAGTCGCAAGCTGTTGAGCATAGCCGCGAGCGTCGTCGGGCCTGCGACGACAACCCGGTGCTCGTTCTGCAGTGCCTCGACCAGACCGGGAATTCGTGCGACCTCGGCGAAGAGGCCTTCGGTGGGCAGGAAGAGGATGGCGAAGTCCGTGGTGTGCGGAGGGCTGACGTACTTGCTGGAAATCTTCTTTGCTTCGGCCCGAATGGAAGACTCGAACGCCCCGGCCGCCTGCTGAATGACCGCCTTCTCCATCGTCTCGTGCGCGTCGAGAAGCCGCTGGTAGTGCTCGACCGGATACTTGGAGTCCAGGGGCAACCATACAGGAGCATCGTCGGCCTTCCCCGGCATCCTCACGGCGAACTCGACGAGGTCGTTGCTGCCAGGAACAGTCTTGACGTTGCGGGCGAATTGCTCCGCTGTGAGCAAGCTCTCCATGATGGCGCCAAGCTGCACCTCGCCCCATGTACCGCGAGTGCGCACGTTCGTCATCACCCGCTTGAGGTCGCCCACGCTGCCCGCGAGGTTCTTCATCTCACCTAGCCCGACATGAACCTGTTCGAGGCGCTCGCTGACCAGCTTGAAGGAGTCACCCAATCGCTGCTCGAGCGTCGCGTGAAGCTTCTCGTCGACGGTCCGCCGCATCTCCTCCAGCTTCTCCGTGTTGTCCTTCTGAATGGCGGCCAACCGCTCATTCATCGTCGTACGAAGCTGCTCCGAGTTGGTCTGCGAACCCTGCGCCATAGCAGTCAGTTGCTGGCCGACCGCATCCTGAAGTGTCGAGAACTGGTTCCGAATCTGATTGCCGTTGCCCTCCAGCTGCTCCTTCATCGCAGTCGACATCACGCCGAGCTGGTTGGTGATGTCCGATTTGAGGGAATCCAGCGTCCCACGGGTTGCCGCGGTCAAGGCCTCAAAACGCTCCTGAATGCGCGCCTCGAACGCAACAGCGCTGTCGGCCAGAGCCTGACGAGACTTCCCGGTCTCCTGTGCGACCGTACCTAGGTGCACGGCCATCTCCGTTCGGAAGGTAGCCAGTGCCTGGGAGGTTTCTGTGCGGGCGTTCGCGGCATCGATCTGTGCTTGCGTGAGCAAGTCCATCAGGGCTTTGCTCGAGGCGTCCAGACGGCCCACGAGAGCTGTCTGCAAGGTCTCGAACCGTGCACCCAGCGCCGTATCGAAAGAACCAAAACGCTGGTCCAGCTTCGCTTCGAATACACCAAACGCATTGGTTAGCTCAATGCGTCCGCTTCTCGCTTCGTCAAGCGTCTGCGCCAATTTCTCATCGACAACCTTCCGGCTCGTCTCGAGGCTATCCATGGTTGTCCGCTGCAGCTCGATAACTCGCTCGCCAACGCTGGTTGAGAGCGCCGCCACCTGATGCCCAAGCCGTCCCTCGAACGCATGGAACGCCTGATTGAGCTCCGAACGTCCATTTCTGGCCTCCCCAACCGTGCGCTCGAGCTGTTCATCAAGCGAAGTCTTTGAGACCGCCATGGCCGCGGCGGTGGCCTCTGTAAATCCTCGCAGCTGCTGCTCGATACGCTGCATGCCCCCTTCGTTTCGCGAGACGGCCTGTACCAAACCTTGGGCGACCTGCTCTAGGAGACCCAGCCGGGCGCTGAGGTCTGCGGGGGTCTCGAACTTTAGCTTTCGCAGCAATAGAGCGAGGAGCAATAGGGTCGGAACGATGCCCAGTGCGAGAAGGATGAAGAAATGGGTCTCAGTCATAACCGAATTCCGAAGGTAACGCGCATGCCGGTTTTCCTCCACATGAAAGGCTACTAACTATGCGAATATACTATACGCGCATAGTTACTGTTCGCAAAGGGCTGGTTTTTGGTACCATGTCCTCATGACTGAGGAACCGAATACGGCCGCGGACACCACCAGCGAGCCCGGCGCAGAGAAGTCACTGCGCTGGAGCCAGGACCGCCGCCTGGAGTTTCTGGACTTCCGCCTGCGCTGGGACGGCCGCATCAACCGAAGTGACCTGACATCCTTCTTCGGCATCTCCATTCCCCAGGCGACCAATGACATCAGCAAATACCTCGAGCGCGCTCCAGGGAACGCTTCCTATGACCGCAGTACGCGCATGTACATCGCGCTGTCTAGTTTCAAGCCGCTGTTTCCAACCAATGAGCCTGACCGGTACCTCGACGAGCTCCTTGCGCGTACTACCGGCGTGGTGCCCAGCGAACTGAGTTTTCTCGGGTGGACGCCCTCCACCGTCACGGTACCCACTCCCGCGCGCCGACTCCGGCCGGACACGGTGATTGCAGTCCTCACCGCCATCCGGCGCGGCGTGCGCTTGAACGTCACCTACCAATCGATGTCCACCCCGGAACCCTCGATTCGGATGCTCTCACCCCACGGCGTCGCATTCGACGGCTTCCGATGGCACGTCCGGGCCTACTGCCACTTGCGCCACGAATTCCGCGATTTCGTGCTCGCGCGAATTCTGGACGTGGAACTTGTCGAAGTAGCTGGGACCGCCGGAAAGGACGATGCAGCTTGGCATCAGGTGGTGAACCTTGTCCTCGCTCCAAACTCTCGGCTGCCCAAGGCATCGAGACGCGTCATCGAACTTGACTACGGCATGGAGAACGGAGAAGTCATTCTGGAATGCCGCCAAGCAGTGCTCTTCTACACCCTCAAGCGGCTTGGCCTACTAGACTCCGACACCGCCAATCTGCGGGGTCAGCAAATAGTTCTGCGCAATAGGGCAAGCGTCATGAAGCTCCTCCCGCACGGCGGCACTTGATCGGCGAATCTATTTGTGACGGAAGAACAAGCCGAAGCTGATCTAGCTCCGAATCAGGTCCGGTTCTACGTTAGGTTCGCCGTAAGAGCAGACCGTCTCAGGGGAGTCGGCGACTTAGCGGTCAGCTTCCCCGGGGCACGCACCCGGTTCACATCATCACCCCTCCACTTCACGGCAGATTCGGGCCCGCCAGAGCGAGACCCGGTTTGCCGGCATCTCCCGATGCAGCGTCGCTGGCCTGCTTCCAGTGTTGGAGCGACGGTGCGGCGAGCCTGCAGCGCGACGTGAACAATAAAAGTGGAGACCAACGCACATGAGAAGTCGTACGCCTACCGAGAGGACTGTCGAGACATCAGCCACCTTCAACAGTTGCACCATCACTTGGGCAGTGATGGCCGACCGACAACTTGGATCCCATCCGCTGCAGCGGACTTCCGCTTCAGACCGGGGGCCGGTCGGTCAGGTTGGCGCTTCCCACTGTAGGCGGCTCCTGATACCCGACATCGGGCGACAGGCGAGACGAGCGATCGCCATCGGCCCGATAGCAGACGTACATCGCGAGGTCAAACAAAGAGCATCGCGGCGAAGTCTTTGTGGAAGACGCTCAAGGCGCTATGTACTTGGAGATGCTCGAGGCCAATTGACCAGGAGCAAGGAGGAGCTCGCGCTATAGTCCTAAAGCGACCCGGAACTGAATGGAGGAATCAGGAGGGAGATGGCAAAAACACAAAACTTGATCGGATGGGTGCTCGTTTCCAAACAGGACGTCGCCCACGCGGAACGCGCGCTCCTGGACGAGGTCAAGGGCGTCCGCGATGAACTGGGCATCTTGCAGCTGCACCAAGTGATCTCGGACACGCTGTTCCCGGGTACCTCAGTGCTGCACACCAGGTTGCGCTACGCGCTCTTCGTTCCGTGGATGCTCAGGCGCGCGGCCGAAGAGTCTCCGCGTGCTCCTGCCAAGGCGCTCGAGCGGCTCGAAGTCCAGCTGACCAAGGACCTGATTGAGGGCCTCAAGGACTCGTCCGACACGGACGGGGTGATCGGGCGAAGAAAGTCGCCCGAGCCCGCCGCTCAGCCGCCTTCATTCTCGTATTGGACTGCGCTGTCGGCCTGGCGCATTCTTTCTCCCCGATTGAAAGGCCTGACCCGGCGGCAAGTCCTGAGCCATATGACCGAAGCAAGGAGCGCTGAGAAGACCGGGGTTAAGGATGAACAGGGGCGCGTGCTTTCGGAAGCGGCAGCCGCTTTCACGGGCCTGCCTCAAGAGCCCGCCGGTTTCTGGGAATCCAAACCCACGACATTTGTGCTGCGGCGGCCGGAGGCCAACTTCCTCAAGGGGCATCTTGCAGCAGTGCGTGCCCCTGATGGCGGAGCAAGCCTGTTGTCGCGGCTGGCCGAGGCCGATCGTGCGCCGGGAGCGTCGATGCCGTGGCTGGACCCTGTCGTACACGCCGCGGCTACCCAGCAACATCTTCAGTTCCTTGACTTCGCACGCAAGTGCTCGTCGCTAGGCGGAATCTGCAGGGGCTTGTACCTGGCGATGGTGGAACAGCAGGCTGCCCGCGCCGGCTTCGGGGAAGCCGGCGCGCACCGCGATCACCTGCAAGAACTGCTCGACGAGCATCGAGACACAGCCTTGCAACTGGATTTGAGCCAGCTGGCCGCGCGCGGCATTCATTTCCACGCCGACGATCCGCTGCCGGCGCTTTTTAGCGACACCCAGAAGTGGTTGCGCCTTTGCCGCACTAACATCGAATTGCTGCTGCCTTCCTACAAGCAAACCGAAAGGTTCCGCAAAAAGGGCCGTGCTCGATTGGGTGGCACCGACATCTCGAGGGCCCGCCTGGCGCTGTGGGCCGACAAGGAGTCGGGCGCTCATGCCGAGCCCCTGCACTTTAGGTGGAAGAACGTTCGCCAGCTTCTGACCGACCTGCATGCCGCCCCGAAAATTTAGCCCGCCCGCGAAGCCAGATTCGCCCGCCCAAGCAGACCTCGGGGTTCGCAAGCACCTGCCATCGGTTCCCTTGCTCGCGCATCTCGAGCCTCCTGAAGGTTGGCAATTGGACCGCGCGCTCTGCGCAGCATATTCCGCGCACCCTGCAGTCCTGTGCGCCTTGCTGCTGGCCATGATCAACCGGAGCAAATACTCGGGCAAGGGTTCTCGGGTCGCCTTGGTCCGCGCGATGCGCGCACTCAGAGGCAAAGTTCATTTCATGCTGCAGGAGGGGCGCCTCGCCGTGCCTCCCGGACTGGACGCACTGCCCGCGATGCTGGACCGTTTCATCGTGCCGGTGCCCTATGACGAAGCCGGACATTCCGGCAAATCCTGGCACCCCAAGGTGTGTATCGCCCGTTACCGGCCGGCCGACCCAGGCCTGATCAAGCAAGGCGAGCCTCCGTACCACTGGAGACTCTGGCTTGGCAGCCGCAACTTCACCAAGGATGACAGCTGGGACCTGGCTCTCTTCCTGAGCAGCGCCGTCAAGGGCGGCAGCACCGTGCCCGGCGTCAGGGAGGTGACAAGCCGTCTCGCGCACAAGGCGGCCCAGTCCGCCGCATGGGCTCCATTGCTGGATGAACTGGACGGCGTCACGTGGGACGTGCCGCGAGGCGTTGAAATCAAGGGTATCAAACTGCACTTGCAACCCGATGATTCGCGGCGACTTCCGGCGCTGCCGGCGTCTCCCAAAAGCGTTCTGGCCGTCGCGCCCTTCCTGGATGTCACCAGCCTCAAGAAGCTGGCCGAGAGCACGGGTAACGCCGATCGGTCCCTGGTCTCCATACGCCCCTCGCTTGAGGACGTAGCGCGCACCACGAGCAAGACCTTGGAAACGTTCACCAATCTGTACGAACTGGCGCCCGTCGATGAGGACGCGCTGGACATCGAGGACGCCGACAGTCCGGGCCACGACCAGGACCCGGAAGCCCGGGGCCTCCATGCCAAGTTTCTTTGGGCCCGGTATGAGAAGACCGACGTCTTGTACTTGGGAAGCCCTAACCTGACCGCCCGCGGCTGGGAGCGCAATGCGGAGATTCACGCGCACCTGGAAATCAAGCGCGGCAGTCCGGCTGCCACGGCTCTTGCGGAAGGTTTTGAAGCCTTCAGGCAACGCTGCCATCGGGTGGAGCCCGGTTCGCTGAGCAAAGGCCCAAAGCCCAAAACCTCCGAGGATGTTCTGGAGGACATGAGAAAACAGCTCGCCGCCACTCTCGCGCTCAAGCAGAAATTTCGAGCGGACAAGGCCGTGTTGGTTGTCACGCACACGCCGGTGGTACTTAAACATGGCGCGCGCATGAAGATTGGCCGGATGAGCGATGCGCGCATTCCTTGGCCGCAAGCTGCAAGCGAAGTCATTCTTCCAGTCGTGGAGATAGAGAAAGAGAGCGAGTTGCTGCATATCGAGCTGACTCTGCAAGGAAACTCTCTTCACTGGCTGCAAAGCGCGCCCTTTGAAGGCGGACTGCCCGACGCGCGCGACGATGCATTGGCTACGTCTTACCTGGGACTTTCGGGGCTTCTGGACCTCTTCGCGGACGAACTGGAACTGCATGGTTTGCCGGAGGTCGATCGCGAGCCATGGGACCATCTTCCTTCGGAGAAAGACAGGCAACGAGGCAAGTCGCGGATGCTCGGCTTCTCTGTGGAGTCCGTCCTAGCGGCCTGGCGGCGGGCGGGGAAAGCCGGGCCTGAGGTGATCCAGCGGGCAACCAAAGTTCTGGACCTAGCCGCCGCCTATGACGGCGCGAGTACCGCCGATCGCGCGGCCGTACGGCAGCTAAAGTCTTTGCTAAAGAGTTGGAGCGCTGTTCAGTCGGCGCTGGGAGGCTCGCAAGCATGAGCCGAAAGCCAAAGGCCTTTCAGAAGCAGACGATCAGTCATGTTTCGGCGATTCTCAACGAAGGTTCGGCACGCAGGTTCTTGGTCGCCGATGAGGCGGGACTGGGCAAGACCATGGTGGCGCGCGGCGTCATCCAGAATCTGGCCGATCTCAAGCGCGGCCGACTCACCGTGTTTTATGTGTGCAGCAGCCAACCTATTGCGTCCCAGAATGCCGATTCGCTCCTCTCCTTTCTGGACAACGACAAAGAGATTGCCAAGGCGCGCGCCAAGGCCGACCGGCCGAGCCTGCTGCCGCTGAGCGAGCTTCCCTCGCATCGCGAAGTCCGCCTCTTCACGCTGACACCGATGACCATGTACTCCGGAGGCCGCCGCGGCCTGCAGCGCGGCCACGCGCTGGAGAGGGCGTTGGCATGCGCATTCCTGCACAATGTGGTCGGCAAACCATTGCAGCGAGTGCAGAATCATCTGTCGATGGGCGTTGGCGGATTCGGCGACATGGTCCGGCGATACCGGGCGGATTTGGCCGCGAAGGTGGCCGAATCAGACGTTGACACCAAGCGCTTTCTCAAGGCGTTTCGCCTTGAACTCATGATGGCGCTCAAGGTGTCGCGGGGGCGGCTTTGGGAGGTGCTGGAAAGCCTGCGCCAGGAGCGGCCTGTCGTGATGGCCTCCATTGTTCGCAACGTCATGGCAGCAGCGGTGCTACGTGCGCTCAAGCCCGACCTTGTCATCTTTGACGAGTTCCAGCGGTTCCGCGAACTGATGGCGCGCGGCGATGGCGACCTCTCCAAAGACCTTCGAATGCACGGGTCTCAACGGCGGATCATCGATGTGGTCCTGGCGCGTGACGAGTCCGTGAAGCTGCTGATGCTTTCCGCCACACCGTATGAGGCGCTGACAGCAGGCGTGGGGGCACGGCATCGACACGAAGACGGCGACAGCGATTTTTTCAGGATCGTCGACTTCCTTTTCGAGCACCACAACCAGGGCGCCAGCCACCGCAGAAAGATCCGTGAGCAGTTCAGCCTGATGGAAGCGGAACTCAGAAAGAGTGCCTATCGATCGGCAGAGCTAGCGCAGGCGCGCGACGAACTAAGGCGCATGCTCTTAAAGGTGATGTGCCGCACGGAAAGACCGCCCCAACAGCGCCACGATCTGCAGATCGAAGCACCGGCTCTCCTGCCTGCTGATCTGAAAGCGTTCGGCGAGCTGGCCACCTCCATGGACAACGGCGTCCAGTCCTGGGCAGTGCCACTATGGGCATCCGTGCCCGCGCCTATCCAGACGCTGGGCTCCAAATACAAATGCTGGAACAACACCAGCTTCAAAGGAACCCAGCCCATCATCAAACGCAAACAGGTCGATGAAGGCGTGATTCCGCGCAACTGGCCGCATCCGAAGCTGCGAGGCATGCTCGATGCATTGCCGCCAAAGACCCTGGCCCTCCCATGGATCAGACCCTCGCTTGAATGGTGGCGCAGCCGAGGTCCCTGGGCGGCCGCGAATACATCGAAGCTGGATGGGAAGCTGCTGGTATTCAGCCGCTTTGCTGCCACACCCGGCGCGGTATCCGGCCTGGTCAGTTACGAAGTCGAAACGCGCATGCTCGGCTCTCGGCCCACGGGCAAAACATATGAGTCGGTTGGCAAGGCTTCGCACTTCAAGGTTAAGGCGGACGCACCCGCGCTCTTCACGCTGTTTTTCGCAAGCTCCTTTCTCGCCTCACTAGACCCTCTGGCCAGCGGATTTCCCCGCACGGTTTCGGCCGCAAAAAATGCCCTCTGCCGCCAACTGCGCGCCCGGATCAATGCCGAGGTGGTGAACAAGGTCAAGCGGCCGCTCATGAAACCTCATGTGCTTCTCATCGCACTGGAGAAGCGGCAACAGACTTGGCCTGCGGCACGCGATGCTTGGGTGAAAGCGCTCGCGGCGGGCGGGTCGGTATCGAAGGCGGCCGCCCTGTCGGCGGTGCGGGACTGGGAGAACAAGGCCAAATCGGACTTCACTGCACTGTCGCAATCCGAATTCGACCTGTTAGTCGACCTCGCGCTGGATCTGCCTGGGGTTGTGGTTGAGCGGGCGTTGAGGCGGCATTGGCCCGGAGCGCGCGATCAGCGCGAGACGATCCAGATGCTGCTGGTCAACGGGTTTCGCCGGTATTTCGACAAACCGTGGTTTGCATCATCACTGGCCGGCAACGGAAGCGGCGCAGCCACCGAAGGCAGCAAAAGGCCCAAGGACTATCCGTCCGATCTTCGTGCAGCGGTGGTCGCTGGCAATCTGGAATCCGTGTTGGATGAGCACTTCTGGACCATGTCCAATTCCGGCAAAAGCTGGGATGAAGGCATCGAGGAGCTCACGGATGCGCTCAATGTCTCCGGTGGCCGGTCACGCCTTCGCGAGCGGGGAAAAGGCACCCTGCGGATTGATCTGAGATGCCATGTCGCCATGCCGTTGCACCCGGCAAAGTCGGATGCCGACAGCTTGCCGGGAGAGCGTCCCGCGCGTCCCGACCAGGTTCGCCATGCATTCAACAGCCCCTTTTGGCCGCACGTGGTCTCCACCACCAGTGTGGGGCAGGAGGGCCTGGATTTCCATACCTGGTGCAGATCGGTGTGCCACTGGGACCCCGCACGAGGGCCAGTTGAACTTGAGCAGCGGGAGGGGCGTGTAGCCCGCTTTTCCGGCCTGTCGATACGCTTGGCGCTGGCACAGCAGGCAACGCTGGATCAACGCGAGAAAGGCGAAAGTCCATGGAAAGCCGTGGCCAGATGGGCCACGAGCCTCGAAGATTCGCACACCCAGATGACGCCTTGGTGGTGCGTGGATCAGGCGACCACAGTTCAATGCAATTTCGCACCGGCAGGCAGCAGGGAGCACCAGCAAGGCGCAATGCTGGAAAGGGCTCGTGCGCTCTACAGAATGGTTTTAGGGGCAACGAATCCGGGCCCTCTCCTGGAAGAACTCGAGGCCGACGACAACGTGACGCCTGACTTGGCAGCGACCGCAGCAATCAACCTGCGGCCGCCGCCGCTTAGTAGCTGACGCTGCAATAGGCATCCAATCGCGCCTGCCTGTATCGCATCCGGCCGGTCGAAGTTTCCACGTAAAACGCGACGAACCTCCGACGCGAGGAGGTCGACCACTTGAAGACCTGCGCTGCTGGCTGAGTCGTGCACTGGTCGGCGATCTTTGCTCTGACGAGGGCCGCGTTGATTCGGCCTTGGCCAACGCGCCTGACCTCTGAATTCACCATCAACCTGTCGTCGAAACAACGCAATGGACTGCCTCGCATCGACGGCGGCTTGGACACCAAACCTTCCTAGCACAAAAGAGAGGTGATTCTTAAAGGGTGTGGAGCGCAACGCAGGACGAAATGGGTCGCCAGAACTTTTCGCTCCTTACGATGCCACCCATCCGGCACAGCGTGAGTTTCATCTGCATAGTCACGTTGTGTTCGTGCTGAAGAGCGCACCAGATGTTTGACCAAATCGCCAGCCAACTCGCTACGGAACCTTCTGCCCTCGCTCCGGCCAGCCCGCCGGACTTGGGAAGCAAGGATCTCCTTGCGCAGATCGTCTCTCGCCTTGAGCAGGAGGTGCCGCCGGGACCGTACGTGCCGGACAAGTGGCTTGCGCAGGTCTTGGGCATCAGTCAAAAGACGCTGATCAATCGGCGCGGTAACAAGCACAAACGCGACCAGTATCCGCAGCCGCTGCACCTTGCCGGAGGTCAGGGCGGCGTCCATGTCAGACGCGACCTCATTGATTGGATTGCTCGCGAAGAACTGCGGGCCAGGACGCGTCGCGTCCACAAGTGCCAGTGAAGTGCGGCCCGCCAACTACCCCTCATATCCTGGACCAGTCTCTATGACCTCCGCAATCGCCACACCGAAAAGTGTTTTTGACGCAGCCGACGAACTGCACGGTAGCGGCCAGGCATTGACCATCGACGCCGTCATCGCCAAGATCGGTGGCGGCAGCAAGAGCACTGTTGGGCCCCTTCTCGAAGCGTGGCGACTGAAGGGAAAGCCCGGCATCGAGCCGATGCCGGAAGGCCTGGAGGTGCGTGCGCGAGCGCTCGCAAGCGCCATCTGGTCCGAGGCTATGTGCAAGCTGGAGCCCAGGATTGCTGCGGCCCGGAATGAGTTCCGTGTTGAACTCGAAGCGCGCGATCTCGTCGTTGAACGGGCGCTCGAGCAGATTCGCGCAATGGAAGCCGACGTGCAGCGCCTTCATGCAGCCCTGGAGGCAGAACGGATGCGCTGCGCTGGGTTGCTGGCTCGCCTTGAGGCGGCAAGCGCCAACCGCGAAACCGAACAGCTCATTTCGGACCTTGAGAACGCCCGTGCCGAGTGTGCTCAACATGCGAGGACGAATATCAAGCTTGCAGCGGAGAATGCGCTGATGCGTGAGCAGTTCGCCATGATGACGCGACGGCAAAGGCGTCAGTCCAAGGCCCCGTCCCCCCCAAAAAATCCCGAATAGCTTAGGCCCGACAATGATGGGGACACAGGGCGCGGCCGGTTCGCGCCAAATGCGCTTGGGCGTCGCCCACGCATGGAGTGCCGTCGTCTAGCCGGAGGGGGCGTCAATGCGCGCCCCTCGGACCAACCAAGCCAGCGTCATTTCTCTGCACCCCACCTCAGAGAACGGACGTTCCACCTTCCCGATTCGGTACTCAACCCGAGCCCTACCATCGACCACCGCCAGCGTCCAGGTCGCGCCGCACTGCCCGCAGTGGGCCTTGAAGCCACTATCCGAGCCGTGAAATGACGAAGGGTGGAGACGGTGCCCGCAAACGCGGCACAACCCAATGATGCGCACCAGCTTGAGTGACGAAAGGAGCCCGCTCTTGGTAGGTCCGTTGGCGGAACTTCGTTGCACGATGCCCTCCACATCGGCCTCAATCCTGGGCGTTAGCAGTCCCACAAGCTTGACCCCATGACCCGCCTTCTGCACCTTCGCCTCCGCCGCGGCAATGATGGCGCCCTGAAGGTCTCCCGGAATTGGCGCAACCGCGAAGGGATAGCACCTCAGCACCTGCTTGAGCAGCCATTTCTCGATGGCTAGCCGCACCCTCTCCACCGCGTAGAACTGCAATGGATGGAGAACGCTGTTTTCGCCAAGCTCGTCATCCATTGACTCGCTATCGTGGCAAAAGAACACGTAGTAGTCTTCGCGCTGCTGCTGCCAAGGTAACCGACCCCGCCAGCCAGCCACCATCGTCAACCGGTCAGCACGAGCACCCTGATCGTCGAGAAGCTCCAGGCTGCAAGCGCCCTGCTCCAATCGCAGCCGCAGTTCCCAGGGGCCGAAGGCCGCCGACCGGCCCACGTCGTCCCAGGCAAGCAGGGCGCTGGCATCCAACGCCTTCCGCACCAACAGCTCGATGAATGCCGCGTACCTTGCACCCCGCGCCTTGGCCGTCTCGAACTTCTGCTGCGGTGTCTGCACTTCCCTGGCGGCGCCGGAGTTCACCAGCAACCAGAGTGGACGCAGGTGCCGGTAGTGAGGATCGTGCTGGAGGATGTTCGTGTTCCGTAGGGCAATGGGAACATTCATGTTGCGAGGGACATGCGGATACAGCCCACGATGCTCCAGCTGCCTAACCTTGCCGTACAGGCTCGTCAGCACTTCATGGGTTTCCTTCGCTCGCGCACCTGCTTCCGGGTTGTCGGCAAAGGACTGGCCCCACAGCGCGCAGATCTCCTGGCGCAGCCGGTGATCCAGATGCTGCGCATCCGAGAGCTGCTTTGCTAGCTCGTGCTTTTCCAGCAGTTGCAGCACCTCGTGGATTCGGGCACGGAGGTGCGCCAAGACACGGTCGATCAGCCGCGCGAAAACCACGTTCTCGTAGATGGCGTGCTCGTCCTCGCTGACCAAGGCCTTCAGTCGCGCAGGCACGATCCCCGTGATGCGGCGGCGGCTCCAGTCTCTCGAGTTGGACGCCAGCGTTGTCAGCGCGTCCTGCGCCAGCCTTCTGGCGCGGGAGACCGGCAGCACCTCCGCGTCATAGCGCATGTCGAGTCTTGGCCGCTGCGAGATCGCCTGCAGATGCCCGGCATCGAGGAGTTCGGAAAGAAGCCTCTCGATGTCCAGCAGGTCCACGTGCTTCTCGAGTTGCGCGGGCATGATGGGCGATGGCAGCTCGCCGTCCAGGATCCCATCTGTCACCGCACCGACAGCTTCGTCGATCAGCGGGTTGGGCGAATCTCCCGCGGACCCCGCCACCGGAAGTGCGAAGTTTCGGTCTGCGCCGTCGGTGGATAGGACGCAGCGCACATTGCCATCCCCCCAGAGGATGTCGCCCTTGTCGAGGGACGCGTGCCCATTGAGAACGCACGGCGCCAGCAACTGGAATCGTCCGGGCTCCACCGTCGCCGGCAGCTCAACCTCCTGACCCGCATGGCGATCCCAGACCTTCATCCGCCGCGCTCCAACCGCTGGATGTCGGCTTCGATCGCCGTGAGGCAGGACGTCGGCGTATCCCCGAGCTTGGCATCTCTCCAGAACGCGTTCAGCGCGTCTTCCACAACGCGCAGGTCGTCGGCGCGCTTGTCGTGCCGGCCGGTGACCTTTCCGTCGCGGAACATGCGGGTCGCCAGCATATGGTCGAGGGCCAGAGCCTCGGTGCCCCCGCACTCCAGCACCACAGGCATGAAGCGGACCATCTGTTGCTCCAAGCGGTTGCCCCAGCCCAGACCGAAGCTATCGTTCAGGATCTTCGTGAGGCGGCAGGAATCGAGCGCGGAGAGCAGTTTTTTCACGTGCGTCGCATGCTTCCTGCGGGCTTCATCGAACAGGTGCATCAGGCTGTCGAATGACCAGGTCACACGGTCAGACGGTCGTGCGATCCTTTCAGCGGACGGGCCATGCTTGGGTAGTTCAAGCACGAAGGCACGGTCATGGGTTTTGTCCGCGAACGCGTTGGTGGTTTCGTCATGATTAGCCGTGCCGATGAACCACAGGTTAGCGGGCAAGCGGATTTGGCGTCCATCCACCAGCAGCGCGGGCGCACCGCTCGCAGGGCGCGACTCCATGAGCGTGATGAGCCGCTTGGCCTGTGAGACCTCCATCGCCGACAGGAACTCCGCGAAGTATTGCTCGGGCCGCGACAGATTCATCTCGTCCAGAAGGACGACGTGCAGCATGTCGCCCTGTGCTTCGGTCTGCGCGCGGTACAGCGCCTGCAACGTGTCCTTTTCGTAGTACCGCTTCTCGAAGGCGTTGTAGTGCCCGATCAGATCGGCCCGGTCGCGCCATCCCGCCTGAACGGGTACCACCGTGCAAGTGGCGCCGATGGCTGCGCAGAACGCCGTTGCCAAGCTGGTCTTGCCGGTCCCGCTGATGCCCTGGAAAATGTGCAGTCGGCTCATCGCCAGGCCGCCCACGAACAGCTGCAGGACCTCCTTGGAAAAATGCAACTGTTTCCCCTCCTCTGCGTGCGCGATGCGGGCCTGCAGGTCGCCAACCAAGGCCGACAGGGCCGGCGCAGGTACCGTGGGAATCCGCAGCGCGAGCTCCTTGTCCATGCGCGTGAGCTCGGGGAAGGCGGTTGCCTCCTTGCCCTGGTCTATGAGGTCATCCACCTGCGCTCGAAGCTCCTGCACCGCGCTACCCAGCAGCGCCTTGTGTTTTTCGAGCACCACGCGCATCGTCTCGGCGTTCTCCCTTTCCATCACGCTGAGCTTCCACTGTTCCTCCTGCTGTCGCAGGCCAAACAGCTCGCCCTTCGCCGCATCAAGACTTCGCTGCAACGCATCGCGCTGTTCCCGGAGTTCCTTGGCGTCACCCTCGGACTGGCTGGAGCGCATCTCCTGCAGTTTGCGATCCAGTTCCTTGTTGTGCGCACGCAGTGACTCCACGTCATGTAGAAGTTTCTCAGGATCGTCCCCGGTCACCTGCCGAAGTGCGTCAAGTTCATCGAGTTCGGACTGCTGCCCGCTTACCACCTTGCGCAGCCGCTCGATCTCCCGCACGTGCCGGGCGATCTCCGTCTCCTTCTCCTCTAGGAGGTCCTTGGCATGCTGTCGGGCGTCTTCCTGGAGGTTTCTCTGACGGGTGCGAAGGACCTCCTCTTCGACTCGGATCTTGTTCTCGCGCCTTTTAAGGCCGACGTCCTGTAGCGCCAGTTCAGTTTCCTTCTGCTCGAGGGAAGCAGCCTGCTCCTGTGCCGCTTCCAGCACGTGGGCTGCCTCACGCCGGGCTTCCTCCAGGAGTTCCTGCCGGCGCCGGGAAACTTCGGACGGAAGTTGATCTCGCTGCCGTTCGAGGGCGAGGATCTGCTCCTGCAGGACCTTTAGCGACGCCTCGCGCTCGAGCACGAGGCCACCCCGCACTTCAGCCTCCCTCAGAGCGAGTTCCTGCTTGGCCCCGACGAGCTCATTGCGAAGCCTGGAGACCTCATCGCGTTCAGTTGCCAGCTTCAAGGCATCGGCATCGAACCGGGAGCGCGCCTCGTCCATCGACGCCCTTTCGACCACCAGTCCCTCACGGTCTGCCTGTAGTGCTGCGCGCCCATCCTCCAGGGATGTCTCCTTTGCCTTGACCTCGTCATGGACCTCCCGTGCTCTGGCGCCCAAGCGCGCGAAGTCGTCGACAAACGTCAGGAACGGGCTCCGATCGCCCTCCGGCAGCTTGGTGACGAATCCCTTGACCGTGTCTTCCGACCACCCCGGAACGGACTCCCCGACCAGGGGCGCAATTTGCGAGACCGAAGCCATCAGCCGCACGAGCGCCGAAGGTGCGGGCGACGCCGTGGTGACGGGTTGCGGGATCGCGGGACGTCCCACTTGATTGTTCTTGGCCTTCTTGCCCATTTTCTTTGGACCTCTTCAAAAATACTTGGAAAAATTCTCGAACCAGCCAATCGCGAAGCCAGCTTCAGAGAGAGCGTCCCCCCGCTGCAGACGTCTGCCGCTCGCATGTGCGCCCTTGTTGCGCATACCGATCAAGTCCAGGAGCCGTTCCCATTGCACTTGCGCGTCGTCAAGCTCGCGCAACGGGTGATCTGGGTGGGCGTGCGTCGAAAGCAGCGCGGCGAACAGCAATGCCTTGAAGGGTCGATCGCGGGATCTCGCGGCAAGGCGAACGTCCCGAAAGTTCTGGCCGGCCAGCATGCCCCTGCTGCGCTCAGGCAGCGGAGCGCGAAGGGGGACGGCATCGAGCATGGCTTCCGCGGCACCTCGGTTCTGGCCATCGCGCGGCCAGACGATTTCACCGACCGGCCAGTTCTCCAGCATCCACTGCACCAGCGCTTCCAGAAGGGACCCACACTCCTGCACCAGGCTGGCTAGTTCTTCCTGCGTGGCCTTCTCCAGCGTCTCCGTCCTGGCCTTCTGTCGCATCACCCTCCCCACGTGGTGCTTCAACTCCGACAGGCCGGGCACGTCCAGTGCGGGCCAACGGGAGAGACGCATTTCCACATCTCGCTCAATTTGCCTGCTCAGCGCATCGGCGGACAGCACTGAAGCATCTGCCGCAGGGAGCACGGCGGAAATGCGGCGCTCCAGCGTCGGCATCGAGTCCAGGCTCGCCTGCAACGGTTCTCGCAGCCATCTGGCGACCGGCGTGATGCGCCAGGGATCCGTCACCAGCCACGGGTGAAGGTCGCCGGGGACGTGGATGACCTCGCACCACACGTAGGCCAGCGTGGGCTCGTTCCCGAGGATCTCGATGTCGTCGCTGCGGATCTCCGGAACGCCCTCCTCGTCGCCATCAGCCCGCAGTGCATCCCGCAAGCCGGCGCGCCACGCCTTCAGGATGTCCGCCTTGGCGGGCGTGGAGACGTCCTGCCGGCGCGGGAGCAAAAAGGGTCGAACCTCTCCGCCGCCCTCCCGGCTGTCGCGGAATGCTGGGAACCTTTGCGCGCCCATCTCAAGCGGATAGACGTCGGGCAGATCGCGGCTAACACGGGGCAGCCAGCGTCCGAACACGCTATCCCGATAGGCGTACTGCAGCGACGGCGCGCCTTGGGTATCGATGCCGCCGGACAGGAGATCCTCTCCGGCGGGCGTTAGCCGGAACTGCCCGTCGACCCAGCCAGCAGGCATGATCTCGTGAGCAAGAACGAAGGTGATGAGGCTCTCCTCCAGCCCCAGCAGCTTCGCCAGCTGCTGGCGATCGCGGATCCCAGTTTGCAGCAGCCCGAGGATGGCTTCCTGGAATACGTTCAGGCGTCGAGTCGCATCGGGCGCCAGGATCGTCCAGACCTCCACAGGCCAAAGCAGCGACTGTTGCCGACTCCGAGGCCCCCTGTGGTCCCAGCGAAGATAGCGTTCAGCCGACATGGGCGGCCTCCGCATCGCAAAGGTCCAGGAATGCGCACAGTTCCGGTACCGCCTCCTTTGCCGCAGCATCCATGAACATGTTCTTGTCGCCAACGGCGATGAGGAGGCGCCGTTGCCGGCTCATGGCCACGTTCAGACGGTTGGCGCTGCGCAAGTGGCCATATTTCCGGCTGGCGAGCTGCTCGAAGGCATCCACACTCTCCTGCTCCGCACGACATTCAAGCCTTTTGGTGCTGCTTCTGACGACGGACAGGAAGACCACGTCGAACTGCTTGCCCTGGAAGGCGTCGACCGTTCCGACACGCAGACGCTCGCGACATTGCGGGTTCGACGCATGTTCATCCTTGATGCGCCAGCCCTCTTGCGTCCTCTCGGCAAGCCCGAGCCGGGCCAGTTCCTCAAAAATGCGGTCTCGCTGTGCCGAGTAGAAGGTGATCACGCCGATGCTTTGATTGGGCGGGAGCTGCTCCAGCATGCGCTTGACTTCCTGTGCGGTCCGAGCCGCCTCGGCAGACCGAAGCCGACTGCCGCCGTCCACCCTCGTATCCGCACCTTCGTGAGCGGCCACGTCCACCCAAGCACACACTGCGCGACCGTAGATGGGAACAGTCTCTGGGAAGTCGGAGGCTTCCTTGCCCGATGACACCTTGCCCAGCCCGGCCGCCTCGTAAAAATTCTTGCTGACAAAATCACCGAGCGTCGGGTGCATCCGAAACTGCTTGTCCAGCATCACAACGCGCGGGATGCCGTCGACCTCCTGACGCTTGGTGAACTGCCGCCACAGCCGCTCGAAGAGGCTGTGCCGGTAGGTATCGGCCTGCACCTGGTCGCCTCGTTCGGCGCGGATGTCTCCCTCGATCTCAGGGTCCAAGAGGTGTGGTAACTGCCGGTGATCGCCGACGAGAACAATCCGGCGGCGGGCCATGGCCATGGGAATGAACAGGTCGAGGGGATTGGCCCGTGCAGCCTCGTCGATGATCACGCTCTGGAACTGAATCGCCTGCGCAGCATCCGGCGAGAGGTTCTTCAGCTGCGTCATCATGCGACTGGCCGACTGCTGGCAGGTGGCGCCCACGATGCTGCTGTAGTTCTCCACCGCCCGCCGCACCCACGCTGGCTGCGACACGAGGGCGTCCGCGAAGCGCCGTACTACTCCGTAGGCGCCGGCGCGCGACTTCGCCACCTTGGCGGCCAGTTCCTGCTGTAGTTCGCCCAGCAGCTTGACCGCCTCCTCGTCCAGCGTCTTGCGGACCTTCGCCGGCCGGCGATCCACCCGCAGGAGGCGCAACAGCGCGTCGCGTATACCGCGCAACTCATCCAGTTGCTCCACAGATGGTGCCGTTACCTCTGCCAGCTTCGCGAGAACTTCTGCATGCGAAGGCGCACACCATGCGGAGCCCTGTGCAAGACGCAGGACCAGCAATGCGCGTCGCGGTCCGTCGTCCTCGAAGGAGACAGGCAGCACACGCAGGGATCGAACCGCGCGGGTCAGCTGCCTTCGTGTGACGGCCGACAGCTGGCCGCTCGACGAAGGAATGCTTGGCGTCGCCTCGCGGTAGGCATCCCACCTGCTGCGCCAGTCGAGCGATGTGCGGATCCGCGCCGCAGTTGCAAGCTGGTCCAGTATCTGCTCCAGCAGATCGAACTTTGCACCCCGGACATCCGCAGGAGCGCCCGCGACCAACAATTCATTGAGCATCCGATCGAGTTGCTCCAGGAGTTTCGCCGCGGGCTCCTGCTCCTCGAGGCACTCCAGTTCCGATGCCACCTTCGCATGCTGTGCCAAGCGCCAGGTTTCGACCGGATCGATACCGCTCTGGGACCTGGAACCCACCTTGACCGCCGGCAGTCCGTACACCTCGGTTCGCCCCAGCGCCGTTTCGACGGCGTCGTGCTGAAAGCTCGAAATCAGCACTTGCTGCGCGATCGCACGACCCTCGTTGAGTTCAGCCAGCTGTCGCTCGAGAGCCGCAATCACCTCCGTTTTGCCCGTTCCCGGCGGACCGATGATCAGCGCCACGTCGGGCGTATTCAGTGCGACCTTCACCGCACGTTCCTGCATCTCCGTGGGTTTTCCCTCCCTGAAACTTTGCCTCGCATAGGACGTCAGGCCTTCGTGGGTCGACCGGCGTTGCCAAGGCAGCGGCAGGTCCTGCAACAGCCGGTTCAGAGTCGGCACCCCCAGACCCGCTTCAATCGAGCGGCGCGCACGGTCCCGTCGCTCCTGCTGCGTGCGATTGCCGGTGAGTGAGAGATAGACGAAACCCGATTCAGGCGGCGCAAGTCGGTCGTCGGTCTTGAGAAGGATCCCATCGGGTGTGAACTGGGGTCGTCCGCGCGCGCGTTTACGCTTATCCACCGCACTCAGGTCGGTATAGCGCTCCGAAGTCCATTCCGGCGCACTTTCGTCCAGCTCGACCTGGTCGTCGTCCGTCGCGTGGTCGCGCCAGGCATCCCTGAGGTCCGCTAACTGCCTGGCGTCGATCGCCAACATCCAGCCCCCTCCCTCCTCGCTGATCGGCCGCCACGAGTCATAGCGCACCGCGCCAATCGCGGCTGCCCGCGCCACATCCCGCTGCCACTCCTTCTCGCTGTAGAGTCGCCAAAGATCCAGGTAGGCGCCGTAGCTGGTGACTGCGCTGTCCAGCAGCGTGCGGTCAATGTGCGGCACCTCTGAACGAGGATCCGCAACATTGACGAAACCGATCTTCCCCGAAAGGACGGCAATTGGAGCCAAGGAATTGCGTGGCCGGTCGGCCACGCGATCCACCACGATGGGGCCCTCGGCTGTCCGTGTAAGGTCGGCCAGGTAGCGTCTGCCATGCAGCTGCAGCCTGCGCTCATCGCCCCGGGGGTGAACCACGGCGAACACACGTTGCGGGTCGCTCCCCTGCACGAATTCCTCGTTCAGCCATTCGATCGCTTCAGCTACGCCGGGGACATCGATGCGCCCCTTTCTGTGCAACTCGTCCGCGACGCGCTGGTCCACGGACAAGTCCAGCCTTTCGAAAGAGGTCGCACTGACGGGCACCATGCACTTGAGCCCGATCTGGTTGGCCTTCACACGCACCACCAGCCAGAGCACGTCGGTATTAGAGGCCAGCTGTTCCAGTCGCCCGGACTGCGGCCCTGGCGCGAGCCGCGCAACGCGCGATCCCTGCCGAACGAGGATGACATCGTGCTCGGCCCGTACGACGACCTCTTCGTTGACGGCCCAGGCTTGAGGGTCGAACGATGGTTCGGCGGGACGCGCAACCAGCACTTCCGGCTGCAGCAGCGGGGATTCATGCAACTGCATCGGGTCTCACCAAGTCAAACGCCAAACGCCGTGCGGCGCGTCAAGCCGCCCCAGGTGCAGCGCCATGCGGGCGCCACGCGCAGGCAGTCGGACACGGCCGTGCAGAGGTTCGAGTTGCTTCACACCCGACGTCTGCAGCGTCACGTTCTCGCCACTAACGACCTGAATCGTCAGCGCACCACCTTGGATCCAGACGGAGGCGAGCGCCCGGCTGTCCGGAAAGCTGGCAGTGCCTGGGGGTGATAGACGCAGCGATACGGGCGTAACGCCAACGACCTGCGCCTGGCCGGTGACGGTCCACTGGTCTTGCGGCTTTGCATCCTCGCCCAAGAACGACTTGGGCGCGAAAACCAGGTGATCCATGAGTACGGACGATTTCGCTCCTCGCCCCACCTGCCCGCAGAACGGGCACTCCATGGCTTCGGACCATAGAAAGGTGCTGCCGCAGCCACCATCGTCCTCCTCGCATTGGACCTGCAAGGCTGCCGCAGCCTCCAGCGCCTGCGCCCATTCCGCCATGACGGGCCGACGTTCGGGTGCGCTCAGGCCGTCCTGGAAGCAGCGCTGGAAAAGCCCGACAAGTTGCGGCGTACACACGAACTCTCTCGGCAGCCCAGCGGCGGCGCGATTGCGCTCGTCGCTGTCGTGGTCAACCCAGGGGATGTCGCCGCGAAAGGCCGCCGTCTCCAGTTCGCTGTCCGCATCGACCAAGGCGCCGCTCTTGAAGGGGTGCAGGAGGGTCAGCGTCTGGAACGCCATGACGGCGAAGCTCCAGATGTCCGTATAGGTGCTGATGCCGAGCTCACCGCGAAAGATCTCCGGTGCGCCGTAATCTGGCGTGTAGATCTGCAGATCGCTGTTCCTCACCGCATACGTTAGGTTGTCGCAGTCAATCAGCCATACTTGGTCGTGCTCGACCGAACGAGATACGAAGACGTTCTTGGGAGACAAGTCCCCGTGCGCGATACCGAGCCCGTGCAGCCGGGCCAGGACGCGCCCGAGCCGGGCGAGCAGACGAAGCCGGCGGGCGAGGCCGCCAGTGGCGAGAAAACCTGCCAGGCTGTCTTCGGCAAGCAGACGCTCGTGCGCCTGCCGGAGCACATCCTCCATCGGGACGAGTCCGTCCATCAGTTCCATGACGTAACCCGGCCGCGGTTTCGTGACCAAGGCCACCGGCATCGCGATCGGCAGGTCGTTCTCCTCGATCGGCATTTGCTGGACTGCGGCGATCTGCCGGCTCCATGCCTCCGTTCGCGGATCGCCGGCTGGATGCCTGCTGACCTTCACGAGGAAGCGTGGATCCTGCGTGGGGCACACGATCCCTTGCCCGCCCTCGGCGATGCGCTTGCCCAGCTCGTACACACCTCCCTTGTCATCCATTACACGCGGTTTGCGCGGGGGTGGGCTGCCCGCGGGCTCGGAGGTTTTTCCCATGTTTCTTCTCAATCCAAAAAAATGGCAGCCAGGGTCTTGTCATCCGTGTGCCCCGGTGTTGCCCAATGAGTGAGCTCCCGGCGCAGCCACTTGCGCCCGGCACGCCGGGACCGCTTACGCAGCTCTCGCCGCACTGCAATTGCGAAGCCTTCGACCAGTTCGCCAGGCACGTCGTCGGAAATTCCATCGGTCATCAGCAGGATCGCGTCGCCACGCCGAACGAGAATGACGTCCTGCGTGTTCCATGCAGACCAGGACGTGTCCGTGCCCAGTGCGCGCGTCTCGTTGCCGAATCCGCTTCGCGTCGGGGTCAGGACCTCGGCGCGACCGTTCACCAAGCTGATCACCAGGCCGTCCCCCATCTGCCATACGCGCGCGTAGCCATGCGCGTCGCATACGGCGAGCAGCAAGGTAGTGGCCGCCATCGACTTGTCACTCCAAGGGAGCGCCCGGAGCCACCGGCGGTAGATGTCCGTGGCGACCTGGCGTGCCGGCAGGTCACGCCATTCGCCCGACCGCTTCCAGGTCCGTGCCACGGCCTGCGCCGCCTCGACTGCGGCGCGTGCGCCTCGGGCGCTTTGGGCTCGCGAACCCAAGCCGTCGGCGACGGCTGCGATCCATCCGCCCCGCCAGCCCTTCAAGGACAAGGCGTCTTGGCTGTCCTCTCCCAGCCGCAAGTGGCCGGGCCCGGCGACGCTCGCACCTGCCGCTCGCAACATTCAGATGGCGTCCAAGTCGAGGTCATCCGCAGGAATCTCGCTCACATCGAGCGTAAGCGGCTGGTCCGGGCTAGGGCTGGAGGAGCGCGCCACCACACTCATCGTGACTGCCCGGAAGAAGCGCCGGATGTCATCTGCTTCGTGTGCCTCGAACACCGGCGCCTCGACGTCGTCGGCGAATTGCGCCAGCAGTTCCCGGTCCGCATCGGCACCGATCGCCATCGCAAATCGCGAGGCCTTCTGGGCACGCTCGCTGCCCTTCAGCGCTGCCAGCGGCTTCTCCCAGTCATCGGTAGGCACCCCGTCCGAAACGAGAACCAGCACCGGGCGGTACGCGCGCGCCGGCACGCGCTCCTTGTCTTCCAGCAACTGCCTCGCGAGCTCGAAAGCCGCGCCCATGGGCGTGGCCCCCACCGCGGTGAATGCCTCGACTTCGCTGACCGAATGAGCGCTGATCAACGGAAGGTGGAGGTCAGCCTGACGGCCACCGAAGGTGATCAGTCCGACCTGAATGTCGGCGCGCAAGCGCGACTCCTTGCCAAAGCTCGTCACCATCTGCTTGATCGCGACGTTGAGTGCCTCGATCTTCCCGTTCTCGGCCATGCTGCCACTCACGTCCGCCAGGATGATCACGGGCAGCGGGCGCGCCTGAGGGGCCGCGAATGCCTTGAGCTTGGTGATGGCGCCGCCCTTCTCGGGGCTGTTCTTGGGTGTGTTCATCTTCTTGTCTACCTCGTTCCTGATGATCGTTGCGTTGAAGAATCGGCTTTCGTTGTCTTCATTCATGCTTGCCCAGCCCATGTTCCGGTCTCCTTCGACTTGATTCAGTGCGGACGCTTGGTCCGGGCACGGCGGTGTGCGCGTGGCGTCACCCTGATTGCGTGGAGATCGCGGCTGCGATACGTGGTAACGACCGCGCCCTCACGGGACACCAGTACCTGCACGCCCACCATCTGAGCGAGGTCGATGCCCTTGTCCAAGTAGCGCCGAACCTCCTTCTCCCCGATCACAAAGAACGTTAGGCCCTTGGCGTGGATCCTCCGTCCGTACGCAAGTGCAGCGTCGACGTCCTCCCGCCGGATGCCTCGCTGCTGCATACGAATGCTTGCGTGCTTGGTCAGGTCCGGGATTGACGTATCCCAAGTCAGGTCTTCGCTGTAAAACATGATGGCCTCCAGTCTGTGTGCCATCTGTATTGCGAAAGTTGTTCCACCTTCGAGCACGATTCAAATCGTTGTAAATCAATGACTTACGGACGCGAACGCAGTAGAATGGATAACTTTTCTTATTTTTCATCTGATTTTTTTATTGACTTGATCTCCGAAGTCTGACCGTCGGGCATCAGTTGCACCTTCCGCATGCGGTTGTCGAGCGTCTGGTAGTTGGCGAAACCAAGCAGCGATGCCGCAACCGACTTTCGTCCGCCCGCCTGATTTAGGGCTCGAGAGAGGTAAGTTCTCGTCACTTCGTCGAGCACCTCCTGCAAGCTGAAACCTGGCACCAAGGGCTGATCGAGCAGCGTCGCGCCAGGCTTGAACGGCTGCAGAACGGCCGAACTCACATCGGAAGGCTGGATCTGGGGTGTCGTTGACCAGATCGAGGCCCTAACCAGGGTGTGATAGAGCTCCCGGACGTTTCCAGGCCACGGGTGCGCAAGCAACAGGGCCCTCGCCTGCGGAGAGATCGTTTTCTCCTGGGCCTCGGGTCGGCCATGGGCATCCTGGTTGATGCGCTTCAAAAAGGCATCGATCAGCAGCGCCACATCTTCGCCGCGCTCTCGGAGGGGCGGCAATCGCAAGATGCCGCCGGCCAATCGGTGGAAAAGATCTTCCCGGAAGCGCCCGCCGGCCACGTCGGCAGGCAGGTCCCGATGGGTTGCGGCAATGACCCGAGTGTTCACTTTGACGGGAGCAGACGCCCCTACGGGGGTAACTTCTCCGGACTGCAGGACTCGGAGAAGCCGCACCTGGGTATCGGGTGGAAGGTCGCCCACTTCGTCGAGAAAAAGCGTTCCTCCATCGGCCTCGCGGAAGTGTCCAGCACGATTTGCGGTCGCACCAGTGAAGGCGCCCTTCTTGTGCCCAAACAGTTCGGAGTTCGCCAACTCGGACGCGATGGCTCCGCAATTTACGGCGAGAAACGGCTTGTCAGACCTGGTGCTCGTCGCGTGGATGGCTTCGGCGAACAGCTCCTTCCCGGTCCCGGTCTCGCCCAGGACAAGCACAGGAACCTCGTGCACCGCTATTCGTTGGGCCAGAGCTATATGACGTCGCATGACGTCGCTCGCATGGAGAATCTTGGCGAAGCCCGCAGCGGTGTCGGTCAGCCCAGTCGCGAGCCGCCCGATTCGATCGCCGCTGCGCTGGAGAAACTCTGGCAGGAAGTCGCTCGCCAGATCGAAGAAGAAGTCCACCGGCTCAAGCCCCCGCTCGCGAGACGTCTGAATCAGCGTGGCGGGAAAGCGCGTTTTCGCCAAGATGATCCAGATCGCCGCCATCGCGGGCGTGCCCGGACTCAAGTGGAACGTGAGGTCTATATCGTCCCGAGGGAGTCGGGCCTCTTTCAGGTTCTTCGAAACTTCGGAGTAAATGGCGGCGTAGTCAATTGGGCTCGGCAGATCAACCTGAAAGAGGTCGACACTGCTATCGCCGTACCCAGAGCGCTTCTGCAGCCAATGACAATAGCGCCTGCTTCGCTCGAAGGGGTAGTTGGTGAGCAGGTAAATCCGGTCGTACCGCTTGGGGCCAGCTAGCGCCGTCGCTATGGGGCCAATGTCCTGCTCGGCACCGCTCTCAGCTGCCTCGTGATCAGTTCGCCCGACCCAAGATATAAGCCAACTCATCCGTTTCATGACTCATGATAAGGAATTCGAGCAAGAACGTAAAACTATTTATGTTCTCTTTTGGGTCTGAAGCGCCGCGCGCAACTTGGCGAGGGGCATCGGCAAATCACGACGCTGCCCGGCGCGACTCGCTCACACCGAAGGCCGCGTCTTCTTCCTGTGGGCTGGCGAATCAATTGGAGCGATGCGCCAGCCAAGACCCAGTGCCCTGAGAAGTCCTTCTGCGGCATCTCTCAGGTTTTCTTTGATTGCAACCAGTGGCTGCTTCATGCGGAGCATGGGTACGGAGTTCAGCAACGCTCGCAAGCTTCCCTCGTCCTGACCATCCGTGGCGACGTATCCTCGGCCGAGCAACACCACGCTCTCCTGCCCGGGCCTGAACGCCCAAAATCCGTCAGGGGTGGCAACGGCGTCCCAATCCGGCCCCAGGGCGGCAGCAAAGAGCTTCACGTCTGAGTACGTGTTGAGCGCCTGGCCCACGGTGCCGGCATTGGATCTGTCGGACTCGACCACCACTGCCGACGCGTGTCCCTTGAGCTCGCCCGGCGCGCGAGTCAACGGATGGTTTCGGAGAAGTTCGATCCACTCCACTTGCTGCATTGACCGCCATCTTCGCTCGGCATCCAGGCTGGCCTGCGCCTCGAGTTCCGCCTGACGCACCTCCTGGCGCCTACGGAGAAGCTGCGCTTCCACGGTGAGCGCGAGTGCGTTGGCTCCTTCGATCGCGCGACTCCGGCTGCCGCGTGTGGTGATCACCCCCTTCCTCGACATCTCTGCGATGCGTGGACCGAGATGGATTTGCGGCTCAGTACGAAGGCCGCGATCGGCATGAGACCGATGATCCAGGGCAGGCTCCATACCGCGTCGTATCAGCGCCGCATTTGCAAGGCGCGCCCAGAGCTCGCGCACTCGGTACAGCCAGCGACGCTTCGTCACGTACTCGGAACGGCGGGCGCCGCCCTTTTCCGGGTTCTCGGCTGAGTAGCGCCGGAACCACGTCTGCTCATTTCGCGCGATGCCGTCGTTGAGCGAAAGACTCACGAGGCCGTGCGCATGTGGATTTCGACCGTAGCCTTCGTGAAAGGCCATCGTCACGGGCAGCCGGACTCCAGCATCTTCACTCTCTATACCCATTTTCGAGAGATGCTCCGCCATCTCGCGAACCAGGGCATCCTGATCTTCACGAGCCAATGGCTTGGGTACTGCGAATTCCAGAAGAATTGCCGTGCGCGCGTTGACCCGACTGTTCGGCCCCTCCGCAGCCCGCCAGTATGTCGGCGCTGAATCACCGCGGACCCACTCGGGCATGTGGAAGCTTTGCACCCACCTTACCTTGTCGCCCCGCCCCGCGAAGCGTCCTTCCCGCGCGATGTACTGCCTTGCCGAATCACACGAACCTCCACTATCGCGGCTCCTGTAGCGAACATGCAGGTGAAACATCTACGCCTTCCTCTCCTCGTTGTATTGCTGACGTTAACTACATAAACCCCCTTCGCGGCGCCAATTGGCCTGCGAGCGCGTGCTTTTCTTTGGGCACTCGCCCCCGCGCCGGGATGCCGTCGATAAAGCGCCAAACTTTTCGCCTCTGAACCTGTATCCATTGCGGCGTGGCGTTCCGCTTCTTACCTATCCTGATGTCGTCCAAGAACGGACTTCAAGGAGGAACGACGATGGAAGACAAACCGAGCAACCAGGGCCCCAGCGCCGATGAGGAGAGGGGTATCGGCAAGACCGCCGCCAAGAGGCGGGACCAGCTGCGCCAGCTGGAGGAGAAGCGCCGAAAGACGCTCGCGCGGCTCAATGAGGCGCGGGCACAGCTCGCCCAGGCCGTGGCGGAGGACGAGGCGCGGGCCCGCCGGCGTCAGCGCAACCAGCAAATGCAGGAATACAAGCGTCTCAAGTTTGTCTTGGGTGGTCTGGTTCTCACGGTCATGCAAAGCGACGGACCGGCGGCATTCGCGATGTCGTCACAGGATCTCTTCCGTTTGTCCGACAAGGACAGGCAGCTCCTGGATCGGGTGTGGGCAGTTATCAGGTCCAGGTCAGAGTCGGGCGACTCCCCATGCGATGCCACCGCGCACCTTCCGGACGTTGATCTGGGGCTTCAGAAGTAGTCTTTCCGGGAGCCATTGGCTTCCCGGACAGGGAAACCTCTTAGGTGCGCAGTCCGCCGCCGAGCCCGCCGGCGCCGGAGCCCTCATCGATCTCGTGAACTTCGATGCCGAGACAGCTCTTCGACATCGCAGACACGCTTCGATGACGGAGTCTTCAACGCTATCGCAGCGTAAACCCAGACTCAGCGACTTCGCGACCGAATCCGCATCGGCAACGTAGATCTCGCAGGCGAAGCATTCCGAGCGCGAAACCTCGGCTCTCTCTCCCCCCGTCCTCTCGCCGCAAAATGGAGGGAGTTCGCGCCCCGTTGTGCCCTCGAATTCATCCGGCGCGGGAAGCAACCGTCGCAGCGCTCAACTCCGTGAGCGATGCCGCTTCATGACGGGACCGAGCTGAGGGCCACGCAGCCCTCGCTTTCGACGGTCGCATCGGAAACGAAGGACTTCGCCGTCGATGAAGTGTCGATGCCGACGCCACTTGGATGCGGCGCAGCCACGATGTCGACCACCAACGCTATCGAAGCTGACCGCGCAGACGCGTTCCCTCGCCTTTGTCAAACAAGCCGAACGAATTCAGCGACCGCCCGGACAGACCCGTCCGTTGGCGGTTCCAGAACGATGTCGCTATACGCGGGATTGAGTGGCTTGAGCACGATTCTCTGATTGGCCGGCTCGCCGCCCTCTTCACCTGCGGCCTTTTCGCTGTGGTAGACCTTTAGCGTAAATTGCCCGCCCGTCTCCTGGTCGGTCAATCCCTCATGCCAGATCAACAGCTTCCGGCCTTCTTTGCTGCCTTCTGGCACAGGTCGGAAGAGGCAATAGCTACCCGACGGGACAAGCGGCTCCATGGAATGCCCGACAACCTGAGCCACGAACATGCCCGGCAAAACCTTGATGCCGTCAAGCAGTGCCCACTCGGCGGCATGGCTTGCCTGCCCATCGAGCCCCTGTTGCTCCTTGCTCCACCCGCCAGCAGCGGCTTTGAGCGTGCTAAACGGAACGCAATTGCGATAGGCCTCGAAATTGGCTGCCGCCGGCGAGATAACCGGGAATGGATAGATCGTTGCCGTGGTGGCGTCGCTCTTCGCGACTTCTTTTGTGGAGACCGCCCCGACAAACCAAGCGTCGTTTGCCTCCACCTCCCGCGCCTTCTTCATTCCCGCAACCGCCTTGGCGATGCGACGCATGTGGGAGCGCATCACGACCTTGTCGTAAAGCTCCTGGTACTGGATAGCCACCACTTCGTAGTCGGTGTTCAGCAGCTCTGCGCGGATCTGCCTGTCCTTCGCAGCTGTCTGCGCGTTGCCATGCAGGTGTTCGCTCATGCCGTCCAGGTACAAGCAAACGCCCGCGTACTGGTCGTTGGGCGCATGAAAGTAGACGTCCGGCCGGGTAGTGACACCACCCGACAGCGCGATGGGTTTTTCGGTCTCGAAATTCGTGAGACCGGCCGCCTTGAGCATGGCCACCAACTGCTGCTCGGGAGGGTTGCCAGGCTTCTTCAGCTGGTTGTCGTCCGGCAGCACGGCAGGAATCGCGTGGCTCAGGGCGAGTGCATCGCCCCAGGTCGTGAGGTGCTCGAAGGCCACATGCCGGTTCAGGTGTTCGTGATAGAACGAGTTTCGGAAATTCTGCAGGCAGTCGATGCACGAGGTGTCGCAAGCTGACGGGCAGTCTTCTACCAACGCGAGGGTGTGTTGGACCACTGCTTGCCAATGCTCCAGCAGTTGCTCCAGCAGGCCCGAGCCGCCAGGCATCGGGTCATACAAAAGCGCATCGAACTTGTCCGATCCCGGCTTGCCCAGCACCTGTACCTGCAGGTCCGAAATCTCCATGTCCAGCACACCCGCGGCGCCTTGGCGCAGGGCCTCCATCACGCTGTACGCGGCCTCTTTGGACACGCAATCAGGCATCACCAGCGCATCAGCCACCACCTCGGCGTAGAACGCGACTTTCTGGATCGGCCTCCCGCAGCGCTCGATGTGATGTTCGTTGAAGGCGTCCAGCTCCTTGAGCGTGCTCATCGGCGAACGGCTCTGGCCGCAGACCATGCAAACCGGGTAACCCATCTCCCCGGTGGAGCGGACCTGCGATGCCGCACCCACGTTGATCAAGCGCATGTGCAGGCCGTGTTTCAGGTGCAACGTGGCCGCCCCCCACTCGTAGGCCTTGCCGCCGGAATGTCGCCCTTGGTCCTGTCCGAAGACGGCCACCGGCAGCTGGAAGCGGTAGTCCTCGTCGTCCGAGATGTAGGACTGGTGCGGCGCGTCCACGTCGCACACTTGCACGCCGAAGATGCTGGACACACCCACCGATTCAGCCTGCGTTGGCGCGGTCGCCTTGCCCAGTCCACCGGTTTCCTGGATCGACTCGTTGGCGAGATCCACCGCAAGTACGACCGGCTCTTCCGGCACCAGGTGGAAGGTCCGCGGCACGAACTTGTGCGCGTTGGCGTAGATCAGGTTGCCCGGCACATACTCGCGCACGGCCAGCGCGCTATTGCGGCGCAGTTCCCAGTCGGAGATGTCCGACCCAAAACGCGGCGCAATGTGCGTGATGCTGACCGCACCTGTGTCCAGGCCATAGCCCGGCAGAAAACCTTCAGCTGCCAGCACGCCGTACGTGTTCGTGTCGTCCACGCCTTCAGCCTGGTTGGCGCGGCGGCGGGCCTCACCCTTCAGCTTCTTGACGAGGCGTTCGCATCGGCTGCGCAGGGCTTCCTCGTCAGGGTCCAATGCGCCCTTGGCGCTTGCCACCTTGCGCAGGCGCTCCAACTGGTTCAAGGCCCACTGCAGCCGCTGGAACAGACGGTCCACCACCACCTGCAGTTCGTTCGCCAGCCCGTCGATGGTGGCTTCCACGCTGTCCTGGTTGACGACCTCGGCATCCGCCGCAGGCCAACCCTGCTGGAAAGCGGTCATCACGGCCGACAGCAATGCCTTGCGGTGCCGCAGGATCACCGTTTCCAGCGCGGTCACCTTCATCGGTGACTGGCGCACCATGCCCTCAGGCGTGAACAGGTAGGTCTTGATCTGCTGCGGCAGGCAACTGCGTACGGCGTCCTGGAGTTCATCCAGCGCGGCTTGTGGCAGGGCCTTGTCGCGGAGCAACTTGAACACCGCCGTCAGCACCGTGGCATGCACATGCTTGGCCACCATGATGGGGTTGCGCAGGTTGAAGCTGGGCGGCTCCACCAGTCCTTCCAACATCTTCAACGGTTCATTGAAGTAGGCACGGTCGTGGCTGGTTGCGCGGGCATAGGTGATGTCCAACGCCATGCGGAACTGGCGCCCTGCACGGCCCGCACGCTGCCAGTAGTTGGCTGGCAGCGGGGGAACGTTGCGCATCAACACCGCGTCCAGCGCGCCGATGTTCACACCCATCTCCAGCGTGGGCGTGCACACCAGGGTGTTGATGCGCTCGTTGTCGCCCTTGAAGGCGTTTTCAATGCGTTCGCGGTCAGGGCCTGGGATCTGTGCCGAGTGCTCCTTCGCGCGCAGCATCGCGAACTCCTGGTCCAGCAGCAGCAGGTCGTAGTCGTCCGCGTTCTCCGGCTCCAGCACCAGCTTGCCAGCGCAGCGCCAGGCCATGCACGACAGCGTCGGGTTCGGCCGGCTGTGCAGGCGCCGACAGGTTTGGCAGCGGTACATGCCCTGGGCCGGCCGCATCTTCAGCCGGTCCACGTCCACCTGGTGGGCACCCACGCAGCCGGGCAGCAACTTGCCGCGCGCACCCTTTAGTTGTACCTGGGCCAGCAACAACAGCTCGTTGGCGACCAGCGTCCACATGTCGTTGAGGAACTCGCCCGCTTCCGCTGCTGGCACGCCCCAGGCCACAGCCGCTTGCCGCGCCACCGTGGCATGGGTACTGAACCATTGCTTGATGCGGGTCTCGTCGTCTTGCCCGTCACGCTGGAACTTCAGTGCCGAGGGAACGCCCTTCATCGAAGGCAGATAGCCCCTCATGACTTGCAACTCACCGTCCAGCCAGACCTTGGAGTACACGCCGGTGACGCTGTCAAACAGCATGCGCCGCGACCGCGCTGCATCCAGCAGTGATGCCACGCCTTGGGCCAGCGCCTCGGATTCGCAACCGATCTTGGCGGCCCAGCGCTTGATTTCGGGCCGCTCCCCGTCCAGCCCCAGGTAGTCCACCTTCAGGCGCCCCATGGGCTCCAGACCCAGGCGCTGCCGGCCGCCGATGGCCAGCTCGCGCAGGATCTGCACACGCAGAAACCACTTGCGCTCTTGGCCGTGGGCCTGACCCGTCTCTGACTTGGGTTCGACTCGCCACACTTCGGGGATCAGCGCGCGCGACAACTCATCGTCGGCGTCCAGGTGCTGGTCCAGCCACAAGGTAAGGTCGCTGACCGAGACCGGCCCCTGCTTGAGCTTTTGGTAGATCAATTCCCGGAAGCGGTAGCGGCGGGAGCGGTCCTGCATCCATCCAGCCTGGAATGCGGCGTCCTGCCGGTTGTCGGCGAACACCAGCAAGCGGCGGCGCTCGGCCCGGTGAATCATGCTCTGGGCCAGCACATGCACATCAGCCACCGTAGTGGCCCGCACCGGACGGGCCGGTTCGCGGTAGTTGCCGCTGAACCGCCGCCCTGCGGCCCCGCAGGACACGCAGCGCGTCAGCTTGCCCTTGTGCTCATCCTTCTGCTGCACGAAGTACAGCGGCTTGAGCGCCTTGTTTCGGCCGCAGCCGACGCACTCGGCCACGTTGTCGTCATGCACGGTTCCGCAGTATCGGCAGGCGAACAGTGATTCAGTGCGAACGGGTTCTTCATCGGCATCGCTGCCCACCTGGTGGTCCAGTGAGAGCGCGCGCATGCCGCCCAGCGTGAGGTCCGCCCCGCGCCAGACGCGCCCCTTACCCTCAGCCGCACCGCCGCCAGGATGCGCACCGGTGAAGTCGAAATCTTCGAGCCCGTGCTCAAAGTAGTGCTGGCCGCAGGTAGTGCAGCTCAGCAACGGAAAGCGATGCAGCTCGGTGTTTTCAGCCAGCGCATCTTCGGCCGACAGCCAAAGCTTGGAGTCCTTGCCCTGGTCCGGGAAGGTAACAACGGCACCGCTGACGCCGCGCACAAACCCGTGCACCACCGGGCGCAGTAGCGGCCGATTGCCCTGGCGCGCGGCGGCGCCCAGCGCGAGCCACACCAAGACTTCTTCTTGCGAGATGGCCCGGCCCACCTTGCCGCCGAGATTCACAAGCAGGTCATCCAACGCCCGGGGGCGGCGCAGCGCTTCTGCAACCTGAAACACCACCTCGTTGTGGCTCATCCAGTGCCCGATGGCCTCGCGCCAGGGGCCAGCCTTCAGGCGGCTGCCCGTGGCGGTGGTGAACCATACCCGCAGGGCTTGCACATCGCCTTCGGTGGCAGCTTCCCGATCCACCAGCGACAGCACCTCCAGCAGCGTCTGCAGCTGGGCAGATTGGTCTCCATTCAGCGGCGGGCTGGGGGTGCGCGGCGTGCCCCAAACATCGGCCTCGTAGCTCTCGCCCACCAGGGCCACGTTCTGGCCATCCACTCCGAAGAAGCGGCTGGCGAACTCGCGCCCCGAATCCAGGCCCTTGACCGGGTCGGCGATGGTGGCCGAGGTGGCGATGCAGGTGGTGCTCCCCTGGTCCTTGCCACAGTAGGCACGCAGCCGGCGGATCAAGCAGGCCGTCTCGGCACCTTGCGCGCCGGTGAACGTGTGGGCCTCGTCGAAGACCATGAACTCCAGCCGGGCGTTGTCGAACAACTCCAAATCTTGCTGGCGGGTCAGCAGCAGCTCCAGCTGCTTCACGTTGGTCAGCAGGATGCGTGGCTGCTGGCCGGGTGTGCGCATGACCTCGCGGCTGGTGCGCTCCTCGGCCGGGTGCAGGGCCACGTCCTGCTTCTTGGTCTGCATATCGGTCAGCTTGTGCTGGTAGTCGGCTGCAGTGCTGCCCGGGGGCAGGCGCACGCCCACCACGTCGGACTCTTTCTGCGGCGTCTTGCCGACGTACATGCCGAAGGTCACGCCTGTGCCGGCCAGCAGCGCGCGCATGCGCTGCAACTGGTCTTCGGCCAGCGCGTTCATCGGGTAGACGATCACGGCGGTGACACCAGCGGTGGCGTCCTCGTCGCGCAGCTGCAGGCAGCGACTGATGATGGGGAACAGGAAGGACTCGGTCTTGCCCGATCCCGTGCCCGTTGCCACCAGCGTGGGCTGGCCGGCGTGGATGGCGCGGAAGGCCTGCTCCTGGTGCCGGTAGGCCGCCGGGTAAGGCGACAGGTGGCGGATGTGGCTATGCAGTACCCCTTCCTTCACCAGTTGCTCGAGCGTGGCGCCTTGCTGGAAGGTGCGCGACAGCGAGATGTACGGCCCCTTCAGGAGTGGCGTGTTGCGGGTGTGCTCCAGATTGAGCAGCGTCCGCATTTGCTGGTATAGACCGGCGTCGGCGAAGGCGTAGGTGCTGAGTTGGTAGCGCAGAAAGTCGCCGACAACCTGCTCCGTGTACGTGATGGGGTTGAGCATTAGAAAAGCGCTCCTTGTGGAAGATCTTCGCTGCTACCTTCGCCAGGCTCGCCTCTCCTCACGGAGGCGTTCGATAGGGGAACGAGCTGCTTGATCAAGTCAGCGTGTGCCGCGCGCGCCCTTGCGCGGCGTTCTGTCTCAACGCTCGCTTGAGCGCTGCCGAAGTGCGTGTTCAATCTCTCCGCGACTGGCTGAAAGTCGCCTGCACGTCCGTCGTGTCCCAGGCCATAGTCGGCTAGCCGTACTGCATCTGGAAGGCCCCAACCTTTGCCATTGTTTTGACAAAGGAACTCATTCCGACCTTGGTTGCATAGATCTTGGAAGGCAATCATGGACAGCACGGATAGGCGCAACTCGGGGTCCAATGCTTTGTCAATTCTCCAAAATCCCTTCGGATCCAGCTTCCCAGTGAACTCGTCATTCAACCACCTGACAGGGAAGTCGCAACCCGCCAAGATGTACCGCATGTCGTCCATGGACAGCGATAGATGGTCGGCAATCAGTGCTTCCGCAATGCAACGTAGACGAAGTCGCTCGGCTGGCGATGTCGCGAACTCGCGCCCCGGTTTCTGAACTACAGACGAGAAGAGGACCGAATGCGCAATGAGTGCTTGTCCAATGCCTTCAAGCTCGGCAGCTAGAGACTTCTTCGGAAGTACCGTTTCCTCTACGACAAACCAGTTCAAGTGCAAACCGCCACACCTTGCTCTAGCGACAAAGTCGTAGACAAAAGAATTCATGACGACAGCGAGCGCAAACAGGTTCTCGTCGACTTCCAAAATTGCGGAGGTGTTCCCGCACGGCAGGAATGGGGTGCAAGTCGCCCGAGCAGTGCGCGCGTTTGTTGCCGACGTGACGTCGATAAAGGTCAGCTTTGGCACAGGCTGCCACTTCGGTTCTCCCGCAAGATCTCCCGTCTTGTACGTCTTGGAAGCTGCTTCTCGGACCCCGATAAGGTACTGTGGCTCAAGCACCTCCGATTCCGCCGGGATGTCACGCCAGACCGCTGATCGACCTTTACCAGAAACCCAGCCCTTCGAAGAGGTCTGGAACTGATCGATGATGTTTCCCTCTAGCAGCGGGAGTGCTACATCTTCAACATCTTTCACGTGAACAGCGTGGGTCCCATCTCGGGAGAGAATCAGGCCTTTCTGGCGATTGAGGATGCTGGAGGGCCCGCCATAGGGATGCCAAAGCGCCTTGAGCCAAAGTCCATGTTCGTCCGGCCGATAGCCTCTTTCCTCCCACTTGGATCGTGGGGGGAAAAGTCTTGAATCGGACGTCATGTTGAAGTCCCCCTGCCGATACTTCGCCCCCCAGCACTCTGCGCCCTCACCTCCAAGCAAGACCCCCCGAGAGTAGACCTTTTGAAGTACGAGCAGGTCACGTTCGCTACGGATCTCAAGGATTGCCTTTGACTTCGGAGAGAACTCAATTACGCGTTCTCTGGGATAGGCCAAGACGTGCTGCTCAGCGCTGGCCCAGTCGTCTACGTTACGGTGCATGAAGGCCACGCGTATGGCCTGGGTCGTACCGGTCTTCTGGACCACCAGCGGACAGAACTTGAAGCGCGAGTCGATGTCGAAGACCTTTTCTCGGTTCTCGAAGCCGAACAGCCATTGCCAGTCGCAGTGGTCCAGGAACAGCGTGCGCAGGTCGGTCGTGCCTTTGTCGGTGTAGATGCCGCTGGGCACGATCATGCCCATGCGCCCATGCGGGCGCACCAGTGCATGGCTCAGCTCCAAAAACATCTTTTGAAGATAGGGTTTTCCGGAGCCTTGATTTGCAAAGGGGTGCGTTCGATCGGCGAAACCCTTTCGCTTCCTTCGCTCCACTAACCACTTCTCATGAAGCCTATGAGATGCGGCGAAGGCATCCTTTCCTCGACCGCCAAGATTCAGGTCATGCTTCGGTTTCCCATCACTGGTGGTGCTAACGCGATCGCCGAATGGGGCACCGCAGTTGTTCATCCAGTTCGCAAAAGCCTTGAAACCGGCAACATAGGAAAGCCAGTCATGTTCGAGGCGTGAGTGCTTCCTGAAGTAGTCCAGCTGCGCTTCTAGTGCTTCCTGTTTGCCGTACGCCCTATACAGAGGGTCATGGTTGGAGAAGAACTCCTTGGAGTTCGGCTGCATGGTTTCCCAAGGCGGGTTCCCCAGAACGGCATCAAAGCCGGACTGTTTGGCAGTGAACACATCAGGAAACTCGAGTTCCCAATGGAAAAAGCGCAGCTCCTCGGCCACCTTGGCTGCGATCACCAACGCAGCCTCTTCGGGCTGCCCGAACTGCATTGGTAGCGGAGCGAGTTGGACCTGCTCATCAGGCCAGAACCAGAGAGCGCACCACAGGTCCATACGGGCCTTCAGCGCGTGGTAGTGCGGGTTGGCCAGCACCTCGTCGCGGTAGACGCTGGCGCGGCGGTCGCTGTCGTGCACGGGCAGGCGGTGCAGTTTCTTGAACACCTTCAGCAGCTCATCGTGCACCTCGCTGGCTTCCAAGCCGCCTTCCAGGGCGATCTGGCCACTGAGCTGTCTGGCCAATTGCTCCGGTACGGCCTTGGCGCGGGCAGCGATTGCGGCGGTGAATTTGTCGCCGCGCTGCTTGCCTTTGGCGTCGGTGTAGTGGTGGTTAACCAGGTTCTGCGGCTTGTCCTTCTGGTAGTCCTTGTCGCCGCCTTCGCGCTCCCAGGCCAGGGCCGGGTAGTCACGGTAGGTGTCGAACCATGTGCCTACCAGTGCGTTGCCCACCTTGAACTTGTGGTCCAGGAAGCCGAAGGGCAAGTCCCGGTCCATGGTTTCGACCCACAGGGCCATGCGGCCCAATTCAACGGCCAGCGGGTCCAGGTCTACGCCATAGAGACAACGCTCCACGATGTGCCGCTTCAGCTGGGCGCGCAGCGCGTCCTCGAAGCCCTCGTCTGTGGGGCGCAGTTTGAGCAGTTCGTCGCTCAGCACCTCGCTGATCTGGCCGTCGGCCATGCGGGGCACGCCGCCGTCTTCCGCGCGTTCGATCAGCTTGTGGTGGTACAGCGAGGCCACCAGAGCATCGGTCAGGTAGCGCAATGCGCCGGCCAAGAAGGAGCCAGAGCCCATGGCCGGGTCGCACACCTTGAGCGCCAGGATGTCCTCGGGGCGCTTGGGCTGCCACTCCACCACCTCGGTCAGGCCGGTGCGCGGGTCCACCTCGGTACGCACGGCCTCATAGGCCAGCGGCTGCAGCGTACGCCGCACCGTGGGTGCGGCCAGCTGCGGACGGGTGTAGAACGTGCCAGCGCCCTTGCGCGTGCCGCCCCAGCGCACTACGTAGAACTGACCAGGGGCCACCAAGCGGGCGCACAGGCTGCGTGCGGCCGTGGCCAAGGCCTCGGCTTCTTCTCCGCCGGTGGCGCCGGCCGGCCGGCGGCCACGGGGCTTTTTAACCAGGCCGGCAATGACGGCAGCCTTCTCCAGCCAGGCCTGGGCACGCTGGAGATGGTCTTGGCTGAGAGCCAATTCGTCGTCGGCAGACGCGGCCGAGGCATCGTCTTCGGGCTCCGATGCAACATCGGGTTCGTCGGCCTCTGCATCGGTGCCAACCTCGTCGTCGGCTTCACTGTCGCCCGAGTCCTCGTCACCACCCCCTGCTTCTTCGTCGCCGCCGCTGTCGGCCTTGTCCTTCTTTTTGAGGGCGTCGAACAGCTGCTTGATCACGGCATCACCCATGCCCTCCAACTGCGACAGAGTCAAGGCCGGTTCGTTGCCCACGGCTAGGAAGATGACCGGATCATCGACAGCGGCCTGCTTCAACTCGAAGTCCAGGAGGCCTTCGTACAGGATGCCGATGTACTCGGACGACAGCGCCGAGAAGTCCACCGGTGCATCAACCAGCTTGTTGCTGCGACCCTGGCGCACGCGAACCCGGGTGCGCGTGAGAAGTCGCAGCATGCGTTGAACCTGGCGGTCGGAGACAGCGTTCTGCGGCCCTTCCAGCAAGGCCAGGGCGCGGTCTATGCCATCCTGCGACTCCTCGTCGCCCGAAGCGAACAGAGCGCCGCTGTAGTGCGGCACGGGCAAGGCCTCGTGCGATGAGCCCTCATGGATCAGCCTGAACAACGCCATCAGCCGCGGCCACGCGCTGCGGCCTTGAGACAGGCGTTCGTTGCCACGGCCCGAGGCACGGCGGTCCAGATGCTGGCGCAGGCCTTCCAGGCTGTAGGCGCGCTGGTAGATCGGGTTGTCCACTGGCAGCAGGTTCCGCGCTTCGGCGAAGAGCGTGATGATGCAGCGCATCACGATGCGCGAACCGGCCACGTACAGGTCTGCATAGGCCGGCGCGGTGCCGGTTTGCTGGGCTTGTTCGATCGCGCTGTGCGATGCAGTGATCAGTTCCTCCACGGCTTGGCGGACACGCTCACCCAAGACTGCGGACAGATCGGCCTGTCCCTTGCGGGAAGCGAGAACGGCGTCAAGCAGTACCCCGGGCGCTTGGCCGGAAGGCGCTGCCAAGGCATCGCGGGAGAGCAGATGCCGCCATGCCGACACCTGAGGACCGGGCATGCCCTCCACGAACCACAGATCAATGTCCCACTCACACCAGGCCTCATAGTCCTGTCCCGCGTGGACCAAACGCCACTGGCGACCATTTGTCACCAGCGCCAGGGACTGGCGCTTCTGTCGAAGCCACTCCACCACTCGACTGAGCAGCTGGCGTGAACGGCCGACTCCCAACCGGCTGGCGAACTGCCGCGACGCACCCTCTTCCGGAACGAAAACGGGCAGCACTTCCCCCTGCGACCCCTGCCACAAGCGACGTGGCTTCACCTGCGCGCCGGTGAAACTACGCAGAGTCCATCGCGCCTCGACACCTTGTGCCTTCTGCCATTCGGGCTCCGGCAGACCCGACAGATCCTCAAGCATGAAATCCAGCAAGGCACTGAGGCGCTCGTTGGTACCGTCGAAAGCAGTCAGCGCGCGCCTGAGCTTTTCTATCTGCCACAAGGCAAGCGGAGCCAGCGTTGCTCCAAAGTGCGTAGTCGTCTTTTCGGGTGAGATCAGCAGCCCACCGTGATTCAGGCTGCTCCACCACTCTATGTTGTCGTTCACGCCTTCTCCCCCGGCAATCTCACTTCGACCGTCACCGGAAATACCTGCGCGGTGGAACGCAGGCTGAAGCGATTCGGAACGACGTGCCGCAGGATGCGATCACGCTCTTGCTGCAGCCTTTCAAGGAGGTCGCCGAATTGTCCTTGGCGCCGCTTGAGCTCGTCTTGCAGATCGCGCAGGCGACGCTCGGCTAACTCGTTGGCATCCTCGAGCAGCGAATACTGCAGCGATGCCGTGCGCTGTTCGTCGATCTCGCGTTTGAGTTTGTCAATGCTCTGATCGCGCTGAAGCGCCGAAACCTCCCGAATGCGTCGCTCGAAGGCCTCCTTTTCATGCGCGGCAGCTTCAACCCCGGCAGCATTGAGCTCGATTCCAATCGTTTCGGTCAGCCGGTTACGGTACGCGCTGATCCACGTGCGAACGGAGTGGTCGATGTCGTCCCAGATCTCACGGGCGCGTGACAAGCCATCTGGGTTCTCCACACCCGGATGGAGTGCAGCGTGCGGACCGGCGTAAGGCAGTTCCGCGCCCAGATCCCCGGCCTTGACCGGAAAGGCAACGGTTCGAACCCAGTGGTGGAATGTCTCGCGCAGCTCGTTGACGGCCATCTCCTCCACCGTCAGTACGAGCAAGGCATCAGCGCCCGAGGGAACTTCACCACTCGTCACCACCCAGCGACTGGGAGGGGTGAAATCATTCTGACCGCCCGGGAACCGCAGGCGAGCGAACGACGTCAGCGCCTGCCGCATGACTGGATGGCCCAGGTGCAGCAAAACCGTGTCCGCGGATGGACGAAACACTGGGCGTCCGTTCACGGTGTGGATGAAGTGCTGGTTGTCGAAAACCAGCCAGGGCATTGCACCGGAGATGCCCTTATTTGCACGCAACCGCAGGCTGTCGTCCACGACGGCCTGCCAGCGCAGTGGAAGCGGTGTGCGAAGGCGCATACGACCACGAGCATCCGGGCCTTCCAGCGGCTCTTGCGCAGACCCGACACCCAAGGCGATTCGAAGGGTTTCCCGCAGCGTCTCAGGGCTCAAGTCCAGGTCGGCCAGCAGTTGCACAAGCCGGGCCCGTTCCTCTGTTCCTCGCTCCCTGGTTCGAATCCGTGCATCATCAGAGGCTCGCTGGCGCGTGCTGATCTCCCGCTCCAGGTCCGACAACACCTCCTTGTCCTCATTGAGCTCCATCATCCGGCGTTGAAAGGCGGCATCGAACAATTCACCAACGGAGCCGAGGTCTTCGCGAATCTCATGGACCTTTTCCAGCACACGGGAAACAAAGGTCAAATCGGCGTCATCGTCGCTGGCGAAGTGATAGATGGTCACATCACGTGACTGGCCGTGGCGATCGATACGGCCGTTGCGTTGTTCCAGCCGGGACGGATTCCACGGGATCTCGAAGTGCATCAGCAGGCGTGCCGTATGCTGAAGGTTCAAACCCTCGGATGCAGCGTCGGTGGCCACCAGGATTTGTACGGGCGAATCAGGGTCATTGAAGTCGCGTTTGATGCGCTCCCGGTCCTCGTCGCTCATGCCTCCATAGAGCTGGATGATCGCGCCGCTTCCTGCTTCGAACTCGCGTTCGAGCCGGTGCACCAGGTAGTCCAGCGTCGTCTTGTATTCGGTGAAGACGATCAGTCTCTCGCTGCGATTCCAGGCGTCGGCGTTGCGCAGGCGTTGCTTGACCAGCTCCATCAGCCGATCGAAACGCGCGTCCACGGCCGGCACCTTGCTGACAACAGGGAGTTGATCCAGCTTCAGGGCCTTCAACGCCGCGTCAACTGCGGCCACCTCAGAAGTCAACGATCCCAGGTAGGGATGCATCCACGCCCCCACCACGTGGCTCGCGTGGAGGTTCCGGCTTTCGCGTTCCTGGTCGTCATCGATGTCTTCTTCAAGGGCCCGTCTTGCGGCGAGCACTTCGCCGGCTTGCGCAGTCTCTTGCTCCGCCAATCCAGCCTTGAAGCGCAGCCAACTGTCCGCAAACGTGACAGAGCTGGAAAGCAGCCGCTTACGAAGCACCTCGATCGCGAAGTTCAAGACTGTGCGAGCTTCCGGTGCAGCAACAATCTGGCGCTTCAGCGCCGCGCAGAACGCCCGAACGGAGGTCGCCAACTCCTTCTCGACCTTGGGCAGGTACAGCGGCAAAGGCTCCAGGTAGCGCGTGGCGAACCTTGGAGGACGTCCGGCTTCCTTGTCCTGCGCGTTGATCTCGCTCTTCAGTCTGCGGATCAACACATCCCCGATCATCTGGCGCTCTTTGCCCGTGAATTCGGGCGTGCGCGTGAAACGGACGGGATCGAGTTGCTCCAGCAGCCCGGAGAAGCACCGCGTATGACCGTTGTGCGGTGTGGCCGTGAGGAAAAGGCGATGCTCGAACCATGGGGTCAGAAGACGCAGCATCTCAGCGAGGTCACTGTCTTCCCCGAAGTTCGAGGGCATCAGGTTGTGCGCCTCGTCAACAATCAGCAGGTCCCAGGGAAGCTGCGCGCCTTGGTGGGCCTGCGCAGTGCGGCAATTGGCAATGAACTGCTCGAGCACGTCAGGCTGTCGCAGGTAGTGATAGGACGTGATGATCCTGGGAAACGCGCGCCACGGATTCGCATCCAGCCCCATGTCCTTCTGTAGCTTGTGCGTGGCAGCCTTGTCCACGATGTCAAACCCCAGAGAGAACTTCTCCTCCATTTCCTGCTGCCACTGCGTGCGCAGCGAGGCGGGCGTCAGGATCAGAACACGTCTGATGCGACGCTTGCGCACCAGTTCGGCGAGGATCATCCCCGCTTCCACGGTCTTGCCCAATCCGACGTCGTCGGCCAACAGCAGAGAGACGCGCGGCATACGCATGGCTCGTGCAAGAGGCACCAACTGAAAATCGTCCGCGCTCACAGCCCCATAGACAGGCGCAGTAGCCACCGAATCGCCGCGCCGGCCCGGCGAATCAGCCGACAGGAACGGAGAAATAGCGGTCCAGCGTGTGGCTCGCTGCAGAGCGAGGAAGTCCCGCATGTGCATCGGAGCCTCGACACCCGCGCGCGGCAGGGCGTTAGGCTCCAGGACGACCGGCCGACACTCACGTTCCCAGAGCAGCGTTTCCTCCGCATCTCCATCGGCGTCACTGAACTCGATGGTGACCAGATGGAGAAGTTCGGAAGTCTTGGTCGCGGCAAATGGCTCAACGGCGGACACCACGCCGCGACGGTTGCGCACCGTGGCGAGCATCCCGACGCGGGGCAGCGAAGTGGACGACACCGGCGCCACAGACACAGGGTTTGCGGGCAAGTTCATCACGCGGCTCCTGGACGCGCCTTGGCCGCTCGCACCTTCTTCGCGGTTACGCGCTTGGATGCCGGCGGCTGCTTTGTCGGACGCGCTGCGATCTCGGAGGCACTCGCGGGCGGAACATCATCCACGTACTCCGCCAGGTCGCTTAGCGTGCATCCAAAAAACCCGCACAACCGAGACATGTTGTCAGCTGTGAGGTTGACCCCCGGTTTGTTGAGGACGCGCGAAAGCGTGCTGCGGTGAATGCCGGTCGCCACCGAAATCTCCCCGATCTCTATTCGGCGCCGCTCCGTAAAGCCCTTGTCGGCCATGAGCTTAGCCAAGTGAAAGCGAATCATCCGAGGTCTCCTCTGCTGTCCGAATATACGCCCCAAATGTTGCATTAACGCGACATAGAGACGATGCGCGAGATGTATTGCGCTTGCATGAATCTCTTAAACGACTCATGATTCATATACGCGACATTCAACGCACATAAAGGAGATCGAATGAAGCTTGCGACCGCGTCTGCCACTCCGCCCACCGTTTCAACCGCTGCCCGTCTGGACATGCACCCCATGAATCTCGATGGCACAGCCTACGGAGTTTCGCAAGCGCGATCCGCAGCAAGCACCGTCGACGAGATGCTCGCTACGGTAGGCAAACTGAAGAAGCCATTCCTCATGAGTCCGTACAGCAAATGCACGACCCCCAACGAGGCGGACATCGGATGGGCGGCTGGAATTCTGGATGGCGAGGGTTGCATCCACATCGCTCGCCAAAAGTTCGGAAAGAAGTCGGGGCGCCGGCCGGTGTACCGGCTGCGCGTGCAGATCGCCCAAACAAGTCGTACTCTTCTCGAGGAATTCGAGTGGGTGGTCGGCATTTGCGGCACCATCGCCGAGCCGCCGGTGACGAAAAAGCAGCGGCGCCGTTGCTATTCGCTGATCTACGACGGCCTCAGCGCGTACGCCGTGATGGAGCGCCTGGTCGAGCATCTTCGTCGCAAGCGCGTCCACGTGGTTGAAGCGAAAAACTTCAGGCGTGAATGCGCTATCCACGTCCACCCCGGGCCCCATGGCCACTCAAAAGACATCTGGAAGCGCAGGGAGTGGTACTACAACCGCATGCGGGCCCTCAATCGCGGCGAGGCGTGAAAGTGCAAAGGAGCATCAACCGCGAGGTGATCCGGCGCCTGAAGAAGTTCCTGGTGCGAAAGGGGCCAGAGGCACAAGTCGCACGCGGATCAGTCAGCAAGGGCCACATCGGCTTGCGCCCGGGCGCGGCGGGCGCGCGAGACCTGCTTTCGCAAGCTCAAATGACAGCGGTGCAAGTGCGAGGGGAACGCATGCGTGCAGGTCGCTCGGCTGATCGGGATCTCGCTTTGCAGCTTGCCGCGGTTCGGGCGCTCGCCAGCAAAGTGCCCCTCAAGTTATCTGCAGCGCCCGAGATCACGGTTGCCACCGGCGATGCGAGGGACGCGGGGAAACGTGAAGACGCCACTGAACACGACGTTGCAGTTGATGACGGCAGGCGCCTGTGCCACCTTCGTCCCCTCTACCAAGCCGATGAAATGACCGAGCGGCTGGCCTGGGCGCGCAAGCAACGGCAAGACGTACGCGAAGGCCTTGTTCAGACACTGGAACGGGCTGCAATGTCAGGACAGATGCGTCGACTCGGGGCACCTGGATCCTCAGTGGAGTTTCAGGAACTAAGGAATGAATTCCCGCATTTCGGGTCTGTGCTCGATTTCGTATGGAAGCGCGCCGTACTGGCCGGTAGCGTGGCCGGTGCAGAGTTTCGGCTGCCGCCGGTTCTGTTAAATGGCCCGGCGGGATGCGGCAAGACCGCCTTTGCCGAGCGACTCGCAAAGTGGGTGGGGATGCCAATCTCGCGCGTCGACATGTCGAGCCTCAGTGCGAGTTTCAGCATCGTTGGATTGGATGCGGGCTACAGCACAGGGAAGCCGGGGGTCGTCTGGAACGCGCTGCAGTGCGAATACCTCTCGCCAGTCGTGCTGCTTGACGAGATCGATAAAACGCGCGCTCTGAACAGCGACGGCGGCGCGAACTTTCTACTAGGCCTGCTAGAACCCGTCTCGGCCAGCCACTTTCAAGACGCCTTCGTTGGGCTGAAGGTCGACGCATCTCACGTGCAGTGGATCGGCACCAGCAACGATCTCTCCGAGGTCGATGGGCCACTTCGATCGCGATTTCGCATCTTCGAAGTGAGGGAGCCCACTGACGACGAGTGCGTACACGTTGTGCGCAGCGTATTCCGCGCCTTGCGCAGGCGTGAGCCGTGGGCGGAGAGCTTCCCGGAGCACTTGCCACAGGCCGTCATCGATTCTCTTCTCAATCGCACAGCCCGTGAGGTGTGGCACGCGCTCGAAGATGCCTGCGCCGCGGCCGTGGCGCAGGGTCGTCGCGAACTGCAGGTTGCTGACGTCCCGACTCGGCATTTCCGATCCAGGCATCCGATCGGCTTTGTTTCAGCGCACCCCTACGGAGAGTAACGTGACAACTGAACAGATGATGTGCGACACCGCGCTCCAGGATCGCAACGCGTTTACGGACAGCTGGAACCGGCTGAACCTTCACGTCGAGCGAATTCCTCTGGGGTGGCAGCGGCTGTACGGAGAACTCCGCTTCCGGTTGGCTGTCATTTCGTGCTCGAAACGTTGCACGATCCGGATCGACGGAGGGTGGGAGGAGGACGGGCTGCTGCAGGTCCAGTCAGAGACCACAGACCGGGTGGTTCAGGGCCTGCTGCGGAAAGCGCGCGAGAAGGCAATGCACACCTGCATGGAGTGCGGGAAACCCGGGAAACTGCGGGAACTGGTCGATTGGCAGCAAGCCACCCTATGCGGCGAATGTGCAGGCCCACGACTGCTGGCGCTCGACATCACCAGTGTGATCGCCCTGGCGCGGTGTGGGTCAGTGGACCTCGCCCACGAGTTGCAATTCTCGCCCAGGGCTCTCTTGATTCGCGCAGCCGCTGAGGCCGCGGCCATCGCCAGCAATCCACCCACGACCTTCGCCCTCGACAACCTTGACTCTGACAGCATGCATTCGTGGCTACAGGAGCTCAGGGACCGGGCCCAGCAGGAAGGACCAACATGACGTTGCTTTCCTGGGGGTACTTGATGGAAGTCCTGTATCTTCTCGTGCTCTGCGGCCCGGCCGCGGTGGGATTGGCGCTTCTGTGGTGGGAATACCGGCGCGGGGATTGACCCGCTCAATGGCTGTCACACTGAACGGCGAAGCCTGTACCGCCTGTACCGCCTGTACCGCCTGTACCGCCTGTACCGCCTGTACCGCCTATATCGCCTGTACCGCCTATACGGCCTGTACCGGCTGTACCCGGTGTACTCGGCCACTATTTGCGCCGCGTCCTGCCCGCCCGAACAGCGCGGGCCTGGATGTCACTTGACGAAGGAGCTCTGGAAGCGCTGGACGAACTCCTCCGGCCGCATGTTGTAGTAACGCTTGAGCATGCGCGGATCGTTGTGACCCGTGATGTGCCCAATTTCTTCAGACCGCAGGCTGGTGCGCTCGAAAAGGCGACTGGTGCCCTCATGGCGAAGGTCATGCACGCGCAAGTCTTCGACGTTGACGCGCTGCTTGGCACGCTCGAACCCCTTCTTGATCGTGTCCTTCGTGGTGTCGAACACGAACTCAGACGTACGCGGGCGGGTTTGCAGGATGCGCTTCGCACGCAGGCTCAGGGGAACCAGCCGCTTCTTCCGGTTTTTGGTGATGCTTCCGGGCAGCAACAGGTAACCGTCTTTGAGATACACGTACTCCCAGCGAAGCTTGAGCATCTCTCCTCGCCGCATCGCAGTTTCGATCGCGAAGCTGATGATCGGCCACACCTTCGCGCTGCGCCTCAAGCGGGTCTTGATCCGCGGCTTCTCCTGAGCCTTCTTGCGGGCCCGCAACGTGGCCACCGTTACTACTTTCTTTCGTGGCCGAAACCACTCGGGGTACCTGGCAGCCCGCAGCAGCAATTGCTGCTCCGTCTGGCTCATCGCCAGCAGTTCGTCGGTCTCGGGGTCGAGTTCGAACTCGTCGTCCGCGCTCTTACGGCGATCGCGGGACGGGACCAGGTTCTCCCGCATTGCTTCGGTGTGCAGCCGGCGGTCGCGCTCGTCCGCCTCGGTGAGCTCGACGCGTTTGACCAACAGTCCAGATGCGGGATTTCTTGCCAGGTGGAGGTGCCATTCCTTGCGCGCGAGCGCGATGACCCGCGCCATCAGCTCCAGTTCCTTGTTGACCGTTGCCCCTTTGACCGCGTCCCACCGGATCTCGGCCCCCGATGCCGTTCGCTCCACGAATTCACCCTTGAGGCGCTGATCGCGATAGGTAGCGAAGTCACTCGGCTGGATGACAGACATCTTGAACCTGGTGATCGGGTGGCGGCACAGCTTGTGCACCCGACTTTTGTCGGGATGATCAGCAGGCTTGTCGCCGAGCTTCTTCGATTCGTACTTCTGCAGCAGCTGTCCGAGGGTGGTTTGGTCCGCGGTTCGGTAGTCCACGAATTCGCGCTTGGCGATCTCTCCTTCCCGCTCCTTGGCCCACTGTGACGCTTCCGCTTTGGTCTTGAAGGTCTTGGTCAACTCCCCCACGAGCTCGGTGCGGATGCGCACCTGCCACGATGTGGAAGTAAACGCCACGACCTTCGCATCCGAGAAGCCGGCATCGGCGAGTTCACGCGCATGGGTCAGTGCGGCTTCCTCGGTGGGAAAGGTGCGCTGACGGACGCCCGACTTCTCGGACTTCACGCGCCAGGTTTGGTAAGTGCGCTTTGCAAAGGTAGCCATCGATCATTTCTCCTGAAAAAGCCTTGCGGCGGGTACAGGAGGGCATTGGCGCAAAACTGTCGCGAAGCCGCATTTTCGACAGCCAAGCGGGCCAATGAGGGAACGATCGGGACGCCTTGAGAATTGAAAAGGCCTCGTAAATCATTGACTTACGAGGCCTTGAGATTGGTGGGTGATGCAGGGTTTGAACCTGCGACCCCTGCCGTGTGAAGGCAGTGCTCTACCGCTGAGCTAATCACCCGATTTCGCTGCTGTTGTGCAGCGAAGAAAGCGATTATGCCACAGTTGAAACAGGGACCTGACGCCAGACTGTCTTGCCGCCGCTCGCCTTGTCCAACTGCTTCAGCATGTCCTCGTGTTCGGCCGCTTCCTGGTCGTTGGCCAGCAGCACCGGCAGCGTGAACTGGCGCAGGTCGACGCGGGTCACGATGGCGCCCACGGCGCCGGAATCCGCTACGTCCATCAGCAGCGCGTCCTGGCCGCGCGTCATGTTGATGTAGACGTCGGCCAGCAGCTCCGCGTCCAGCAGCGCGCCGTGCAGAGTCCGGCCGGAGTTGTCCACTTCCAGCCGGTCGCACAGGGCGTCCAGGCTGTTGCGCTTGCCCGGGAACAGCTCCTTGGCCATGGCCAGCGAGTCGGTCACCTTGGACACGTGGCCCGTGAAGGGCGGCCGCCCCAGCAGCTCCAGCTCCTTGTTCAGGAAGCCGATGTCGAACGAGGCGTTGTGGATGATGATCTCGGCGCCGGCGCAGTACTCCATCAGTTCGTCGACGACGGCGGCGAACTTGGGCTTGTCCCGCAGGAACTCGTTGCTGATGCCGTGCACCTTCAGCGCGTCCTCGTGCGAGTCGCGCTCCGGGTTCAGGTAGAAGTGCTTGTTGTTGCCGGTCAGCTTGCGGGCCAGCAGCTCCACGCAGCCGATCTCGATGATGCGGTCGCCGGTTTCGGCGGACAGGCCGGTGGTTTCGGTGTCGAGGACGATCTGGCGCATCGCCGGAATTATGCTTGAGCGCGCCTGCCGCCCTCCCCGGCGCGGCGCGCAATATTCCGCGCCGGCGTCGCTCTCAGGCCTTCAAGCGATCGATGACGGTGCCCGCAGCCACCCAGCCGCCGCCCACGGCACTGAGGAGGCCATTGCCGGACAGGTAACCGGACACGTCGTTGCCCGACACGCCCCGCGCCGCACCGCCGGCGGCGACCAGGTTGGGCAGCGGCGTGCCGTCGGTGCGCAGCACACGGCACTGCTCGTCGATGTCCAGGCCGCCTTGGGTGTGGAACAGCGCCCCGGTCACCTTGACCGCATGGAAAGGCGCGGCCAGCGCGCGCTTGAAGCTGCGGCCGAATGCGTCGGTGCGGCCGGCGGCGACGCCTGCCAGCGTCTCGCGCAGCGCGCGCGGGTCGCAGCCAAGCAGCTTGGCCAGTTCGTCCTCGTTCTGCGCGGTGCGCAGCGCGCCGGCCTTCTCGGCCTCGACGAAATCGGGGAAGGTGCGGGCCAACGCAAGCAGCGGCTCGTCGAAGACGTTCCAGGCGACGCGCCCCGGCTGGTGCAGCACGTGCACGGCCGCTTCGGAGTAGCCGTGCGTCTCGTCGTGGAAGCGCTTGCCCTCCCCGTTGATCTGCACGCCGCCTTCCATGATGACGGCCCACGTCATCAGGGCGCCCTGCGGGATGACCCAGGAGCCGTGGCCCTGGTAGGCGCGCAGGTCCGCCAGCCGCGCGCCCAGCTGCTTGCCCCAGGCGATGGCGGTGCCGTCGTTGCCCACGTGGCCGCCGTAATCGGCGTTCGCCATCTCGGGCAGCAGTTCGCGCACCATCTCCTGGTTGCCGCCGAAGCCGTTGCAGGCCAGCACCACCTCGTCGCAGGCGATGTGTTCCATGCCGCCATCGGGCCGCACGTAGCCGATGCCGGCAATGCGATCGCCATCCAGCCACAGCTCGCGCACCAGCGCCTCGGTGAGGATGTCCGCGCCGGCTGCCGTCGCCGTCCGCTCCAGCGCCGCGACCAGCGCGGCCCCGGTGCGCTGCGGCACGGCGTGCATGCGCAGCGCACGGTGGCCGGGGTAAAGGAAGCCTTCCAGCACTTCGAAGACGATGCCATGCGCTTCCAGCGAGTCGATCGCCTGCGGCACGGCGCGGGTGTAGGCCTGCACCAGGTGCGGCGCGGCCTCGCCGTGGGTCTTCGCGACCACGTCTTCGGCGAACAGCGCCTGCGAGTCCTCGATGCCCTTGGATTGCTGCAGCCGCGTGCCGGCAGCGGGAATGAAACCCGAGGACAGCGCGGTGGAACCTTGCGGCACCTGGTCGCGTTCCAGCAGCACGCAGTCCATGCCGGCGTCGCGCAAGCGGATGGCGGTCGTGAGGCCGCAGGCGCCGGCGCCGACGATCACCACCGGCACGTGCGGCGTGCCTTCGGGCAGCGGCTGGTTGCGGACGAGGCTGGGTGCGGGGGACTTGCTCATGATGCGGCTCGGGTCGAGGGAGACTGCTGCAGGCGGCGCCGCAACGTGTTCATCAGGCCACCCGCCTGCACCATGTCGAGCAGGAAATCGGGGATGGGGTCGCAGGCCAGTTGCCGACCATTTGCGGTTACGACCTGCATCTGCTGCAGGTCGAGCGTGACCTGTTCGCCTTCGTTCAGTTGTTCTGCTTCCTTGCAGGTCAGCAAGAGCAGTCCGAGGTTGAAGGCGTTGCGGAAGAACAGGCCGCTGAAGCTGGGGGCGATCACCGCGCGCACGCCCAGTTGCACCAGTGCGCCGGCGGCTTGCTCGCGCGAGGAACCGATGCCGAAGTTGGGGCCGGCGGCGATGACATCACCTTGCCGAACCGCGGCTGCGAACTCGGGGCGCACGACCTCCAGGCAATGCGGCGCAATGCCGTCGATGCCCAGCTTCATGTACGCGCCGGGGGCGAGCTGGTCGGTGTCGATGTCGGCGCCCAGGCGCCAGACCTTGTGCTGGTCCTTGTCGCTCATGCCAGCACCTCGCGCGGGTCGGTGATGCGGCCTCGCAGCGCGGAGGCTGCCACCGTGTACGGCGAGGCCAGGTAGACCTGCGCGGTCGCCGAGCCCATGCGGCCCTTGAAGTTGCGCGCGGTGGTCGCCACCACGTTGGCGCCGTCCGGGATGCTGCCGCCGTAGCCGGAGCAGGCACCGCAGGCTGTGGGGAGCAGTTCGGCTCCCGCGTCCAGCAGCACGCCC